>JAYSXE010000122.1:0-1654 GCA_043717565.1 Burkholderiales bacterium | reverse complement strand
GGTGTTTGATTCAATCGCCGCCCGGCCGTTCAAGATCCCGCGCTCGGTACTGGTGGTCATCCACACTGGCCGGTTGGACGTGCTGCTGATTGAACGCGCCGACCACCCCGGATACTGGCAAAGCGTCACCGGTTCACTCGACGCCGAAGACGAGCCGCTGGCGCTGACCGCGCGGCGCGAAGTGCAGGAAGAAACCGGCATCAGAAGCGGCCAGTTGCGAGACTGGGGCTTGGCCAACATTTATGAGATTTACCCCATCTGGCGCCACCGTTATGCAAGCGGCGTGACACAGAACACCGAGCATGTTTTTGGCCTCACGCTGCAGCGCCGCCAACGCGCACGTTTAAACCCCCGCGAGCACACCGCCAGTGTCTGGCTGCCTTGGCGCGACGCTGCAGACCGCTGCTTTTCACCCAGCAACGCAGAAGCCATCCTGCAACTGCCGCGTTTTGTGCAGGGCACCTGAAGCGCAGCGCCATGGCCCGCCTGAACCCGCTGAATTCCACGCTGCTGCCGCCGCAAACCGGCGTCAGCACGCTGCGCGTGGCCACCTACAACATCCACAAAGGCGTGCGCGGCCTGGGCCCGCGCAAGCGGCTGGAAATCCACAACCTGGGGCTGGCGGTGGAAGCCCTCGACGCCGACATTGTGTTTCTGCAGGAAGTGCGCCTGTTTCATACCCGTGAAGCACGGCGCTTTGACCACAGCCACCAGGGCTGGCCGAAACAAGGCCAGGCCGACTACCTGGCACCCGATGGTTATGAGGTGGCCTACCGCACGAATGCAGTGACACGCCATGGTGAACACGGCAACGCGCTGCTGTCGCGCTGGCCGCTCGGGGACATCGGACACCACGATGTCAGCGACCACCGGTTTGAGCAGCGCGGCCTGCTGCACGTGCCGGTGCTGTGGAACGGCTGCACCGTGCACGCGGTGGTGGTGCACCTGGGCCTGGTGCACAGCAGCCGGCTGCGCCAGGTGCAGCAACTCGCGAGCTTCATCGAACGCGAAGTTCCGGCCGGTGAGATGCTGGTGGTGGCCGGTGATTTCAACGACTGGGGCGAAAAACTCGATGCCCCGATGGCCGAGCTGGGCTTGCAGCGCGCGCGCGCTGAAGGGTCGCCACGGGCCGCCACTTTTCCGTCGCTGGCGCCGGTGTTTGCGCTCGACCGCTTTTACCTGCGCGGCCTCACCTGCCGCTCGACGATGTCGCCGCAGGGCATGAGCTGGGCGCGCATGTCAGACCACCTGCCGCTGGTGGCCGAACTGGAACTGGGCTGATGGCTGCCTCTGACAACAACATGGCCGGCCGCAAGCTGTTGCGAACCATGCGCGGCTGGACCGTGGTGCCGGCGCCGCAGGTGTCGGGGGGCAACCAAGTGCAGCTGCTGGAAGGCGGCGACATGCTGTTTCCGCGCATGTGCGCGGCCATCGACGCCGCGCAAACCGAGGTCTGGCTGGCCACCTACATCTTCCACAACGACGCGGCTGCCCAGTGCGTGGCCGACGCCTTGAAGCGCGCGGCGGCGCGGGGTGTGGCGGTGCATCTGGTGGTGGACGGTTTTGGCAGCATCGCCAGCATGAGCCCGGTGCGCGAGCTTTTTGCCGGCAGTGGCGTGCGGCTGGAAATTTTTCGCCCGCTGGACCGCTGGTA
>JAYSXE010000121.1:0-22293 GCA_043717565.1 Burkholderiales bacterium | reverse complement strand
TGCCCTGGAACCTGGCGCTCTTGAAAGGGGCGTCAGTGGTGGGTGTGTTCTGGGGCGACTTTGTGAAGCGCGAACCCAAGGCCAACGCGGCGGCGCTGCAGCAATTGGCGCAGTGGTACGGGCAGGGCAAGATCAAACCGGTGATCGACCAGCGCATGCCGATGGCGCAGATCGAAGCGGCGTACGCACGCATGGCCAGCCGTCAGGTGCGCGGCAAGCTGATCCTGGTCAACGACTGACACGCAACCGACCTTCGCCCGGGGGCGGCCAGAACCGCGCTAGCATCACGGCTTGCTTTTAAAGGCTCGAGCTCAGATGTCCGTTAAGGTATTGATCCTCGAAGACAACCCGGTGGCGCGCAGTTTTCTGTGCCGCGTAGTGCGCGAAAGTTTCAGCGACGCCATCGCCATCACCGAAGCGGGCGACCTGGAGAGCGCGCGCCGCCAGGTGGCGCTCACGGGCGGCGACCAGGGCCTGCACGGCGTTGACCCTTTCAAGCTGATCCTGGTCGACCTGGAACTGCCCGACGGCAACGGCATGGAACTGCTGGCCGAGTTGACGCACTACCCAGCCACCAAGATCGTCACCACGTTGTATTCCGATGACGACCACCTGTTCCCGGCGCTGCAGTGCGGCGCCGACGGCTACCTGCTGAAGGAAGACCGTTTCGAGGTGCTGGTTGAAGAGCTGCAGAAAATCGTGCGCGGCCAGCCACCGCTGTCGCCCGCCATCGCGCGCCGCCTGCTCACCCATTTCAGGCCCGGCGCGCCCAACGACAGCGCGCCCGATTCCGGCTTTGCGCCTGCACACAGTTTCAGCACCAGCAAACCCGTGCCTCTGGGCAGCCCGCCCGACCACGAGCGCCTGACGCCGCGCGAAAGCGAGGTGCTCACCTACCTGAGCAAGGGCTTCACCATCAAGGAAATCGCCAGCCTGATGGGCATCAAGTGGTTCACCGTCAACGACCACATCAAGTCGATCTACAAGAAGCTCAACGTCTCCAGCCGGGCCGAGGCTGCGGTGCTGGCAAGCAAGCAGGGCCTGGTGTGACCGCGGGCTGACACCCGCCCCGCAGTCCAGTGCGCCCCGCCGGCAAGACATGAAAACGCCTGGGGCCGATACGTGGGCGGCTTCCACGCCCCAGTCACCGACCACCCAACCCGGCACGCCGCCCACCAGCCGCTTTGGCGGCAATGAGGGTGACTCGGGGTTTGAACCCAGCGCCTTCGGCACCGGCAACAATGCCGGCAACGGCGACAACACCATGGCGCACACGCGCCGTGCGCTGGTGGTGCTGGCACTGCTGGGTTGCCTGGGCATTTTTGCGCTGGCCCGCTGGCTTGCCAGCACGCCGTACCTCGACAGCCAGTGGACGGCCACCCCGCAAGGCCACCTGGTGTTGCACGCCAGCGCCAACCCCGACCTCGCGCGCATGGGTGGCCAGGCACTGGTCGCCCTGGGGGCGCCGGGGGGCAGCACCACGGCGGTGGACGCCACCTTGCTGCAGCGCTCTCCGCGCTGGCAGGTTGACGACAGTCTTCGCCACCGGCTGCTGCATCAGAACCAGGTCTTGTGGTCCGCGCTGGCAACGGGCCGCGTGCAATTGCATTTTGGCGACAACCAGCAGGTGCAGGTCGCCGCCACGCCGCGCGGCTACCAGGGGCTGGGTTGGCTGTTCTGGATGCTGGCGGCGGCGGGCTTGGTGCTGTACCTGGTGGGCTGGGTGGTGGCCCTGGCCGCCCCGAAGCTGCACAACCTGCTGTTCCTGTTGATGAGCATGTGCCACGCCAGCAACCTGCTGGCGATTGCTACGGAAACCCTGCCCGGCCTGGGTGCGCCGGCGCGCCTGCTGGCATTGGACCTGCCGTTGCGACTGGTGCTGGACGCGTGCACCGGCGCGGCCATCGTGCACGCTTTTGCGCTGTATCCCTTGCGGCTGAAAAACGCGACCATGATCGCGCTGGCAGTTTGGCCCGCGTCACTGCTGTGGGCCGTGGCGGTGGGTGCCGGATGGCTGCCCGGGGCCTGGTGGTGGTCTCAAGGCTTGAGCCTGGCCCTGGGCGTGGTGACCGGCGCGGTGGCGCGCGAGTCTTACGCGCTGGAACCCAACCCCTTTGCGCTGGCGATGAAGCGCTTTGCCTTCATCGTTGTCGCAACGCTGGTGCTGATGAGCGCGGCAGTGGCCCTGTCGGCGCGCCTGCCGGGTTTGGCGCATGGCGTGGCCGTGGGCGCTTCGGTCGCCTGGTACCTGTTCCTGGGTACGCTGTTGGTGCTGGTGCCTTTTCTGGCGGAAAACCGACGCGTGCTGCGTGAACTGGCTTTGCTGGCCGGCATCAGTTCGGTCGCCGCGTCGTTGGACCTGGTGTTCGTGTCGCTGTTTTCAACCGGGCCCTTTCTGTCCCTGGCCGTGGCCGTGTTCGTGGCCGTGCTGCTGTACGGCGGCGCCCGGCAGTTCATCCTGCGGCAGATGCTGGGCAGCAGCATGCTCAGCACCGAGCGCATCTTCGACCTGCTGTACCGCGCCGCGCGCGCGCTGCAAAGCAAACCCGAGCGCCACCCGTTGCTGCTGGCGCAACTGATGCGCGACCTGTTCGACCCTCTGCGCATGCAACGCGTGGCCCGGGTGCCTTCGCGGTCACGGGTGCTCAGTGGCGGTGCGGCCATGGTCGTGCCGGTGCTGCCGCCCCGCGGGCGGCCCCTGCGCAACGAAGCGCCGCCGCAGCCGCACGCGCTGATGTTGCGTTTTGCCCAGCGCGGTCAGCGCCTCTTCACCGACGACGACGCGCGCCTGGCAGAGCGGATGCTGGAACAGTTGCGGCGCACCGTGGCCTACGACCAGGCGGTGGAACAGGGCCGCAGCGAAGAGCGCCTGCGCATCGCGCAGGACCTGCACGACGACATTGGCGCCCGGCTGCTGACGCTGATGTACCAGTCCACCAAGCCCGAGATGGAGGACTACATCCGGCACACGCTGCAGGACTTGAAAACGCTGACCCGTGGCTTGGCAGCACCTGAACAGGCCCTGTCGCACGCTGCGGGCGAGTGGAAGGCCGACCTCAGCCAGCGCTTGAACGCTGCCGGCGCGGAGCTGGTGTGGTCCTTTGCCATCGACCACGATCTGCGGCTGTCGGTGGTGCAGTGGTCGGCCCTGACGCGCATCCTTCGTGAACTGGTCAGCAACGCGCTGTACCACGGCCACGCCACCCGCATCGAGGTGGCGCTGGAGCTGTCGGGTAGCCAGTTGCAGCTGCGCGTCACCGACGACGGCAAAGGCCGTGCTCCCCAGGCCTGGGCCCATGGGCTGGGTCTGGGCGGGGTGCGCAAAAGGGCCAAGGCCTTGGCGGGCCGTGTCGAATGGTCCGAGGCGCCGGGGCGCGGCATCAGCTGCGTCGTGCTGGTGCCCGACTTCGACCACACGACACGCGACCCCACGGACCCCAGCGACCCTGCGGATTGACCGCCAGGTCAACCGGTGGAGCCTGAGGCCCGTTGCCTTCCGCATGGGCGCCGAAGATTTCAGCTACAAATGGCCCGAGTGGAGACGGGCGGGCCAATTTCATTGGACAATAGGGGCTTCGCGTCGACCAAGCCGCCCCGGCGGCCCAGCACCAGTCATGAATACTCGCCGCACGCCAGCCCCCTCCACCGCCGCCGCAGGCCCCAAGCTTCGGCAAACCCAGGCCGAGTACACCGCGGCGCGCCCGCATGCTGAGCCCGGCGTGAAGCCGATGATGTCCAGTTCGAAGATGTACGTGTGCATTCGTTGCCACGCCAACTTCAAGACCGGCGACGGCAAGCCCGACCCGCGCCTGCGGGGCCTGGGCCGCTGCAACACCTGCCTGGGCGCCAGCGCCGCGGCCGCTGCAGCCCCCGCCGGCACCACCACAACAACAACGCCCTGAAGCCCAAGCAGCCCGGGCCCGTCAATCAACCCACCCTCTCTCTTTCGGAGACCTTTTGATGTCGATCAGCAATCGCCGCGTTTTCCTGATGCAAGTTGCCGCCTGCGGCACCGCCTTGGCAGCTGCCAATGCGCACGCACAAGCCAAGGTGGACGAAAAAGACCCCCAGGCCATTGCCCTGGGTTACGTGGCCGACACCACGAAAGCCGACACCAAGAAATTCCCCAAGCACACCAAGGACCAGAAGTGCAACAACTGCGCCCTGTACCAAGGCAAGGCGACCGACCCCTGGGGTGGCTGCCCGCTGTTCGGCACGAAGCAAGTGGCCGGCCCCGGCTGGTGCAGTGCCTGGGCCAAGAAAGGCTGACCGGCAACACCCGCCAGCGGCGCATGCGCGCCGCCTGACACCACGGCCCTTCGGGGCCGTTTTTTTTGGTCTGCCCAACGGCTGGGCGTCACCGACATGACACCTTCTGGATGGGAAACCCTCGGGGGGCCCGCCACCGGGCTCGGTCATCATTGGGTCTGGCATGCGCCAGGGCCTGGCGCCCTTGTCATCTCGCCAACTGCGTCCAGGAGACACCGCATGAAGATCCCATCGCTCAAGGAAGTGGTCAGCGCTGAAGAATGGCAGCTGCGCTTGGAGCTGGCGGCCGCCTACCGCCTGGTGGCGGCCTATGGCTGGAGCGACCTCGTCTTCACCCACATCTCGGCCCGTGTGCCGGGCCCCGGGCACCACTTTCTCATCAACCCCTACGGGATGATGTTCGACGAGATCACGGCGTCCAGTCTGGTGCTGGTGGACCAGGACTGCAACAAGCTGCAGGCATCGCCCTTCCCCGTGAACCCGGCCGGTTTCACCATCCACAGCTGCATCCATGCTCTGCGTGACGACGCGGCTTGCGTGCTGCACACCCACAGCCGTGCCGGCGTGGCCGTCAGCGCGCAGAAGGCCGGGGTGCTGCCGTTGAGCCAGCAGTCCACACTGGTGCTGAATTCGCTGGCCTATCACGACTACGAAGGCATCGCGCTGAACCCCGATGAAAAGCCGCGCCTGCAAGCCAGCCTGGGCCGGGCGAACTACTTGATGCTGCGCAACCACGGTTTGCTGACGGTGGGAGGCACCATCCCCGATGCGTTCTTGAACATGTATTTCTTCGAAAACACCTGCCGCATCCAGATCGACGCGCTGGCCGGCGGCGGCGAGCTCAACCTCATTGGCCCCGGGCCTTTGAAGGCCAACGCCACGGTTTCGAAGGTCGCCACCGCTGGCAAGGGTGCGCAGCTGGCCTGGCCTGCGCTGCTGCGCAAACTGGACCGAGAAAACCCGGGCTACGACGCTTGAACGCTGACACGCCCGCACCGGCCGCGGGTGTGCCCCCCGAGCCGCTGTCGGCCAAGGCCCGCGAAGACGCGGCGCATCAGCAACGGCTGCTCACCGGCCCCATCCTGCCCACCCTGCTGCGCTTTGCGCTGCCCAACATGGCTGCCATGCTGGCTTCGGCCGGTGCGGCCATGGCCGAAACCCGCTTTGTGGGCGAATTGGGCTCTGCGGCGCTGGCTGGCATGGCGCTGGTGTTTCCTATGGTCATGCTGCAGCAGATGCTGTCGGCCGGTGCCATGGGCAGCGGCGTGTCTTCGGCCATCAGCCGCGCGCTGGGGGCGGCCGACACCGACCGGGCCAACGCATTGGCTGCACATGCGGTGTGGATCGGGCTGGCTGCGGGCCTGGTCAGTTCGGCGCTGATGCTGCTGTTCGGCCCGGCGCTGTACGCGCTGCTGGGCGGGCGCGGCGAAGCGCTGGCGCAGGCGGTGGCCTATTCCAACGTGGCCTTTTTGGGGTCGGCCGGTGTGTGGCTGCTGAACACCTGCGCCTCGGTCGTGCGGGGCAGCGGCAACATGCGCGTGCCATCGGCCACGCTGCTGCTGGTGGCGCCGGCGCAGGTGCTGGTGGCCGGCGCTTTCGGGCTGGGTTGGTTCGGGTTGCCGCGGCTTGGCATGGCCGGCGTGGCACTGGGCCAGGTGGTGGCCTGCCTTTGCGGTGCGCTGGTGCTGCTGGCTTATCTGCACGGCGGCCAGGCCCGGCTGCGGCTGGCACTGGCCCGCACCACACTGCAGCTTCACCTGGCCTGGGACATCTTGCGCGTGGGCGCACTGGCCTGCCTGTCGCCGCTGCAGACGGTGTTGACCATCCTGGTGCTGACCGGCTTGGTGGCGCGTTTTGGCACCGAGGCGCTGGCAGGCTACGGCATCGGCACGCGGCTGGAATTCCTGCTGGTACCCATTGCATTTGCCATCGGCGTGGCGTCGGTGCCGCTGGTGGGCCTGGCGGTGGGTGCCGGGCAGGTGCAGCGTGCGCGGCGCGTGGCGTGGGTGGCCGCTGCGGTGGTGCTGGCGGGCATGGGCCTGCTGGGCTTGTTCCTGGCAGTGTTGCCCGGCCTGTGGGCCACGCTGTTCACAGAAGACCCCGCCGTGCTGGCATCGGCGGCGCTGTACTTTCATTGGGCCGGGCCAGGCTACGGCCTGTTCGGCATGGGCCTGTGCCTGTACTTCTCGTCGCTGGGCGCCGGCCATGCGCTGGGGCCCGTGCTGGCCGGCACGCTGCGCCTGATGGTGGTGGCCCTGGGCGGATGGCTGCTGGCCGAAGCACAGGCCGAGCCCTGGACCATCTTTGCGCTGGCCGGCCTGGGCATGGTGGCTTACGGCCTGTGCATGGCCTATGTCATGCACCGGGCGCGTTGGTAAGGTCGGCGCTGGCACCTGCTCTGCCCCAGTCAACGCACGCACGCTGGTTACGATCACCCCAGACTGACGGAGACAACTCCCATGGCGCAACTGTCACCCGCCGAAGCGGACCACTACCGCACGCGGGGCTACGTGATTCCCAGCTTCCGGCTGGACAGCGAACGCGTGCAGCGCATGGTGCAGGCCCTGGACGAGCTGATCGCGCGCAACCCGGGCGTGCGGCCTGAGAAACTGGTGTCGGCACACGTCGAAGGCGGCCCGCAGGGCAACGAAGAAGGCGTGCGCGGCAGCCGGCAGTTTCTTGACCTGGCGATGGACCCGGCGATCGTCGAACTGGTCAGCGGCGTGGTGGGTGAAGACGTCGTTCTGTGGGGCTGCCATGTGTTCTGCAAACCCGCCGGTGATGGTTTTGAGACGCCCTGGCACCAGGACGGCCACTACTGGCCCATCCGCCCGCTGGCCAACTGCACGGTGTGGCTGGCGCTGGAAACGTCCACGCGCGAAAACGGCTGCCTGCGCGTCATACCCGGTTCGCACCAGGGCAGCCAGTTGCACGACCACCTGCACGAAGACCGCGACGACCTGACGCTGAACCAGCGCCTGGCGCCACAGACCTTCGACGAGAACACCGCTGTTGACCTGGAACTGCAGCCCGGCCAGATGTCGCTGCACGACGTGTACATGATCCACGGCGCTGCGGCCAACCGCTCGACTCAGCGCCGCACCGGCGTGGCGCTGCGCTACATGCCCAGCACATCGGTCTTCGAGCGCAACCTGCGGCCGGCGGACGGGAAAAGCGGCGTTCCGGTGAGTTTTTCGAATCGGCCGATCTGGCTGCTGCGCGGTGTGGACCGCAGCGAGCGGAACGACTTCACGGTAGGCCACACGCGTTGACGGCCGAGCGGCCCGCCGCGGCGGCCACGGCAACTGGGGCCGACCAACCCACGCACTGGCCCGCCGTGCTGGCGGCCACGGCGGCCGGGTTCGCAGTGGCCCTGAACGTGGGCAAAGTGCCCGTGGCGCTGCCGCTGCTGCGCGAAGAACTGGGCCTCAGTCTGGTGCAGGCCGGCTGGGTGTCTTCGATGCTGACAACGGTGGCCGTGTTCTGCGCCGCCGCCGTGGGCATGTGGGTGGGCCAGGTGGGTGCGCTGCGCATGGTGCTGGGCGGCCTGCTGCTGTGTGGCGCGGCTTCGCTGGCCTCGGCGGTGGCCGGTTCGGGCTGGTTGACGCTGATCACCAGCCGCTTCCTCGAAGGCCTGGGGTTCATGGTGGTGGTGGTGTCCTGCCCCGCGCTCATCACCACCGCCACGGGCGCGCGCCAGCGGCGCTTTGCACTGGGGCTGTGGAGCAGCTACATGCCTGCCGGCGCCGGCCTGGCCATGGCCAGTGCACCGTGGCTGTTGCCGCGCACGGGCTGGCGCGGGCTGTGGCTGGCCACTGCGCTGGCGCTGTGGGTGGCCGCTGCAGCGCTGTGGACGCAGCGGCGCCACTACGGCCCGGCGCCCAAGCCCTGGACAGCGCGTTCCACCCCCTTCCTCGCACCGGTCAAGGAAGCACTGTCGCAGGCGCTGCCGTGGCTGCTGGCACTGGCCTTCGGCGTCTGGGCCACACAGCACTTTGCGCTGATCGTCTGGCTGCCCACCTATCTGCAGGAACAGCGCGGCCTGGGGGGCACCAGCGTGGCCTTGCTGACCAGCGCCATGCTGGTGGCCTGCGTGCCGGGTAACCTGCTGGGGGGCTGGCTGGTGCAGCGTGGCTGGCCGCGGGGCTTGCTGATTGCTGCTGCGCAGGTGTGCACGGGCCTCGGCGCCTGGGTTTACAGCAGCGAAGGCCTGACCGACGGCCTGCGTTACGCCGCCTGCGTGGCGGTGTCTTTCTTGGGCGGGGTCATCCCGGCTGCGGTGATGTCGTCGTCCAGTGTGCTGGCCCGGTCGCCGCAGCAGGTGGGCACCTTGCAGGGCTTGTTCACACAGGGCGCCCAACTGGGGCAGTTCGTGGGTACACCGTTGATAGCCGCGGCGGTGGCGGCCAGCGGGCACTGGAGCAGCGCGTTGTGGGTGACGGCGCCGGCAGCGGTGCTGGGCACCGGCCTGGGGCTGCTGTCGCACCGGCTGGAGCGCAAAGCTGCCACGGGGCCCGGCGCCACGTCGGGGCCGGGCGGCGCGGACTGACTGTTGCCAGGCACCTCACAGGGCCTGCTCTAGCACCAGGCGGGTTTTTTTGGCAGCCCCCCGCTCGACATGGCCAACTGAGCGGGCAGAAGGGGCTGAAAATCACAACGTTCCTTGGCCGCCGCCATGGCAGCAGACCGCTGGGCGCTCCGTTGCCAGGGCAACCTGCCCGATCCCCGCCATTTCACACAGGCCCCGCATCCATGACCGACCCCCGGCCCCTGCTCATCGGCGTTTCTGCACGCATCTACTACCCGGGTTCGCAAGGCCCGCTGCCGGGCGTGTTCACGAAGACGCTGCACTACCTGGAGCAATCGGTCGCACACTGGGTGCTTGCCGGCCACGCGATGGCGGTGATGGTGCCCGCCGTCACCCGCGACAGCCTGGTCAAGCGCAGCGACCTGGACCTGAACGACTATGCACGGGCGCTGGACGGCCTGGTGCTGCAAGGGGGCAACGACGTGGCCCCGGAGTGTTACGGACAGGTGCCGCTGTGCGACGAATGGGCCGGCGACGCCGTGCGCGACCGCTACGAGATGGAATTGATCGGCGCCTTCGTCAGGGCCGGCAAGCCGGTGTTCGGCATCTGCCGGGGCCTTCAACTTGTGAACGTGATGTTCGGCGGCACCCTGTGGCAGGACATTGCGACCCAGGTGCCTGGCTCAAGGCCGCACCGCGAACTGGGCCGCTACGAGAACCACACCCACAGCGTCGCCTTTGAACCCGGCTCCAGGCTGGCGCAGTTGTACCCGGGCCTGGCCACCGCCACCACCAACAGCATCCACCACCAGGGCATTCAGACCCTTGCGCCGGGCTTTGTGGTGGAAGCCCGCTGCCCCGAAGACGGCATGATCGAAGCCATCAGGCGTCAAGAGGGCAGCTACGTGGCGGCCGTACAGTGGCACCCGGAATTTCACGAGCCGGGCCCTGGGCGGCACCTGGACGACACCGCCTTGCTCAACGACTTTCTGCAGGCCTGCAGAACGGCTCGCCAACAGAGGGCATGAACCCCGGGCAGGCATTGGCCGCCCACCGTACTGCTGAAAAAGCAGGCGCTTGGCGCCCCCAGAGCAGGGGACGCAACCGCACCATTGCGGCATCGTTGGCAACCAAGCGTTTCCATGGCCGACCTGGGCCAAAATCAGCAGATGGAAACACCCGGCAATCTCTTCTGCGTGGCTGCACCCAGCGGCACTGGCAAGTCCAGCCTCGTCAAGGCCCTGCTCGAGCTCGACTCAAGGCTGGTTGTGTCGATTTCGCACACCACGCGCGCGCCGCGGGGGCAGGAACTGGACGGCCGGGAATACCACTTCACCGACGAACCCACGTTCCGCGCCATGGTCGACCACGGCGACTTCTTCGAGTGGGCGCAGGTGCATGGCAACCTGTACGGCACCAGCCGCAAGGCGATCGAGGAGCGCCTTGCGCGCGGTGAAGACGTGGTGCTGGAAATTGACTGGCAAGGTGCGCTGCAGATCAAGAAACTGTTCGGCCACGCGGTGCTGATCTTCATCCTGCCTCCCAGCTGGGAAGAACTGGCGCAGCGCTTGAACCGCCGCGGCGAAGACCCTGCGCCGGTGATTGCGCAGCGCCTGCACAACGCGCGTGAGGAAGTGGCGCAGGCCCGCAGCTTTGACTTCGTTATAATCAACAGCTTGTTCGAAACGGCGCTGTTCGACCTGAAAACCGTGGTCCATTCGCAGCGACTGAAGTACGCCGCCCAGATGCGCAACCGCTCGCAGGTCTTTGCAGCGCTGGGTCTGGTCTGAATCCCGGTCGCGCCTGCAGCGCCGAACAGTCTTAAAAAGCGTCGCCAGCCCGGCGGCGCTGAACTCCGAAAGAAGGTTTCCCATGGCCCGCATCACCGTCGAAGACTGCCTGGAAAAGATTCCCAACCGCTTCCAGCTGGTGCTGGCCGCCACCTACCGCGCGCGCATGCTCAGCCAGGGCCATTCACCGAAGATCGAAACCAAGAACAAGCCCGGCGTGACCGCGTTGCGCGAGATCGCTGCTGGCGAAATCGGCATCGAGATGCTGCGCAAGGTGCCGGTCTGACCTGACCCTGTCGCGGCGCTTGTTCGCCGCCACATCACCTGTTCAAGATGAGCGCCCTGCCACCATGGCCGGGCGTTTCTTTTTTGTGCGCAGGGTGTCCCTTCAACGTGCCGGCTGAAGCCTCAAAACCACGCTAAATTCCGGCTATGGGTCTTCGCTCGCTCGCCGCTGAATTGCTGCCCTCTGCCCTTCAAGGTCTGCAGCGCGCTGCGCCTGTGCCAGCGCCCCTGGGGCCTGCCGACGAAGCCAGTTCTTTCGCCGCGTTGACCGACAAGCTGGGCTACCTGTCCAAGGCCGACCTGAAGCTGGTGCGCGAGGCCTACAAGTTCGCCGACGAGGCGCACCTGGGCCAGTTCCGCGCCAGTGGCCAGCCCTACATCACGCACCCCATCGCCGTGGCCGGGCTTTGCGCCGACTGGAGGCTGGACGTGCAGGCCATCATGGCCGCGCTCATGCACGACACCATCGAAGACCAGGGGGTCACGAAGACCGAACTGATCGAGAAGTTCGGTGCCCCCACCGCCGACCTGGTGGACGGTCTGACCAAGCTGGACAAGCTGCACTTCAGCACGCGCGAAGAAAGCCAAGCCGAGAGCTTCAGAAAGATGCTGCTGGCGATGTCGCGCGACGTGCGCGTCATCCTCATCAAGTTGGCCGACCGGCTGCACAACATGCGCACCATGCAGTCCATGGCGCCGAACAAGCGCCAGCGCATCGCACGCGAGACGCTGGAGATCTACGCCCCCATCGCACACCGTCTGGGCCTGAACCAGATGTACCGCGAACTGCAGGAACTGTGCTTCGAGCTGCTGCACCCCTGGCGCCACGCCGCGCTGGCCAAGGCCGTGCAACGCGCACGTGGGCACCGGCGCGACATCGTGGCGCGCATCCAGAAGGAAATCGAGGTTGCCTTCGCCAGCCACAAGATCAAGATGCAGGTCAGCGGGCGCGAGAAGACGGTGTACTCCATCTACCGCAAGATGCGTGAAAAGCACGCCGGCTTTGCGCAGGTCAGCGACATCTTCGGCTTTCGCATCGTGGTGGCCGCGCCGCTGGACTGCTACACGGCACTGGGCTTGCTGCACCAGCTGTACCAGCCGGTGCCGGGTCGCTTCAAGGACTACATCGCCATCCCGAAGAGCAACGGCTACCAGAGCCTGCACACCACGCTGCTCAGCCCGCTGGGCACGGCGGTGGAAGCCCAGGTGCGCACCGAATCGATGAACGCGGTGGCCGAGGCGGGCGTGGCCGCGCACTGGCTGTACAAGGTCGGTGACAAGTCGGCCGACAAGCGGGTGCTGAAAAACGGCAAACCGGGCGGCGGCACCGACGAAGCGCAGCGGCTGTCGGCCATCTGGCTGCAGAGCCTGGTGGACATCCAGGAAGAAACGCGCGACCCGGCCGAGTTCCTGGAGCACGTGAAGTTTGACCTGTACCACGACGCCGTGTACGTCTTCACGCCGCGCAACAAGATCATGGCGCTGCCACGCGGTGCCACGGTGGTGGACTTCGCGTATGCCATCCACACCGACGTGGGTCAGCACACCGTGGCGGCGAAGATCAACGGCGAAGCCACGGCGTTGCGCACGGCCTTGAAAAGCGGCGACGTGGTGGAAATCATCACCGCGCCTGGTGCACGGCCCAACCCGGGTTGGCTGAACATCGTGCGCACCGGCCGGGCGCGCTCGAAGATCCGGCATTACCTGAAGAACATGGAAAACGAAGAGTCGCAGGAACTCGGCGACCGGCTCTTCACGCAGGCGTTGCGCGCCGAAGGCCTGCTGCCGCCTTCGGCCGACCCCGGCGACACCGCGGCGGCGGGCCTTTGGCAGCAGCTGACCCGCTGGAGCGGCACGCGCAGCCGCGCCGAGCTGCTGGTGGACATCGGGCTGGGCCGCAAGGTGGCCGTGATCATGGCCAAGCGCATGTCCGCCATCATGCTGGAAAAAGGCATCAAGCCCGACCCCATGCTGATGACGCAGGGCTTGTTCAACGCCGAGGAAATCAGCAACCGGCAGGGGCTGGTTTTCGTCGACGGCAGTGAAGGCACGTCGATCCAGTTCGCCAGCTGCTGCCGCCCGATACCGGGCGACGAACTGGTGGGTTACCTGGGCCGCGGCGAAGGCCTGGTGGTGCACGTGGCCGACTGCCCCACCGGCAAGCGCTTGTTTGAGCGCGACAGCGAACGCTGGATGCAGGTGGAATGGGCCGAAGAGATCAAACGCTCATTCGACACCAGCCTGCACCTGCTGGTGAAAAACGGCAAGGGCGTGCTGGCCCAGGTGGCCACTGCGGTGGCCGAGGCCGAGGCCGACATCGTGCACATCGACATGGACCCCGAGCCCGCCGAAGACAACATCGAACTGCGGCTGCTGGTCAGCGTGCGCGACCGCGTTCACTACGCCAGCGTGCTGCGCACGCTGCGGCGGTCTTCGGTGGTGCAGAAGGTGTCGCACTACAAGTTCCGCTGAAGCGGGCACGTGGGCGCCCGGGGCGCGTCAGGGCGCCGGGTACTGCACGTCAACCACCTCGATGCGTTCCACGCCGGCCGGGGTGACCAGGTTCACTTCGTCGCCCACGCGGGCCTTCAACAGGGCGCGGGCGATGGGTGACACCCAGCTCACCTCGCCCGCCAGGCTGTCGGACTCGTCGATGCCCATGATGGTGACGGTGCGCTCGGCACCCGAGGCCTGTGCGTAGGTGACGGTGGCGCCGAAAAACACCTGGTCGCGGCCGTGGTGCACGGTGGGGTCGGCGACCTCGGCGATGTCCAGCCGCTTGGTCAGGAACCGGATTCGGCGGTCGATCTCGCGCAGGCGTTTCTTGCCGTACAGGTAGTCGCCGTTTTCACTGCGGTCGCCGTTCTTGGCGGCCCAGGACACGGTTTCCACCATCTTCGGCCGCTCCACGTCCAGCAGCGTCATCAGCTCGGCGCGCAGGCGTGCATAGCCGGCGGGTGTGACGTAGTTGCGCGCACCGGGCGGCAGGGGCGGCAGACCTGGCGGCGCGCCGTCATCGTCGTCGTCGCCTTCGGCCTCTTTCACAAACGCCTTGTTCATGGGCGGCGAACCCTGCTGGCGCGGGGCGGCGCTGAAGACACGGCTGTGGCGTTGCTCATGCCTGCATTGTTGCAAAGCCTTCCGCGCTGTGGCCTGCGGGGCCTTGGGGCGCCATGCGCCTTACGATGCAAGCCCACACCGCCGCCGCAGGCCCACTGGCCCGCCCCCACCCGATGAATGCCGAATCGCCAAGCCCTCACCCCGAATTGCAAGGCCTGACGGTGCTGCAGCGGGGCTGGCTGTCCAGCAACAACGTGGTGCTGCACGGCAGTGCCGACGAGCCGGGTGCGGTGCTGGTGGACAGTTCACACGTGCTGCATGCGCAGCAGACCGTGGAACTGGTTCGCCACGCGCTGCAGGGCCAGGTGCTGCGCGAGTTGGTGAACACCCATCTGCACTCTGACCACTGCGGCGGCAATGCCACGGTGCAACGGCACTTCCACTGCCCCGTGCGCATACCGCCCGGCGGCTACGACGCCGTGGTGGCCTGGGACGAGGAGCGCCTGAGCTTTCGTGCCACCGGCCAGCGCTGCGAGCGCTTCGTGCCCAGCGGGCGCATTGAACCCGGGCAGGCGGTGCTGGCCGGTGGCCGCCGCTGGCAGGTGCTGGCCGCCCCGGGGCACGACCCGGACTCCGTGATCCTGTTCGACGACCAGCACGGCGTGCTGATCAGTGCCGACGCGCTGTGGGAAAACGGCTTTGGCGTGGTGTTCCCGGAACTGGACGGCGAGCACGCCTTTGACGAAGTGGGCCGGGTGCTGGACCTGATCGAGTCGCTGGGCGCGCAGGTCGTCATACCCGGCCATGGCGCCGTGTTCCGCGACGTCGGGGGTGCGCTGGCCCGGGCGCGCCAGCGGCTGGCCGGGTTTCAGGCAGCGCCCGAACGCCACCACTGGCACGCCACCAAGGTGCTGCTGAAGTACCACCTGCTGGAAAACGGGGCCTGCGGCCTGGAAGACCTGCTGCAGTGGTTTGCAGCCACCCCGCTGGTGCACCGCGTGTGGCAGCGACTGGGCCAGCCCGATGGTACGTTGACGGGCTTTGGCCAGCGGGCCGTGGCCGACCTGGCGCGCAGCGGTGCGGCCGTGGTGCGGGACGGCACGGTGTTCAACGACTGAGTACCCGCGCCGCGCAGGCGCGTGCCATTCTGGCGGTTGTTCAAGTGACTGCGTCAAGCTGCCGATAAGGCCAAAGCAGGTGCGGACCAGGGCCCGCACGCAATGCGCTTGCCAATGGGCAGGCACGTCCCTGCATTCATTGACGCCCCGGTCTGGAACACACCGTGATCCCCAAAATACGCCTCGGCGAACTGCTGATCCGCGAAGGCAAGCTGACTGAAGAGCAGTTGGCCCAAGCCCTGGTGCGCCAGAAGCAGACCGGCCGCCGGCTGGGCGCCGTGTTGCAGGACATGGGCTTCGTCAGTGACGAAACCATCGCCCGGCTGCTGGCTGCGCAGCTGAAGTTCCCGTTCTTCGAGCCCCGGCTGGAAAACGTGGACATCGCGGTGGCCAAGCGCCTGACCGAACTGCAGGTGCGCAAGCTGCGCGTGTTGCCGGTGGGCGACTACGGCGACCGCGTGCGCGTGGCGGTGGTCGACCCCACCGACTGGGCCAGCATTGACGAGCTGCCGCGCCTGCTGCGCGGCACCATCGACATCGAGTTGATCCCCGAGTCGGGCCTGCTGGCGCTGATCGACCGCATCTACAGCGCCAAGGACAATATCCAGGGCCTGGCCAAGAAGCTCAGCGAAGAGCTGCGCAGCAACGACGTGGACGCGGTGGACTTCGGCGCCCTGGGTGCGCAGGTGGGCACCGAAGACGCCCCCGTGGTGAAGCTGCTGCAGAGCCTGTTTGACGAGGCGGTGCGGGCCAAGGCTTCCGACATCCACATCGAGCCCATGGCGCAGGCCGTGGCCATACGGCTGCGGGTGGACGGCCACCTGCGCGCGCACGCTGAATTCGAATCGCGCCTGGCCCCGGCCCTGGCCTCGCGGCTGAAGCTGGTGGCTTCGCTGGACATCAGCGAACGCCGGTTGCCGCAGGACGGCCGCTTCGTGGTGCAGGTGCGGCAGCAGACGGTGGACATCCGGCTGTCCACGCTGCCCGGCCAGTACGGTGAGTCGCTGGTCATGCGGCTGCTGTTGAAAGACCCGATGCTGGCCTCGCTGGACCGCCTGGGCATTGGCGTACGCGGCCTGACGGCGCTGCGCGAAGCACTGTCCAACGGCGCCGGCCTGGTGCTGGTGACCGGCCCCACCGGCAGCGGCAAGACGACCACGCTGTACGCGGCCCTGGCTTCGCTGGACGCCGCCAGCACCAAGATCGTGACCGCCGAAGACCCGGTGGAATACCGGCTGCCCGGCATCACGCAGGTGAACGTGAACGACCGCGTGGGCCTGGGCTTTGCGCAGGTGCTGCGCGCTTCGCTGCGGCAGGACCCCGACGCCATCCTGATCGGTGAGATGCGCGACGCCGACACGGTGGAAACCTGCATGCGAGCCGCCGTCACCGGCCACCTGGTGCTGAGCACGCTGCACACCAACGACGCCGCATCGGCGGCGGCACGGCTCATCGACATGGGCGCTGCCCCGTTCATGGTGGCCACGGCCCTGCAGACCATCGTGGCGCAGCGCCTGGTGCGCCGCATCTGCCAGGCCTGTTCCGAACCGGCCCAGGCTTCGGCCCAGCAACGGGCCTGGCTGGAAACGCAGCTGCCGGGCGTGAAGTGGGACCCCACCGGACTGCGCCAGGGCCGCGGCTGCCCGCGCTGCCGCAACACCGGCTATGAGGGCCGCCTGGGCCTGTATGAAGTGCTGGCCATGGACCAGGACCTCGTAAACACCCTGATGCGCAACGACATGGCCGGCTTTGGCGAAGCGGCGCGCCGCGCGCTGGCCGGCCGCAGTCTGGCCGTGGAAGGCTGCCGTGCGGCCCTGGGTGGCCACACCACGCTGCACGAAGCCATGCGCCTCGGCCTGCGCGGCATGTAGCAGGTGGCGGCTGCCCTGCACCCCCACACCCCCTGCCCGCCCCCACCTGATGGCCACCCTGTCGTTCGACTTCCGCGCCCGCGACGCCAGCGGGCGTGAGCACAAGGGTATTGCGGCCGGCGCGTCCAGCAGCGCGGTGGCCAAGGACCTGGCCGCCCGCGGCTGGGTGGCGGTGGACATCAAACAGCGCTCGGGTGGGGGTGCAACGCTCACGGCCGACCCGACCCCGAAGCGCAGTGCCGCGCTGGCGGCGCCGGCCCAAAAGGCCGACGTCAAAGCCCCGGATGCCAGCGGAACCGTGGCCAGCCCGACGCTGCAATGGAGCCTGCCCAAGCTGCGCGGGCCCAACATGAAACGGCTGCAGTTGTCGTTCGGCATGGTGCTGCGTGAGCTGGCCGCGCTGTTGCGCGCCGGCGTGCCCTTGATGCGGGCCTTGCACCTGTCGGGCGACAGCGCGGTGGAACCAACGGTGCGTGATGCCATGCAGCGCATCAGCCGCGACCTGGACAACGGCCACAACCTGGTGAAGGCGGCCGAGCATGAACACCGCACATCGGGCCTGATCACGCCCTACGACCTGGCGATGTTGCAGGTGGGCGAACAAACCGGCCGCCTGCCCGAGGCCTTGAGCGAACTGCACCGCCACCGTGAATTCACGCGCCAGACCGGCGAGCAGGTGGCCGCCGCGCTGCGCTACCCCGCGTTCGTCATCCTGACCTGCCTGCTGGCGATGGTGGTGGTGAACATCTTCGTCATCCCGGCCTTTGCACGCGTGTTTGCGCAGTCGCGCACGCCGCTGCCCATGCTAACGCTGGTGCTGCTGGGCATGTCCAACTTCATGGTCAAGGCCTGGCCGCTCTTGCTGGTGGCCGCGGTGGGCGCCAGCGTGGGCTGGAAACGCTGGCTGGCCACGGTGCGCGGGCGCCTGTGGTGGGACCGCTACAAGCTGCGCCTGCCGGTGATCGGCGCCATTCTGGAAGGCATCGTGCTGTCGCGCCTGTCGGCATCGCTGGCATCCAGCCTGAGTGCCGGCCTGACGCTCAGCGAATCGCTGACCGTGACCGCGCGCACCTTGGGCAACCAGTGGTACGAAACCCGGTTGCAGCAAATGGTGAATGACCTGGCGCGCGGCAGTTCGATTGCCGGCGCAGCACGCAACATGGCCGTGCTGCCGCCCACGATGGTGCAGCTGTTTGCCATCGGCGAAGAGTCGGGCTCGCTGGAGCAGCTGATGCGCGAGATTTCGGTGCACCACCAGTCCACGGTGGACTTCTCGGTGAAACGCCTGTCGGGGACGCTGGAACCCATCCTGATCTGGTTCCTGGGCATGGGCGTGCTGGTGCTGGCACTGGGCGTTTTCATGCCCATGTGGGACCTGGGCGGTGCGGCCATCAAGTGACGGTTGAGGCTGCAGCAGGGGCTGTAGCTGTGGTTTTGTCCGCTTTTTCGGTGCTTTTCAGGCCATTCAGGGGCCTTCGCTCAAGTTTCTCTGCAGCCCTCCCGATAACGGTGCACAGACCGCAGCACCTCCCAAGTCCCGCCTTCTGCAAGGTACTGGCCTTGCCCACACGGAGTTCAACATCATGTCAAGCGAATCACTTTTTGCGAGCGCCTCCCCCACACACACGGCCGCCGCTGAATCCGCGCCGGCAACTGGCAGCGTGCGGACTCGGCGGCAGCGTGGCTTCACACTGATCGAACTGATCACCGTGATCCTGATCCTGGGCGTGTTGGCCGCCGTGGCCCTGCCGCGGTTCACCAACCTGCAGGCCAAGGCTCGCGAAGCCAAGGTCAAGGGTGTTGCTGGTTCGATGGCATCAGCAGCCAGCCTGGTGAAGGCCAGTGCCATGGCTGCCAGCGTGGCCTGCGGCAACGCCACCGGCAACTCGGTCGCCATGGAAAGCCTGACGGTGGACCTGAACCACTGCTATCCGCAGGCGCTGGGCGCATTCGGCCAGGGCATCCTGGGTGCCGCCAACGTGCTGGCGGCCGACGACTGGGTGGTGGGCAGCAACGCAGGCGCGGCATCGGCCGGCTCGGTGCTGACCATCCAGCTCGCCGAATCGGCCACGCCGGCCAACTGTTCCATCACCTACACGTCACCGGCCACGGCAACGGCGTCGCCCACGGTGGTCACCACGGTCTCGGGCTGCTAACCGGTGGCGGCCCTGCGGCTCGGAATTGACCCCAGGGACAACGTCTTTTCCGACCGTCATGCGTCACATCGACCACCAACAATGCCCACACCAGTCGATGGTCCCGACGGACTGCGCAGTCGCAGGTCCTTAGCAGTTGAAACGTCATTCACAACAAACGGCCAGGATCGCCAGCCTCTAGCGGAGTACAACGTGTCACATTCACTTCTTCAAAAACGCACCCCGGTGCGCCATGGTCGCCAAGCCGGTTTCACGCTGGTTGAGCTGATCACCGTCATCCTGATTCTTGGCGTGCTGGCGGCCGTGGCTTTGCCGCGTTTTGCCGACCTGCAGGGCAAGGCTCGCGAAGCCAAGGTCAAGGCCATCGCCGGTTCGATGCGCGCTTCCGTGGGCCTGGTGAAAGCCAGCGCCATGGCCAACGCCGTGTCCTGTGGCGCTGCCACCGGCACCAGTGTGTCGCTGGAAGGTCTGGCCGTGGCATTGAACCATTGCTACCCACAGGCCCTGGGCGCCTTCGGCTCCGGCATCCTGGGTGCGAGCAACGTGTCAGCAGCCGATGGCTGGACGATCGTCGGCGGCGGCGCCGCGGTGGCGACCACCCTGACGATCACGCTCAGCGACGCGGCCACGCCTGCCAGCTGTTCCATCGCCTACACCTCGGCGGCTGACGCCAGCACGCCGCCAGCGGTTTCCACCACCGTTTCAGGCTGCTGAGCCCCAGGCTGACCACCCGGGAGGGCGGACGCCGGGCCCCAGGGCTGCAACAGGCGCCAAGGCTCGAGCCAGGCCAACCTCAAGAGACCAAGCCATGCAGCGACGCACCGAGCATGGCTTCACCCTCGTTGAACTGGTGGTCGTGATGGTGCTGCTGGCCGTGATCTCGGCCGTGGGCATGTCACGGTTCGCCAGCCGCGAACCCTTCGCCGTGCAAGGCGTGGCCGACCAACTGGTGTCCGGCCTGCGCCTGGCACAGGCCACCGCGCTGGCCCAGCGCAGCACCGTGTACCTGCAACTGGGATCGACCCCGGCCAGCCTGACCGTGTGCCTGGACGCCGGCTGCTCACAACCCCTCAGCCCCCCCGGCGGTGGCGCCTGGCTGATCGAAACGCAGGACGTGCGACTCGCAGCCGGCCTGAACTTCAGCCTCGACCCTTCGGGCGTGCCCTCGTTTGCGAGCGCGCAGACGGTGCAGGTCAGCAGCACGGGCGGTGGCAACCCGGCGCAACCCATCGTCATTGAAGCGGGCAGCGGCCATGTGCATTCGCCCTGAACACCGGCGGCCTCATCCGCGAGGGCCCGGCCGACCGGCCTCGAGCGTCCGCAACCGGCGCCGGCAACGGGGCCTGACGCTGGTGGAACTGGTGGTGTCGCTGGTGATCGCCGGCGTGGTGATCACCACGCTGTGGAGCGCGTGGGCACTGATGGGCCGCAGCAGCGCCGACCCGCTGGTGGCGCGGCAGCAGCTGGCCATTGCGCAGTCGCTGCTGCGCGAAATGGAACTGCAGCCCCTGCCTGGCGCGGCCACCGCGGCACCCACGGCTGGCCGCACCGGGTTTGCGTCGATCAGCGACTACAACGGCCTCACGCTGAACGGCATCACCGACGTCGAGGGCCAGGCCATTGCCAGCCTGCAGGCCTACACCGCCAGCGTGGTGGTGCAGCAGCAGGCGCTGGCCGGCGTGCCGGCCCCCAGCGGCTACTGGGTGCAGGTCACGGTGGCCGGCCCCGGTGCCGGCAATCTGGTGCTGGCGCAGTGGAGGTCGCTGCGTTGAGGCCGTTGCCCGAACCGAGATCAGCAGCAAGCCGCCAGCTGCAACGGGGTGTCACCCTGGTGGAACTGGTGGTGGTGCTGACCATCATGGCCGTCATTGCCAGCATTGGCTCCACGCTGGTGGGGCGCATCGTCGCCGGCCAGCAGGACAACCGCGGCCGCCTGGTGCTGGCCATGGCCGCCGACGCGGCCGTGGCCGGGCTGGCCGACGACCTGGCCCGCGCGCTGCCCAACAGCCTGCGCCTGACCAGCAATGCGGCTGGCGTGTGGGTGGAAGTGGTGCCCGTGCTGGACGCCGGGCGCTACCGGGCCGCGCCCGACACCGTGAGCGGCAGCGCCGGCGACACGCTGAACCCGCAAGACGCCGGCGACGCCAGCTTCGACGTCATTGGCACGGCCATCGCGGCCACTGCCGCCGGCAAGAGCCTGGTGTTCAACAACCTGGGCACGCCCGAAGCCGACGTCTACACCGGCAACAACCGCCGCGGCGGCGTGGTGCTGGCCGGGGCGGGCCGTTCCCTCAGCTTCACCGCCGGCGTGGCGCTGCCCGCGCCGCCGGCCCAGCCGCGCTTCTTTGTTGTGGACACCCCCGTCACCGTGGCCTGCGTGCTGCAAGCCGACGGCAGCTACGAACTGCGCCGCTTCAGCGGCTATGGCTGGCTGGCCACGCAGCCGGTGGCCGCGGCCGACCTGTCTGCCGCCACCAACCGCCTGCAGCTGGGCGGCTTGACCGGGTGCGCTGCGGCCTACAGCACGGCGCTGGCGAACATCGGCTTGCTGAACCTGCGGCTGAGTGCCGGCACGGCAGGCACCAACGCCAGCATGCAGCTGATGCACCAGCTGCCGGTGGACAACACGCCATGACTGCACCGCGGCCCTTGCAGCGGGCCCTGGCGCAGCCGGGGGCCACCCCACCCGCGCAACAGCGCGGCATTGCGCTGCCGGCGATGGTGTTCATGGTGGTCATGGTGGGCTTGATGCTGTCCGCCGGCTTGCTGCTGATCACCCAGTCGCAGCACAGCCAGAGCCTGCAGTTGCAGACAGCGCGCTCGCTGGCCGCCGCCAAGAGCGGCATCGAGTGGGGGCTGTGGCAGGTCAGCGACCCCACCGCCGCGCTGGGGTTGGACGGCAACACCCTGCCGCCCTGTTTTGCAGCGCAGACGTTGACGCTGCCTTCGCCGCTGGACGGCTTGGCAGTGCAGGTCAGCTGCACCCGCGACCCCGCGGCAGGCACGGTGGACGAAGGCGGCCTGAAACTGGCCAGCTACCGGCTGGTGGCACAAGCCAGCAGCGGCACGGCCGGTGCACCCGACCATGTGAAACGGCAGGTGGAAGCGCGGCACACCGTGTGCAAGAACCCGGGCGCCAACGCGCCGCTGTATGCGTGCTGAAACCGGCCCCACCCACGCCCACTGACGATGCCGCCCAACCCGTCCATGCCGCCA
>JAYSXE010000013.1:0-10739 GCA_043717565.1 Burkholderiales bacterium | reverse complement strand
AGCGCTCGGCGACGAAGCGATCGACGCCGAGCACGGCGAGGTGCGTCCGCGCCGTCCGCCGCATGTCGTGAACCGTGAAGTGCTCGATGTCGAGAACCTTCAACCGCTTGAGCGCGACGTTGAGGGTGTCTGGGCCGACGTGCTCGTACCGATTCCTGCAATTCACACCCAGGCGCGAACGGACGAGCCGGCGGGCGGGAAAGACGTAGGGCTTGCCGAATGAGAAGACCCTGGCCTCCTTGAGCCATGCAATGACCGGTTCCGCCAGCGGGATACGGATCGAAGCGCGGGTCTTCGTGTTCTCTTTGGCCAGGGTCCAGATGCCGGCGTCGAGATCGAAGGCGTCCCAGCGGGCCGACAGCAGCTCCATCTTGCGCACACACAGCGCAAGCAGCAGCCAGACGGCCAGCTCGTTCTCGCGCCCGTAGTTCGGTGTCGTCCGCATGGCCACGGCGAGTTGCTGCAGCTCTTCCACAGTCAGCCAGCGGTCGCGCGAGACCTCGTCGCCCCCAGCATCCACCAAGTCGAAGTCGGTCGCTGGATTGCGATCGATCCAATGGTTGCGCACGGCCATGCGGAACATGCGACTCATGTAGCGCAGCGCGTCGTTGGCAACTGTCGGTGCACCGCCGGCCACGATGCGCGTCAGCACGCGGTCTATGTGTACGGGCTGCACGTCGGGTGGGGCGACCGGCCCCAGCACCGGATAGATGTGCTTGCGCAGGACGCGTGCCACGACTTCCGGATGTTTGTAGCGCGGCTGGATGTACTTCGCGAACCAGACTTCACCGAGCCGCTGCACGGTGGGAACTTCGAGCTGCAGGGCCTTCTCTGCCTGCTTGGCTGCCGTGACGTCGATGCCGCGCTCGATCTGTGCTCGGTCCTGCCGTACCTGCTCGCGCGCATCCTTGAGCGACAGCTCAGGGTAGCGCCCGAGCACCTTCTCCTTGGAGCGTCCGTTCAGTCGGTAGCGAAGGATCCACGAGGCCTTGCCGGCCCGCGCTGCGATGGTGCTGGCGACGAAGGTCAGGCCTTCGCCCACGCCGCGGTCTACGGCGCCGGCAGCGAGCCAGGCCTTGATCTCGCGGTCAGTGATCGGTCGTTGCTGTCTGCTCATGTCCCATAGGCTCCTGTGAGGCTGTGGGGTTTTTGATCGGATGAACGCCTCAGAAGCGGCGCGAACCCCAAAAACCCCACAATAAACCCCACAGGTTGCGCGCGCTTCGCTGCGACGCCCTGGGACGGCTCGGGACAAAATATCCTTACACGACAGTGGGTTAGCTGATTTCTGGGGACCCCATGGGACCCCCTGAAAAGCTACTCAATGTTCTGCACCTGCTCGCGCATCTGCTCGATGGCCACCTTCATCTCCACCGACAGGCTGGTCAGTTCCAGCGCTGCAGACTTGCTGCCCAGCGTGTTGGCTTCCCGCTGCAGTTCCTGGATCAGGAACTCCAGACGTTTGCCCAGTTCGCCCCCCTTTTTCAGCAGCCGTTCGATCTCGTCCAGGTGCGACGCCAGGCGGGTCAGTTCTTCGGCCACGTCGATGCGGATGGCGTAGCTGGCGGCTTCGGCCAAGGCGCGCTCATGCAGCGCCTGCTCGGGTACCGACACCGGCGCACCGCTGGCCGACTTCACCTGATTCAGAGCTTCGTTCCAGCGGTCCAGGAAGCGCGTCTGCTGGCGCTGCACCACGTGGGGCAACAGCGGCGCGGCCTGCGCAGCCAGGCTGCGCAGCAGCTTCACTCGGTCCAGCAGCATGGTCGCCAGCCGGGCGCCTTCACGGGCGCGCGCTTCCTGCAAGGCTTTCACGCAGCGGCGGGCGGCTTCCAGGGCTGGTTTGTCCAGTTTCTCCGCAGGGGCTGAATGGCGGCACCAGTTCAGCACCTCGTTGACCGACAGCGCGCGCGCGTCGGGCAGCCAGCCTTGCACCGAGCCCTGCACATGCAGCAGGCGGTTGAACTGCTCTGAAGTGGGCATGGGCAGCGCACTGTCGGACTCGCGCGCGGTGGCCACGCGCAGTTCTATCTTGCCCCGCTTGAAGCCCGCAGTCAGCAACTCGCGCAACGCGGGTTCGAGGCCGCGCACTTCGTCGGGCAGGCGCAGCGCCAGGTCCAGAAAACGCCCGTTGATCGAGCGCGCTTCCACCGTAACTGCTGATGGTGTCGCCGTACTTTTGGACGCCGCGTTGGCGTACCCCGTCATGCTATAAACCGTCATTGTTACACCCTTGAAGAAATCTCATTCCCACCATGTCAAAGCCCAAGCCAGCGCCGTTGCCCTCGGGCACAGTCGTGGGGGGTTACACCATCGTCAAGAAACTGGCCGCGGGCGGTTTTGGCGTGGTCTATCTGGCCGAAGGCGAGGGCCAGCAGCTGGTGGCGGTGAAGGAGTATCTCCCAGCCTCGCTGGCCGAACGCTCCACTGGCGAGCTGACGCCCCGCGTCAAGCCTGACAAGCAGCCCCTGTACCGCTTGGGGCTGAAGAGTTTTTTTGAAGAAGGGCGTTCACTGGCACAGATCAGCCACCCCAGCGTGGTGAGCGTGCTGAACTTCTTCCGCGAAAACGAAACCGTCTACATGGTGATGAACTACCTGCAGGGCGACACCCTGCAGGACTTCATCGTCACCGCGCGCGACCTCAAGCGCGACAAGGTGTTCCGCGAAAGCAGCATCCGCAGCCTGTTTGATGAAATCCTGCGCGGGCTGCGCATCGTGCACCAGCACAAGATGCTGCATCTGGACATCAAGCCGGCCAACATTTTTGTGACCAACGACAACAAGGCGGTGATGCTGGACTTCGGCGCTGCGCGCGAGGTGCTGAGCAAGGAAGGCAACTTCATCCGCCCGATGTACACGCCCGGCTTTGCGGCGCCCGAGATGTATCGCCGCGACGGCGCGCTGGGCCCCTGGACCGACATCTACGCCATCGGCGCGTGCATCTACGCCTGCATGCAGGGCTATCCGCCCAACGACGCGCCGCAGCGCCTGGAAAAAGACCGGCTGGGCCTGAGCCTGTCGCGACTGCGCAATGTGTATTCCGACAACCTGATCGAAGTCACCGAATGGTGCATGGCGCTGGACCCGCTGGCACGTCCGCAAAGCGTGTTTGCGCTGCAAAAGGAACTCGCCCGCGAGACGGAACGCCGTTACACGAAGTTGAGTTTCAGCGAAAGGCTGAAGCTACAGTTGGAGACGATCAAGACGGGCTCGAAGGCATGAGCCCCGTTTTGCCAGCGGCGCCCCGTGGGCCGTCAAATGCCCGGTACCCGGTGGTGTCTGGGTCCTGTGTGGCCCCACTGTCCAAGGGTGCTTGATGCGTTTTTCCGTCTATCAAGTCAGCCGCAAAGGCGGGCGCGAGAAAAACGAAGACCGCATGGGCTATTGCTACACGCGCGACGCGGGCCTGTTCGCGCTGGCTGATGGCATGGGTGGCCATCCCGAGGGCGAGGTGGCTTCGCAACTGGCCTTGCAGACGCTGTCGGCCATGTTTCAGCGCCAGGCCCGGCCGCGGCTGGAGCAACCGCTGCGCTACCTGCACGACGGCATCATGGCCGGCCACCAGCAGTTGCTGCGGTACGCCACCGAACGTGCCCTGATGGACACGCCGCGCACCACCGTTGTGGCCTGCCTGCTGCAGGGCAATGCCGCCTATTGGGCGCATTGCGGCGACAGCCGGCTTTATTTGGTGCGGGGCGACAAGCTGGTGGCGCGCACGCGCGACCATTCCTATTCCGAACTGCAGGACACGCTGTCGCAGGTGGTGCCCATGGGCGACCGGGTCAACCGCAACGTGCTGTTCACCTGCCTGGGCAGCCCGGGCAAGCCGGTGATCGACACTTCAGGGCCTTTGCTGATGAAGCCCGGCGACCGCTTGCTGCTGTGTTCTGACGGACTGTGGGGCATGGTGCCCGACGCCACCATCACTGCCATGCTCTCGCGGGACGCCATCAGCGTGGCCGTGCCGGAACTGGTGGACCTTGCGCTGAGGACCGGCGGCGAGCGCTGCGACAACGTCACCGTGCTGGCCGTGGAGTGGGAAGCTGCTGAAGACGCCGACAAGACCGGCGCGGTTTCAACGCTGTCCCTGGGCGACGATGTTTTTGCGTCCACCATCCAGGCCAGCCTGGCCGGGGGTGCGGTGGCCGACGAACTCGACGAGGCCGAGATCGAGCGCAGCATCCGCGAGATCAACGAAGCCATCGAACGCAGTTCGCGCAAGCGGCGCTGAAGCGGCGGCTGGCACGCCCCTTTGGGTGGCGTGGGGGCGCTTGCGTTGACAATCGCGGGTTTCGCCAACCCGGCGCTGTTGCGCCTCGGTTGTTTCGTGCTGACGCCCCCGGCCCCGCGCTTTCCCGTTCCAAGGACCACCGACATGACTTTTGTTCGATCAGCGGGCCGCCCCGCCAACGCGCTGCGCCCGGTCACGCTGCAACGCCGCTACACCCGGCATGCCGAAGGTTCGGTGCTGGTGAGCTTCGGCCACACGCAAGTGCTGTGCACGGCTTCGGTGGAAGAAAAGGTGCCCCCGCACAAGCGCGGCTCCGGCGAGGGCTGGGTGACGGCCGAATACGGCATGCTGCCGCGCGCCACGCACACGCGCAGCGACCGCGAGGCCGCGCGCGGCAAACAAAGCGGCCGCACGCAGGAGATTCAGCGTCTCATCGGCCGCAGCCTGCGCACGGTGTTCGACCTGAAGGCGCTGGGTGAACGCAGCATCCTGATCGACTGCGACGTGCTGCAAGCCGACGGCGGCACGCGCACCGCCGCCATCACTGGCGCCTTCGTGGCCGCGCACGACGCTGTGAGTTTCCTGCTGAACAAAGGGAGCATCGCAGCCAGCCCGATTCGCGACTTCGTGGCCGCCGTTTCGGTGGGTGTGGTTCAGGGCTTGCCACTGCTGGACCTTGAGTACACCGAAGACTCGGCCTGCGACACCGACATGAATGTGGTGATGACTGCCGCCGGCGGCTTTGTGGAAGTGCAGGGCACCGCCGAGGGAGCGCCTTTCACGCGCGCCGAGATGGACCAGCTGCTGGCCTTGGCCGACAAGGGCATACGCGAGTTGGTGGAGCTGCAGCGCGCAGCGCTGGCAGGCTGAAGGGCGTCGCCCATGACTGAAGGCTTGCGCGTGGTGCTGGCGTCCAACAACGCCAAGAAGCTGTCTGAATTGAAAGCCATGCTGGCTGAACTGCCGGTGCAGTTGGTGTCGCAGGCTGACCTGGGTATCACCGAGGCCCCGGAGCCGCACCACACCTTCATTGAAAACGCTCTGGCCAAGGCCCGACATGCGGCTGTGGCCTGCGGCGGCGCGGTGCTGGCCGATGACTCGGGCCTGTGCGTGGATGCGCTCGGTGGCGCGCCCGGCGTCATCTCCGCGCACTACGCGGGCGAGCTGCCGGCCCAGGGCGAGCGCGAAGCGCGCAGGGGGCTGCAAGATGCGGCCAACAACACGCGGTTGCTGACCGAACTGCAGGGCCAGGCCAACCGCAGCGCGCACTTCGTCTGCACGTTGGTGGCCGTGCGCCATGCGCAAGACCCGCAGCCGCTGGTGGCCGTGGGCCGCTGGCCCGGTGAAATTCTGCTGCAGCAGCGCGGCGATCAGGGTTTTGGCTACGACCCGTTGATGTTCATTCCGGAACTGGGTCTGACAGTGGCGGAAATGTCTGCCGAGCTGAAGAACCACCACAGCCACCGTGCCTTGGCGATGGCGCAGCTGCTGCAGCAGCTGCGGCAGGTGTGGCGAGTGTGAACACGGCCGGCAGCGCCACGCCGCCTGAAACAGGCCCCGACGCACCGCCAAGCGGGGGTGCCATGCCGGGCGTGGACCACTACCTGCGCCCGGGCACGCTGAACCTGCGTGCACTGCCGCCCTTGTCGCTGTACGTGCACCTGCCCTGGTGCTTGAAGAAGTGTCCCTACTGCGACTTCAATTCGCACGAGACCGCTGTGCGCACGTCTGCGGGCACAGCCGCGGGCATGCTGGACGAAGCCCAGGAGCGCCGCTACCTGCAGGCCTTGTGCGCCGACCTGGAAAGCAGCCTGCCGCTGGTGTGGGGTCGGCGCGTCGTCAGCGTGTTTATCGGGGGCGGCACGCCCAGCCTGTTTTCACCCGCAGCCATCGACCAGCTGCTGGGCGACATCCGCGCCCGTCTGCCGCTGGAACCCGGCGCCGAGGTGACGCTGGAAGCCAACCCGGGCACGTTTGAGAGCCAGCGCTTCAAGGCCTTCCGCGCCGCCGGTGTGACCCGGCTTTCCGTGGGCGTGCAGAGTTTTGACGACGCTATGCTGGCGCGCCTGGGCCGCGTGCACGACGCCGCGCAGGCCCGCGCCGCGGTGGCCGAGGCGGCCGAGGCCTTTGACACCTTCAACATCGACCTGATGTACGCGCTGCCGGGGCAGACGCTGGCCCACCTGGCTTCCGAACTGGACATCGCGCTGGCCTTCAAGCCGCCGCACCTGTCCATCTACCACCTGACCATCGAGCCCAATACGCGGTTTGCGCTGCAGCCGCCCGAATTGCCCGACGACGACCTGGCCAGCGACATGCTGGACCTGATTGCCCAGCGCACCGCGCTGGCGGGTTTGCAGCGTTATGAAGTCAGCGCCTTTGCGCAGCCTGGCCACCGCTGCGCGCACAACCTGAACTACTGGCAGTTTGGCGACTACCTGGGCATTGGCGCCGGCGCCCACAGCAAGCTGAGTTTTCCGCACCGCGTGGTGCGTCAGGTGCGTTGGCGTGAACCGGCTGCTTACATGTCGCAAGCGCTGAAAGGCCAGGCCGTGAGCAACGCGCACGAAGTGACGCGCAAGGACCTGCCGTTCGAATTCATGATGAATGCCTTGCGGCTGCCCGAAGGCTTTGCGCTGGACAGCTTCATGCAGACCACGGGCCTGCCCCTGTCGGCCATCCACACCGCGCTGGCCGCTGCCCGCACACAAGGCCTGTTGCACTGGGACGAAGGCACCGACCACGTGGCACCCACCGTGCGCGGTTTTGACTTCTTGTCGAACCTGCAGGCGCTGTTCTTGCCCGCTGGCGGCCGGCCCAGGGCTGCGGCGCCCGACCAGCAGGTGGTGGACTTGGCTTCGCTGCGGCGGCCGGTGGCCTAGCAACCAATCAGCGCGCGCTGGGCACCTGTACGGCCGCCGCGCGCTGCGCCGCAAGCGTTCAGATGCGCGACGTCGCCGCGCCGGCGTTGGCGCGCAGCCATTCCATCAAGCGCGGCGCCAGTTGCTTCAGCGGCAACACCTCGTGTGCGGCGCCGTGGGCGATGGCTTCGCGCGGCATGCCAAACACCACGCAGCTGGCCTCGTCCTGCGCCAGGTTCCAGCTGCCTGCGTCGCGCATGGTGCGCATCGCGCGGGCGCCGTCGTTGCCCATGCCAGTGAGCATCACGCCCAGGGCGTTGCGGCCCACCACCTGCGCTGCGCTGTCAAACAGCACCTCCACGCTGGGCATGTGGCGGTTAACCGGCTCGCCCGCCAGCACGCGGGCCACGTAGTTCGAACCCGAACGTGCCACCGTCAGGTGCAGCCCGCCCGGTGCGATGTAGACGTGGCCGGGCAGCACCCGTTCACCGTCAACCGCCTCGGTCACCCGTACGCGACACACACCATTCAGCCGGGCGGCATAGCTCTTGGTGAACCCGGGCGGCATGTGCTGCGTGACCATGACCGCGGGTGCGTCGGGCGGCAAGCCCTGCAGCAGTTCACGTGTGGCTTCGGTGCCGCCGGTGCTGGCGCCGATGAAGATGATCTTTTCGGTCGACAGCCGCCCCACCGGCGCCGGGCCCGGTGTTGCTGTGGGCGTCCTGGCTGCAGGGGCGGCGGAGGCGGCCGCCGCTTGCGGCAGCCGCTGCACACGGGCACGCGCCGCCGTGCGGATCTTGTCGGTGATGTCGGCGCCCAGCTGCCGCAAGCCGTCGCTGACGCCGATCTTGGGCTTGGCCACGAATTCCACCGCACCCAATTCCAGCGCTTTCAGCGTCGTGTCGGCGCCGCGCTCGGTCAGTGTGGAGACCATCACCACCGGGGTGGGCCGAAGGCGCATCAGCCGGCCCAGGAATTCCAACCCATCCATGCGCGGCATTTCGATGTCGAGTGTGATGACGTCAGGGTTCACGTCGCGAATCATCTCGCGGGCGATCAGCGGGTCGGCGGCGGTGCCCACGCAGGCCATGTCGCTTTGGCGGTCGATGATCTCGGCCAGCAGGCTGCGCACCAGCGCCGAGTCGTCCACCACGACGACACGGATTTTCTTCGGGGTCAGGGGCTTGTTCATGGCAAGTACTCAGGATCAGGGGGCGGGCGGCTCGGTACGGCGGTTCAGAACAGGTCGACCGTGCCAGTGGCCTGGCCCGCTGGCGCGACGTTTCGGGATGCCGCCAGCTCTTGCTCCAGCAAGGCTTGCGTGTTGGTGGAGGCCAGGCGCTTGACCATGGCCTTGCCGGTGGTGGGCAGGAAACAGACCTTGCGGGCGTGGATATCCAGCACGTCCTTGCTGACCACGGTGATGCGCTCGGTGCGCAGGTAGTCCAACACGAAACGCGTGTTCAGTTCGCCCACGTTGATGCTGTTCATGCCGCTGACGACCGAGCCGCCACCAAACACCTTGGCTTCCATGCTGTAGCGGTTGGCGCCGCGCTTGACCATTTCGCCGATCAGCAGGTCCATTGCGAAATTACCGTAGCGGCCGCTGGAAGGCGAGCCGCCGCTGTCGGGCAACAAAAAGTGGTTCATGCCGCCGATGCGCCGCTCGCGGTCCCACAGGCAGGCTGCGATGCACGACCCCAGGGTGGTGGTGATCAGCAGGTCTTCTTCGGTCACGAAGAATTCCCCGGGCAGCACCTTGACGGCGGGCGAGTTGAAGGCGGTGTCGGTGTAGAAATAAGAGGCTTCGCCCACGCGTTGCGGCCGTGACTTCAGGCGTTCCAGCTGGATGGCCCTGGCGGCGGTTGCGGCCGCAGTGGGTGCGGCAGGTGCGCTGATCGGCGTCATAGGCGCTCGTAGATGGTCTTGCCGCGCAGCCTGAACAGGTCCACCGCGTCGGTGAAGTTCTCTGAGTGGCCCACGTACAGCAAGCCGCCGGGCTTCATCTGGCCGTGGATGCGCCGCAGCACCTGACGCTGCGTGGGCGCGTCGAAATAGATCATCACGTTGCGGCAAAACACCAGGTCAAAGGGTTCGCCCAGCCCCGCCCACGACTTGTTCACCAGGTTGAACGGCATGAACTCGATCAACCGCGTGAGTTCCGGCTTGGCCCGGATGAAACCGGAATTGCTGCCCGTGCCGCGCATGAAGTGCCGGTGCAGCCGCTCGGTGCTCAGGCCGCGGGCGTCGGACTCGTACACCCCGCGCCGGGCCTTCGCCAGCACGTCGGTGTCGATGTCGCTGCAAACCAGCCGCACCGGCGCTGCCGGGCCCAGCGTCTCGAGCGCCACCATCGCCAGCGAGTATGGTTCCTCACCGGTTGAGGCCGCGCTGCACCACAGGCGCACCGGGCGTGTGGCGCGGGCCTGCAGGTCTTCGGCCAGGGCCGTGAAATGGTGTTCTTCACGGAAGAACGAGGTCAGGTTGGTGGTCAGGCTGTTGGTGAAGCTCTGCCACTCGGAAGGGCTGCCCGCGTCGGTGCGGTCGCCGGCGCGCTCCAGCAGGTCCAGGTAAACGGTGAACGAACTCAGCCCCAGTTCGCGCAGCCGGCGCGACAGCCGGCTGTAGACCATGGCCTGCTTGCCCGCATGCAAGTGGATGCCGGCGCGCTGGTAGATGAGCCGGCGCACCCGTTCGAACTCGGCCGGAGCGAGCTGGAATTCCTGCTGGTCAGGGATGGTTGAAAGGTTCGCTGCGCTCATGCAAGCTGCGGGTACAGGGTTGGCGGGGGCCGCCGATGAGGGGGATCGACCCGCAGGCCCACCCCCTGCGCCAGTGTGCCCAGCGCATGCGCGCAGTGGTGGCCGAAGATGGGCCGGTTTCGCAAGCCTGATTGCTGCCTGTAACGGCGTGTTGCGCCTGCTAGACTGCCCAGGCATGTTCGCTGGCTCCGCGCCTGTGGCCGTGCCGGTTGCTGAGCCCCTTGCTGCAAGCCTGCCATGCCCACCGCCACGACCCTTGAAGAACCAGCCCGAACCGACTGACCGCAACCGCAGTGCGCCGGGGTCGCCATCGGCCGCCGCCGCTGACGTGGCACCTGTGGGGGCGCCTGCGCGATTTGAACGCGCGCTGCTGTTGCTGGCACAGTCCGGCCGCCAAATGCCCGACGGCGTGGTGGGCGGCGCTGAATGGATGGCGTCGCTGATCGACGCGCTGGTCGACCTGTCCAGCCGCGATGCCCTGACCGGCCTGGCGAACCGCCGCGCCTTTGAACTGGCGGTGGCGCGCGAAGTCGACCGTGTGGCCCGCAGCGGCGAGTCGGCGCTGTTGCTGACACTGGATATCGACCACTTCAAGCGCGTCAACGACACCTGGGGGCACGCTGCCGGTGACCAGGTCATCAAGGCCGTGGCCCAGGCGCTGCTGGACAGTGTGCGCCCCATGGACCTGGTGGCCCGGGTGGGTGGCGAGGAATTCGCCATCATCCTGCCCAACTGCGCCGTGGCCTTCGGGCAGACGGTGGCCGAACGGGTGCGCCAGCGGGTGCTGTCCATGCCGATCGAACTGAATGTGGTGCCGGGGCTGGCGCAGGCGCCCGCGCTGCAGGTCACCATCAGCATCGGTGGCGCTTTTGCGCCGCAGTGGGTG
>JAYSXE010000120.1:0-22805 GCA_043717565.1 Burkholderiales bacterium | reverse complement strand
GCCGGCCTGGAGCATTGCGAGACGCCGTATATGGTGACCGTGCCCTGCGACACACCCGAATTCCCGCCAGACCTGGTGCCGCGGCTGGCGCAAGCGCTGGAAAGCGAAGGCGCTGAACTGGCAATGGCCGCCACACTGGAAGCGGGCCAGATGCAGCTGCAGCCGGTGTTCTGCCTGCTCAAATCAGAACTGGTGGAAAGCCTGGTGGCGTATCTGAACGCAGGGGGCCGCAAGATCGACAGCTGGACCGGCCAGCACCGCTGCGCGACGGTGGTGTTTGAAGACGCAGCCGCATTTTTCAATGCCAACACCGCCGCAGACCTGAAGGCCTTGCAACAGCGGCCGCCCGTGGCTCTCTGAAGTCGGTCTGGTTCATCAGCGGCAGGGCACCGCTGCTGCGCAAGCTGGGGCGCTAGGGCGCGCGCACCACGCGCCTGTACACCGGGCCCCACAGCGGGTGGCCGGCCTCGGCGCGGGTCAGGCGGAACGTGGGGTCGGCCTCATGCGCCAGCTTGAAGGCGGCTTCGCACTGCATCTCGCGGTTGCTGGTGCACTGCACGAAGGCCAAGAGCTTGTACGCCAGGGCCTTGTCGCGCGCGCTGCGCAGGTTGCCGGCCAACGCAGCACGCACCGCGGATTCAGCCAGGTCGTACTGGCCGTCGTCATAGGCCCTCAGGCCGTCGAACAGCGCACGCTCGGCCGGCCGGTCCAGCACATCTGAAAGCCCCGTGGGCGGCGGCGCTGGCGGCGGGGGCGGGGGTGGCGAAGCGCAGCCAGCCGCCACCAACAACACACACACGCAAAGCCCTCGGGAATACAGCTTGCCCGGGGGCACTTCACGCGGTCTGGCCAATGCGGCGGTACCCAAGCCCTGCTTCATTGTGCAAAGCGGTGCCGCACCGTTGCGGCCCGGTCAGCAGACACCTGGATCGTGGTGACATAAGGCACGAAGTCCTCATTGCGGATGGTGATGGTGTGCGTACCCTCGGGCAGCGTCAGCTTCTGCAGGGGTGGTGTCGCCCCTGCCAATTTGCCGCCCACTTCCACATAGCCCCAAGGGCTGACCGCCAACTGCACGGTACCGGTCTGCAACGCGGTGGGCGCTGCCGCCGCGCGCGCGTCAAGGTCTGGAGCGCGGGCCTTATCGCGCACGGCCTGCCTGGAGGTGGCCGGCTGGGTTCTGCTTTCAGCAACCGCAGCTGGGGGTGTTGCCACCGCAAGGCCCAGTGGCCGCGGTTCGGCGGCGCGCATGGGCAAAAGCGGCTCGGCGGCCTGGGCCGTGGTGGGCACTGGCGCTGCCGCCGGGATGGCGGCGCCCAGCGGCAACATGGTCACTGCAGTGACCTGCGCTGCAGCGGCCACACGGCCCACGTTGGTGGTCTCGTTGGCTGGGCCAGTGGCTTGTGCGGCTTTGTCCAGCAGCGTGGCGGCCACCGCGTCACCCGCCGCAGGCTTCGGCATGCCTTGCAACCCGGGCACGGCGGCGCCGGCGGTTTGTTCTGCTGCTGGCGCACGTGCGTTGGTAGCCGCTGGCGCCGTCGGGCCGGCACCGCTGGGTTCCGGACTTGACGTGTGCGTGGGCGGAACCGCCGCCTCGCTGGTGACCACGCCAGAGGCGGTGGCACCGTTGTACGCGGGCACGATGGCAGTGCCAGTGTCGGCGCGTTCCACCCAGGTGAAAGCCAGCACCACTGCAGCAGCCGCCAGCAGCGATGCACTCACCCCATAGCGCTTCTTGTTCGACAACTCGGGCTCGGGTTGGGGGGCTGCGAAGTAGTCCCGCGTCTCATCGGTTTCCAGTTCGGACTGCTCCAGCCACGCATTCAGGGCGGCAGCCACCTGCCCTACCTGCGCGTAGCGCGCGGCGGGATTCCGCTGCAGCGCCTGCATCGCAATCGCCGAAAGACGCTCGGGCACGTCCAGACGCAGCCAGTGCGGTGGTGCGGGGTCGTGTGCCATCAGCGCACGCGCCACCTCGGGCACCGTTCCGCCCGGGTAGGCCCGGTTTCCAGCCAGCAGTTCATACAGCAGCACACCCAGGGCGTGCACGTCGGTGCGCTCGTCGATGGCACCACCTTGCAGTTGCTCGGGCGCCAGGTAGGGCGCCGCGCCGCTGACCAGCGGGTCCATCGAAGGCACGTCAGAAGCATGCGCCGGACCGGCATAACCCAGGCCCAGCACCGCTGCCCTGTCGTGCGCGTCCAGCATCACGGTGGATGGGTTCAGGCCCCCGTGCAAGACACCGTGGGCGTGGGCGTGCGCCAGCGCCAGCGCCAGGTCACGCACCAGTTCTGCGGCAAGGCGCGCCGTGGGCTGCCAGCCGGCGTGCTGGGCCATTGCCAGAGAACGCCCCGGCGTCCAATCGTTGACGATGTACACGCCCTGCCCCACCACACCGGCGTCCACGATGCGCACCAGGCCCGGGTGCTGCAGCGCTGCGGCCTTCAGCACCGACTTCTGCATCTGCGTGACGATGGCTTCGCGGTCCCGCGCGTCGGCGTCGAGGTCCAGCAAGGTCACCATGACGTCGTGGCCTTGTTCGGTGTCCTTGGCCTTGTAAACCTGGCCCAGACCGTCGTGCGGCAACACCGCGTGCAGTTCGTAAGGGCCGATGCGGCCCAGGGGCTGGGCCTGGGCCTCAACTTTCGGTGCAGGGTCGCGGGCCTGCCGAGCTCGAGGCTCTGGCGGGGCCGCTTCGGTGTCTACAAAGTCAGGATGCAGGGTTTCTGCAGCGGCGGTTAAAGGTGACGACGTTCCCGCAACATGGGCTGCAATGGCACCTGGGCTGAGGCCTGCAGCAGCGGATGCAGAGTTTGAAGCCGACGCGTCGGGAAGCCGCTTCTCGACACCATTTGTTACAACATGGTGTGGGGCTGCAGCCACCGTTCTGGCGGCCTCCGCCAGCGACGCGCCAGGCGCTGCTGGGATTGGCGGCTGCTGGGCGCCGGAAGGGGCGCCGCTATGAGCCGTGTTCTGGGCAGCCGCTTTGGCTGCGTCAGCCTGCAATCGGCCCTGTTCGAGATGCGCGTCCAGGTTCAGCAGGGCTGCGAGACCTTGAGCCTCGACGAGACGAGACAAGGGGGCTCCTGAAGGAAGGGATGGTTGACCTGAAGACATGGATGGCAGATTACCCGCAGCCCAGTCCCAACGCTTGGCAATATGCCCACGTTGGCACAGTCACACCCTCATTCGAGGGATAGCCGTAAGTATGGGTCTTTGGCGCCGTTGTGCATGGTGGCCAGAAGCGGCGAATCCACAAGCCACCTGCCAATCTGTGCTGCTGGCGGGGCGCACGGGCTCCCACACCGCACGCTGGTTGTTGCGCCAGGCCAGCAGGGCCTTTGCACGGGTGCCGATGTCACAGCGCAACACAGCGCTGCAGCGCTACGATTCGCGTCGCATGCACACACCCCTTCCCCCTCTCGCCCCCGCGCTCGCGGAACCTGCAGCCCAAACGCAGGCGCTTGCGGCTGAGCACAGCGCCGACCACTGGCGGCACAGTGCCGTGTTGGTGGTTGACGACGAACCCGGCATGCGCAATTTCCTGACCAAGGCGCTGGCTCCGCGCCTGGGCTGCGTCATGTCGGCTTCATCGGCTGAAGAAGCCGAGTTGCTGTTGCAGCGCCACCGATTCGATCTGGTGATCCTGGACATCACGCTGCCCGGCAAGAGCGGCCTGACGCTGCTGCGCGAGCTGCGCGAACAGGGCCTGCCCTGCGAGGTGGTGCTGATCACCGCCTTTGCTGACCTGGACACGGCGATCGAGGCACTGCGCGCCGGTGCCGGCGACTTCCTGCTCAAACCGTTTCGCGTGGCCCAGGTGATGAGCTCGGTGCAGCACGGCCTGGACCGCGCCCGGCTGAAACGGGAAAACTGGGTGCTGCGCCGTTCGCTGACGCAACGCACGCCGCCGGCAGACGGCCTGGTGGGCCGGTCCATCGTCGTCAAGGGCCTGCGTGCTGCGCTGCAGCAGGTTTCCGTTGTCGACAGCACAGTGCTGCTGACCGGCGAGTCGGGCACGGGAAAGGAACTGGCCGCTTTGGCGTTGCACCGCCAGAGCCACCGCGCAGCGGCACCCTTTGTGCCCGTGAACTGTGCCGCCATCTCACCCGATCAGATGGCTGCCGAGTTGTTTGGCCAACCCGGCCGCGACGGCCTGTTCGTGTACGCCCAGGGCGGCACGCTGTTTCTGGACGAAGTGGCCGAACTGGCGCTGCCGCTGCAGGGGATGCTCCTGCGCGCGCTGGAAAGCCGACGCATCAGGCCCGTGGGCAGCGAACAGGAAGTGGCGCTGGACCTGCGCATCGTGGCAGCCAGCAACCGGCCGCTGCGCGCCGAGGTCGAGGCCGGCCGCTTCAGGGCCGACCTGTACTACCGGCTGCAGGTGGTGGAAATCAACCTGCCGCGCCTGGCTGCGCACAAGGAAGACATTCCCGACCTGGTGGCCCACTTCAACGACACGCTGGCACCCAGCATGGGCGTTGAACCCATCGAGGTCAGCGACGATGAAATGCGTTTTTTGCTGCAGTACGACTGGCCCGGCAACGTGCGTGAACTGCGCAACCTGATCGAACGTTCGCTCATCGTCGGCGCACTCAACGTGTCGGCGCTGTACCAGAGCCTTTCACGGCCGGCGCCGGTGCAGTCCAGGCCACCGCCGGCCAGCGATGGCGTGACCGACCTGCACACGCTGGAAAAGCGCCACATCATCAGCGTGCTGGAATCGGTGGACGGTGACAAGACACGCGCGGCGCAGTTGTTGGGCATTTCCAGGCGCACGCTGGAGCGTCGCTGCGCCGATTGGGCCATGGGTTGAAGACCGCTGGTGCGCAGGCGGGCCCAGGCCGCGCCCCCGGCCACTTTGCACGTCTGTCCATACGCAACAAGCTGCTGGTGATGGTGCTGCTGCCCTTGCTGGGCGTGCTGCCGCTGCTGGGTGCTTTTCTGCTGTGGTGGGGCAGCGTGGCGCTGGACCAGATGCTGCGAACCAAGGTGCGTTCTGACCTGGCCGTGGCCCACGGTTACTTCGAACGCGTGCTGGGCGAGGTGGGCGCCAGTGCCACCGGCATTGCCGAGTCGGCGGCGTTGCAGCAGTCGGTCACCCACCTGCAAGGCGCAAGCGCTGACACGCAGGTGCTGCTGAACCGCCTGGCCAGCCGCGAGCGGCTGGACTTCATCCGGCTGCTGCCCACTGAGCGCTTGCCCGCCGACGCCGAAGGCACCAGCCTTGAAGTCCTGGCGCCGGACCAGCAAGACATCCTGGGGCCCGGCCTGCGCCAGCGCGTGGCCGTGCCCCTGGTGGCCACGCGCAACGCCGCGCCCACCGCCCGCACGGTTGAAGCGCGGGCCATGGTGCTGCTGGCCACGCGTGCGGTTCGTGGACCCCAGGGCCAGTTGCAGGGGTACCTGCAGACCGGCGTGCTGTTGAACCGCAACCTGGCCTTCATCGACCACATCAACGAAATCGTCTATCCGCAGGGCAGCCTGCCCTTTGCCCAATGGGGCAGCCATGGCACGGCCACGCTGTTTCTGGACGACGTGCGCATCAGCACCAACGTGCGCCTGTTCGGCGCCGAAAAGGACGAGCGCGCTATCGGCACCCGGGTGTCGCAAACAGTGCGCGACTCGGTGCTGGGCAAGGGCGTGACCTGGCTGGACCGCGCCTTTGTCGTCAGCGACTGGTACGTGTCGGCCTACCAGCCGCTGGTCGACGGCCTGGGCCGGCCGGTGGGCATGCTGTACGTGGGCATTCTGGAGCGGCCTTTTACGCTGCTGAAGTACGGCGCATTGGCCAGCGTGGGTGTGCTGTTCTTCGCGGTGATGCTGATTGCGGCCGTGGTTTCGCTGCGCTGGGCACAAGGGATCTTCAGGCCGCTGGAACAGATGGAAGCCACGATGCAGCGCGTGGAAGACGGCGCCTTGGACGCCCGGGTGGGCACCGTGCACAGCAGCGACGAAATCGGCCGCCTGGCCGGCCACCTGGACCGCCTGCTGGCCGTCATCGACACCAACACACGCCACCTGGACGCGCAGGTGGCTGAGCGAACGCGTGCGCTGGAACTGGCCCAGCAACAGCTGGTGCACAGCGAGAAGATGGCCACGGTGGGGCAGTTGACCGCGTCGATTGCGCACGAGGTCAACAACCCGATCGCGGTGATCAGGGCAACCTGGACCTGCTTCGCGACCTGATCAGCCCGGAAGCTGCCGCACGCATCGCGCCCGAACTGAAACTGGTGGACGAGCAGATCGAACGCATGCGGCTCATCGTCACCCGGCTGCTGCAGTTTGCGCGCCCGGGCGAATTCGCGGGTTACATCGAAGCGGTGGACCCGGCACGGGCGCTGGACGACTGCCTGGTGCTGGCAGCGCACCAGATGGCGCGCACGGGCATCACCGTGCAGCGCGACTACCGCGCCACGCGGCAGCCGCAGATCAACCGGCAGGAACTGCAGCAGGTGCTGGTGAACCTGATCGTCAACGCCATGCACGCCATGCCCGACGGCGGCTCGCTGACGCTGACGACACGCGACGAAGGCGAGGACAGCGTGGTGCTGGAAGTGGCTGACAGCGGCGCCGGCTTGAGTGACGAACTGCTGACGCGCCTGTTCCAGCCCTTCGTGACCCGGCGCCCCGATGGCACGGGCCTGGGCCTGTGGATCAGCCGCGGGCTGGTGGAACGCTACGGCGGTGACATACGCGCCGCCAACAGGGCGGGCAGCGGCACCGGCGCGGTGTTCACGGTCTGGCTGAAGTGCGGCTCGTTGCACTGACGGCCCGAGCCTTGCCGTGCGCCTGGCCCAAGCAGTTGGCTCAAGGTCGAGATGAAAGACAAAAAGGCCCGCCGGCCGTACTGGCGACAATGGCGCATTCGTTTGCCGAATGACTTCACTCGAATCGCATGAACGCTTCAGCCCATCCAACCGTAGCGCAAAACAAAGCCGGTCCACACAGCGCGCAGGGTCGGTTGTTGCGCCGGATGTTCGATGCCGCCGTGGCTTCGGCGCAGCCCGCCTTGTGCGTGCCGCCCCACCTGCCCACGGCAGAGGAACTGGGCCGTGGCCGCCTGGTGGTGATCGGGGCTGGCAAGGCCTCGGCCGCGATGGCGCGGGCGGTGGAAGACCACTGGGCCGGCCCGCTGTCGGGCCTGGTCATCACGCGCTACGGCTACGGCGTGCCCTGCCAGCGCATCGAGATTGCCGAAGCTTCCCACCCCGTGCCCGACGCCGCGGGTCTGCGGGCCGCGCAACGCATGCTGCACATGGTGCAGGGCCTGGGCGAAGACGACATCGTGCTGTGCCTGATCTCCGGCGGTGGTTCGTCGCTGCTGCCGCTGCCGCTGCCCAGCCTGACGCTGGACGACAAGCAGGCCGTGAACCGTGCACTGCTGGCCAGCGGCGCCACCATTGGCGAGATGAACACCGTTCGGCGGCACTTGTCGGCCATCAAGGGCGGGCGTCTGGCAGCTGCCTGCCACCCGGCCCGGGTCGTCACGCTGCTGCTGTCCGACGTGCCCGGTGACAATCCCATCGACATCGCCTCAGGCCCCACCGTGGCCGACCCCACCACTTGCGGCGACGCCCTGGCCATCGTGCGCCGCTACGGCATTGAACTGCCGGCCGCGGTGATGCGGGTGCTGCAAAGCGGCGAAGGCGAATCCGTCAAACCCGGCGACACACGCCTGGCACGTGCCGAAACCCGCATGGTGGCCACGCCACAGCAGGCACTGGAAGCTGCGGCAGCGGTGGCACGCCAAGCCGGCTACGCGCCCTACATCCTGGGGGATGCCCTGGAGGGCGAAGCGCGCGACGTGGGCAAGGTGCTGGCGGGAATCGCGCTGCAGGCTGCTGCCCGCGGGCAGCCCTTTGGGGCACCGTGCGTGTTGCTGTCAGGCGGCGAAACCACGGTCACCGTGCGCGGCAAAGGGCGGGGCGGTCGCAACGTCGAATGCCTGCTGTCTTTCACCGCAGCCACCGGCGGGCACCCGCGCATTCATGCACTGATGGCCGACACCGACGGCGTTGACGGCCAGGAAGAAACCGCCGGCGCCTGCATCGGGCCCGACACCCTGCCGCGCGCCTGGGCCCAGGGCCTGCGGCCGCTGGACAGCCTGGCCAACAACGACGGCCACGGCTTCTTCGAAGCCGTATCGTCAGCCGTGGTCACCGGGCCGACCATGACCAACGTGAATGACTTTCGGGCCGTCCTGGTGGAGTCGCCCTGACCCGCCCCGCATCAGCCCTTCAGCCCTTCAGCCCTTCAGCCTGGAAAACCATGAAACTCCATCAGCTCGCTGCCACCGTGCTGTGCCTTGCAGGCATGGCCCACGCCCAGGACAAGGGCCCGGTGAATGTCATGTGCAGCGTCGAACTGGAATGGTGCGGCCTGATGAGCAGCGCCTTCGAGCGCGAGACCGGCATCAAGGTGAACGCCGTGCGCAAGAGCACCGGCGAAGTGTTGGCGCAGTTGAACGCCGAACGCGCCAATCCCAAGACCGACGTGTGGTTCGGTGGCACGGCCGACCCGCACATGCAGGCCGCCGAGCAAGACCTGACCATGGCCCACAGTTCAGCGCAGGCGGGCCGCCTGTAAGCATGGGCTGGGGCGCTGCATACCGCTTCAGCGGGCAAAGCCGTGGCTGTGTACCTGGGGCCCTTGGGCCTGGCCTACAACCCCGAACTGCTGGCGAAGAGGAAACTGACCGTTCCCAACTGCTGGAAAGACCTGGTGAAGCCCGAATACAAGGGCGAGATCCAGAGCAGCAACCCCAACAGCTCGGGCACGGCTTACACGGCCATCGTCACCTGGGTGCAGCTGTTCGGCGAAGAGGCCGCGTTTGACTACATGAAGGCGCTGCACCGGAACATTTCCGACTACACGCGCTCGGGTGCCGGCCCGGTGAAGAACACCGGCCGCGGCGAAAATGCCGTGGCCATCGGATTCCTGGCGCTGGCCGCCGGCGAGGCCAAGCAGGGCCTGCCGGTGAAGACCCTGGTGCCCTGCGAGGGCACGGGCTACGAAGTGGGCGCCATGAGCATCGTCAAGGGCGCGCGCAACCTTGAAAACGCCCGCCGGTTCTACGAATGGCAGTTGACACCAGCGGCGCAGGCCCTGGCCGCAGAGTCGGGTTCGTTCACCATTCCTTCGCACCGCGACACGCCATTGCACCCGCTGATGCCGCCCGCGGCGCAGATGAAGTTCATCAGCTATGACCTGAAGAAGTTCGGCTCCAAGGAAGAGCGCACCCGCTTGATTGGCCGCTGGGAAAAAGACATCAACCAGGCGCCACGATAGACCGGCTGGTCGCCGCGCCCCTGCCACGGTGCTGACCGACCCGCGCCTGTATGGCGCAGCATCGCGGCGTTCAGCCTGGGTTGGACAGGATGGCCAGGGTGAGGCGCGACACGCAGGTCAGCTGCCCCTGCTCATTGGCCATCTCGATCTGCCAGACGTGGGTGCTGCGGCCCATGTGAACCGGCCGTGCAGTGCCCGTCACCCAGCCGCTGCTGACACTGCGCAGGTGGTTGGCATTGATGTCCAGACCCACCGCGCGAACACCCTCTGGGGTTGAGTAATGAGCGCCGCAGGAGCCCAGGGTCTCGGCCAGCACCACCGACACGCCCCCGTGAAGAATGCCGTAGGGCTGGCGCGTCCGGCCATCTACAGGCACGCGGGCGCGCAGAAAATCATCACCCACTTCCACGAACTCGATGCCCAGGTGTCCCACCGTTGTCTGGTGGTGAACACGGGCCAGATGCTCCGAAGAGATGGGTTTTTTCCAGATGCTGGGCATGGCGGCGATGCGGAACGTCAAGGGGGTGCCAGTGTGTCATGGCGGTTGGCGTGGGGGCAGCATGCAGCAGCCGCAGGGGCCCTGTACGCCACGGCCCGCTGAGCCCCGATGGGACCCATCAAACGGTCTTTGGGAACCGGCTGAGGTGTTCGTGAACGATTCTGAAACCCGTTCCGTCATGCGCCAGCACCCGCGTGCCGCGACCGTGGACCTGGAAACCCCGCGCACCCTGGTGGCCTTCCCAGTGGTAGGTGTAGGTGGCCGCTGCCGAACTGTGGTCGGTGCTGATCACGACGATGTCGGTCAGGTAGAAGCGCGCCTTCTTCACCGTGGGGTCGCCGCGCCAGGTTTTCTCAAAGGCCGCCTCTATGGCGGGAAGCCCCAAGAAGTCACCGTCGTTGAAACGGAAATACGCCCGTTGGTCGATCAGCGGACGCAGCAGAGCGAAGTCTTCCTGCATGGCCAAGGACTCGAAGCGGTGCAAGAACTCCACCACCGCCTCGGCAGACACGGCTGGCAACATGGGCGTACCTCCTGGGGAACGTGTGCTGCGTTGGAAGGGCCGAACTGCGCGGCTGTGCTGGCGTGCAAGGCCGGCGCCCCCAGCGCGCCCGCCAGCCTCTGCTTGCCCGGCGAACCGCCCGATCAGGTGCCTTTGGACACGCTGATGGTGGGAAACTTGGAAGAAAAGTCTTTCGCCTTGGCAGCGATTTTCACCGCCACCTGGCGTGCCACGGCTTTGTACAGGCCGGCCACTTCGCTGTCGGGGTCGGCCACCACGGTGGGACGGCCGCTGTCGGCTTGTTCGCGTATGGCCATGGTGAGGGGCAGTGCACCCAGGTATTCCACACCGTAGTCCGTGGCCATTTTCTTGCCGCCATCGGCGCCGAAGATGTGTTCGGTGTGGCCGCAATTGGGGCAGCAGTACACGGCCATGTTTTCCACGATGCCCAGTATGGGCACGCCCACCTTCTCGAACATCTTCAGGCCCTTGCGCGCGTCCAGCAGCGCAATGTCCTGCGGTGTGGTCACGATGATGGCGCCCGTCAGCGGCACGCGCTGGCTGAGCGTGAGCGCAATGTCGCCAGTGCCCGGTGGCATGTCGATCAGCAGGTAGTCCAGTTCGCGCCACAGCGTCTGGTGCAGCAGCTGGTCCAGCGCCTGGGTGGCCATCGGGCCGCGCCAGATCATGGCCTGATCGGGTTCGATCAGGAAGCCGATGCTCATGACCTGCACGCCGTAGTTTTCCAGCGGCGCGATGCTCTTGCCGTCTTCGCTTTCGGGGCGTCCGCTCAAGCCCATCATCATGGGCTGGCTGGGGCCGTAGATGTCGGCGTCCAGGATGCCCACGCTGGCCCCTTCGGCGGCCAGCGCCAGCGCAAGGTTCACGGTGGTGGTGCTCTTGCCCACGCCACCTTTGCCCGAAGCCACGGCGATCACGTTCTTCACCCGGGGCAGCAGCTGCACGCCGCGCTGCACGGCGTGTGTCACCACCCGGGTGACGATCTCGACGCTGACGTTGGCCACGCCCGGCACGGTGCGCGCGGCGGCAATCAGCGCCTTGCGCAGGGCCGCGTGCTGGCTCTTGGCCGGGTAGCCCATCTCCAGCTGAAGGCTGACGTCGCCGTCTTCCACGCGCAGGTTCTTGATGGCGCGGCTGCCGACAAAGTCTTTGCCGGTGTTGGGGTCGGCAACCTGCTTCAGGGCTTCAAGCAGAGCGGCTTCGGTAGGGACAGATGACATGGCAGGGGCAATCGGTTGGGGCAGCCCGTGAGTCTAGCCGGGCTGCTGCCGACCCAGGCTTCGCCTTGCGCGTGCCGTGCCGTCGCTCCCACACGCACCGCGCAGCACGCAGCGGCGTGCCTGAGAGCTTGGCGGCCGCTTCCCTAGAATCAACGGCATGAGCCGCAAACTGTTTGTCACCACCGCCCTGCCCTACGCCAACGGCCCGTTTCACATCGGGCACATCATGGAATACATCCAGGCCGACACCTGGGTGCGGCTGCAGCGCATGCTGGGCGCCGACGTGAATTTCGTCTGCGCCGACGACACCCATGGCGCGCCCATCATGATCGCGGCTGAAAAGGCCGGGCTCACGCCGCAGGCCTTCGTGGCGGGCATTGCCGCCGGCCGAAAGGCGTACCTGGACGGCTTTCACATCGCGTTCGACCACTGGCACAGCACCGACGCACCTGAAAACCACGCGATGGCGCAAACCATCTACCGGCGGCTGCGCGACGCTGGCCTGATCGAAAAACGCAGCATCGAGCAGTTCTACGACCCCGAGAAGGGCATGTTCTTGCCCGACCGTTTCATCAAGGGCACCTGCCCCAACTGCGGCGCGCCCGACCAGTACGGCGACAACTGCGAAAACTGCGGCGCCGTCTACGCGCCCACCGACCTGAAGAACCCAAGGTCGGCACTGACCGGCGCCACGCCCGTACTGCGCACCAGCGAGCACCATTTCTTCAAGCTGTCAGACTCCCGCTGCGTGGAGTTCCTGGAAGCCTGGACGCAAGACGGCCGCCTGCAGCCCGAGGTGGCGAACAAGGTGAAGGAATGGTTCAAGCGTGACGAGGCAGGCAAGGTCAGTTTGGGCGACTGGGATATCAGCCGCGACGCGCCCTATTTCGGCATCGAGATCCCAGACGCACCCGGCAAGTACTTCTACGTGTGGCTAGACGCGCCAGTGGGCTACCTGGCTGCGCTGCAGGCCTGGCTGGTCAAGCAGGGCGTTGATTTCGACCAGTATCTGGCCCAGCCGGACCTGGAACAGGTGCATTTCATCGGCAAGGACATCGTCACCTTCCACACGCTGTTCTGGCCCGCGATGCTGAAGTTCAGCGGCCACAAGGTGCCCGACCGCGTGTTCGTGCACGGCTTCCTGACCGTGAACAACGGCGAGAAGATGAGCAAGAGCCGCGGCACCGGCATCAGCCCGCTGAAGTACCTGGAGCTGGGCCTGGACGCCGAATGGCTGCGCTACTACATCGCGGCCAAGCTGAACGCGCGCGTGGAAGACATCGACTTCAACGCCGAAGACTTCATGGCGCGCGTGAACAGCGACCTGGTGGGCAAGTACATCAACATTGCCAGCCGTGCCGCCGGCTTCCTGAGCAAGCGCTTTGGCGGCCAGTTGTCGGCCGACCTGGGCGTGGAGGGCCGCATGCTGCTCGACACGCTGCGCGGGCACAGCGACACCGTGTGCACGCTGCTGGACGAGCGCGACTTCGGCAAGGCTTTGCGCGAGGTGATGTTGCTGGCCGACCGCGTGAACGAATACGTGGACCAGCACAAGCCCTGGGAACTGGCCAAGCAACCAGGCATGGAAGCCGCGCTGCACGACGTGTGCAGCGTGTGCATTGAAGCCTTCCGCGTGCTGACCATCTACCTGAAGCCCGTGATGCCGGCGCTGGCCGCCAAGGTGGAAACCTTCCTGCAAGTGCCGCCATTCATGTGGGCCGACGCCGCGCGGTCGCTGGGCCACCACCGCATTGGCGAGTACAAGCACCTGATGCAGCGCGTGGACGCTGCAAAGCTGGAAGCGCTGTTCGAAGCGCCGGCCGCGGCAGTGGTGGCCGCGCCCGACCCCGGCGGCGAGGCCCTGGCGCCAGAGATCGGCATTGCCGACTTCACCAAGGTGGACCTGCGCATCGCGCAGATCGTGAAGGCCGAAGCAGTGGAAGGCAGCTCCAAGTTGCTGCGGCTGACGCTGGACGCAGGCGAAGGCCGGCACCGGAATGTCTTCAGCGGCATTGCCGCCAACTACAAGCCTGAACAACTGCAAGGCAAGTTGACGGTGCTGGTGGCCAACCTGGCGCCGCGCAAGATGAAGTTCGGCGTCAGCGAAGGCATGGTGCTGGCCGCCAGCCACGCCGACGAGAAGGCCGAGCCCGGCGTGTACGTGCTGGAACCCTGGCCAGGTGCCAAGCCCGGCTTGCGGGTGCGCTGACCTTCGGCTGCGGCACGCCAGATGGGGCGCGTGGCAGGCGGCGCCATGGCTTGGCGCAGTGCCTGCAGCATCAATGCCGTGAAAGGCACGCCGCGGATCAAGGCTGGGACAGCGCCAGCAGGTGCCTGCGGTCCAGCGCCAGTTCGATCAGCGCACCGCTGAAACGCAGGCGGCAGTGCAGCCGCAGGATGTCGGTGCGGTACACCGGCACCAGCGGGCCACCCTGCGCCAGCGCCCGCTGCAGCGCGGGTGGCCGCTCGGAACCTGGAACTTGAGTTCGGTTTCGATGGCTGGAGGCTGGCGTGCAGCGGCGCGTCAGACTGGCTGCGCAGCCGCCAAGGCGTCTGAGTCGTCGTTCAGCTCTTGCCGCCGGTCAGGCTGTCACGCGGGTCGTCGCCCACGGCGCTGCTCACCACCTTGCCCGCTGCGTCAAAAGTCACGCTGAACAGCTTGGAGTCCTGGCCGTTCTGCTTGAAACGCCAGTCCCACACTTCTTCCTTTTTCAGCGCATAGGGCGTCATCTTTGCCGGGCGGCCCAGGATGCTGCGCACTTCCAGCTGCGTCAGGCCGGGCGTGACCTTGGCAAAGTTGTCGGGCGTCAGCAACTGGCGGATGGACGTGACCTTGCCGTCGGCGCCAATCTTGATGACGTAGTTCGTCCAGCCCTCGGGCTGGCGCGGGTAGTCAAAGGTGCGTGAACCGTCGGCTTCCACAGTGATGGTCTTCGGTTCGCCGAACTCCTTGCGCACCTGCACCTCGGTGGACACGCTCTCTTCCAGCACCGAAGCCCGGTCGCAGCCCACCAGGGCGAGGGCCAGCACGGCCGCAGCCCAGCCAACCATGCGGTTTGTGGAAAAAGATGCTGTGGGCATGTGCGGGTCCCCCCTTAAAATGTGAAGCTTCATTCTGCCCTGCACCCCAACCGGCCCATCCCATGCCTTTGTTCTGGAAACCCTACACTTCCGACGTCACCCAGTTCATCCAGAACCTGAAAGCCATCAAGCCGTCACTGGAACAGGAACAGCGTGCCGGCCGTGCGTTGCTGTGGGACAAGCCGCAGGACCGCAAGGCTGCCGCAGACTGGGATGACGCCAAGGTGGCGCAGCAGCCCTACGTCTACCAGACCAAGGCGCAGCGCTAGGTCTTTCCAGGCGCCCGCCGCCGTGACCACTGCACCCCTGGCGGCCGAGCCCGCGACAGGTTTCGAATTGCCACCCGAAAACGACGTCCCGCCACCCCTGGTGGTGGACCAGATCGCGGTGGCCCGGCTGTATGGCGAGCCGCTGTTTCGCTTGCCGCAAGACCTGTACATCCCGCCCGAGGCGCTGGAAGTCTTCCTCGAAGCCTTTGAAGGCCCGCTGGACCTGCTGCTGTACCTGATCAGGCGTCAGAACTTCAACATCCTGGACATACCGCTGGCCAGCGTGACGCGCCAGTACCTGCAGTACATCGACCAGATCCGCAAGCACAACCTGGAACTGGCCAGCGAATACCTGCTGATGGCGGCGATGCTGATCGAGATCAAGTCGCGCATGCTGCTGCCACCCAGGAAGGGCCCCAACGGCGCCGAACCCGAGGACCCGCGGGCTGAACTGGTGCGCCGGCTGGTGGAATACGAACAGATCAAGCTGGGCGCGGCCAAGCTTGAGCAACTGCCGGTGCTGGGCCGCGACTTCCTGCGCGCGCAGGTGCACATCGAACAAAGCATGCAACCGCGCTGGCCCGAGGTGCATGCCGACGACCTGCGCCAGGCGTGGCGCGAGATCCTGCAGCGCGCGCGGCTGAACCAGCACCACACCATCAGCCGCGAACAGCTTTCAGTGCGTGAGCACATGAGCATCGTGCTGCGCCGCCTGCAGGGCAAGCGCTTCGTGGAATTCCACGACCTCTTCGACACCAGCCGCGGCGTGCCCGTGCTGGTGGTGACCTTCATCGCCATGCTGGAACTCTCGCGCGAGCACCTGCTGGAAGTGACGCAGGCCGAGGCTTTTGCCCCCATCTACGTGCGGCTGGCCTACACGCCAGCCTAGCCGCCCCCGGCCGGCTGCCGCCGGCCCGCTGCGGGCTGCCAGCGCTGCAGCCACCACGGGCGCGCATCCTCCAATCACCCTTTGCCGACAACATGTTCAAGAACGCACTCGTCTACCAGATCGACCAGTGGGCACAGCCCACACTGACGCAATTTGAAGAGCGCCTGGACTCCGCGCGCTTCGTACCGTGCACGCCCACCCAGCCCGAATCGGCTGGCTGGGTGCCCCCACGCGGCAAGCGCAACGGCGCCTTGGCTGAAAGCGTGGGCGGCCAGGTGATCCTGAAGCTGTGTACCGAAACCAAGGCGGTGCCCGGCGCGGTGGTGAAGACCGAACTTGAAACACAGCTGGACAAGATCGAACAGGACACCGGCCGGCGGCTGAAAGGCAAGAAGGCGCGCGAGGTGAAGGACGAGATCATTCACAGCCTGATGCCGCGTGCCTTCCCCAAGCGCAGCCACACGCTGGTGTGGCTGGACGCGAAGAACAAGCTGGTGCTACTGGACACCGGCAGCGTGAAGAAAGCCGACGCCGTGCTGGCGCGGCTGACCGAGCTGCTGGGCGGCGGCCTGAAGCTGAACCTGCTGCAGACCACCACGGCGCCGGCCACTGCCATGGCGGCCTGGCTCAGTGACAAGGAGGCGCCGGCCGGCTTCACGCTGGACCGCGACTGTGAACTCAAGCAGCCCGACAGCGAAAAGGCCACCGTGCGCTACGCCCGCCACACGCTGGACATCGACGAGGTGGGCGGCCATATCAAGTCCGGCAAGTTGCCCACGCAACTGGGCTTGACCTGGGCCAGCCGCGTGTCTTTCGTGCTGACCGAGGCCGGCACGATGAAGAAGATCAAACTGCTGGACGTGGTGCTGGAAAACGCCCCTCAACCCAGCGGCAACGACGACGGCGGCTTTGACACCGACGTGGCACTGGCCACCGGTGAACTGATGCAGCTGATTCCCGACCTGGTGGCTGCACTGGACGGCCCGCTGGTGCGCGACGCCGCGCCGGCTGCCGGCGCAGCTTCTGCGGGCACTGCACCCGTTGCGCTGGCTCCAGCAGCCGCTACTGGCGACGATTCACCGCCCTGGTAACAGCCGAGCAGGCCGCGCAGGCCGCGCCGGCCGCGTCGGGGCCGCCCGGCGCAGCGGCCCACGCGCCGCAATGGCGCTGTCGAACAACGCTGGGCCGGCTACAGCCGGCCGCCGCCCGCGCCCTTGGCCAGGTCCTTGCCACTGACGCCGGCAAACAGCGCCGCCGCCTTCACCTTGATTTCGAGCAACTCGTTGGCGCTGACGCTGTACTGGCCCGTCGTGCGGCTGACGATGACGCTGAATTCCACGTCCTTGCCGTTGTTGGACAGCGTGCCGCTGGTGAATTCGTAGTCTTCGCTCTCCCAGGGGAAGCCCGACTCTTCGGTGTCGTGGTCCTGGTAGGTGACACGCTCGATCTCGCCGCTGGCCAGATTCAGCAGCGCCGTGCCGGTGATCACCTCGTCAGACAGTTCATCGGTGATGGTGATCGGTACTTTCAGGTCCACGCTGCGCTCCTTCGGCGGCAAAGCCTGCGATTCTGCACTGCGGGCCTCGCCCGGCATGGGTTGCACACCCTCAATGCGCCTGGTCCCAGTTCGGGCCCACGCCCACTTCGGCCAGCAGCGGCACCTTCAGCTGCGCCACGCCGGCCATCAGGCGTGGAATGGCCTCGCGCGCCCAAGGCAACTCGGCATCGGGCACTTCCAGCACCAGTTCGTCGTGCACCTGCATCACCATGCGGGTGGCGCGCTGCTCGGCGTCCAGCGTCTTCTGCACCGCAATCATCGCCAGCTTGATCAGGTCGGCCGCCGTGCCCTGCATGGGGGCGTTGATGGCCTGGCGCTCGGCGCCGGCCTTGCGCGGGCCGTTGCCGCTGTTGATTTCGGGCAGCCACAGCCGGCGGCCGAACACGGTTTCCACATAGCCCCGTTCCTTGGCCTTCAGGCGGGTTTCGTCCATGTAGCGCTTCACGCCTGCAAAACGCGCAAAGTACTTGTCGATGAAGTCTTTTGCCGCCTTCTGCTCGATGCCCAGGTTGCTGGCCAGGCCATAAGCGCCCATGCCGTAAATCAGCCCGAAGTTGATGACCTTGGCATAACGCCGCTGTTCGCTGCCCACCTCTTCGACCGGCATGCCGAACACCTCGCTGGCGGTGGCCTTGTGCACGTCAAGTCCGCGCTCGAAGGCGCGCAGCAGCGCCGGGTCTTCAGAGATGTGGGCCATGATGCGCAACTCGATCTGGCTGTAGTCGGCGCTCATCACCACGTGGCCGGGCGGGGCGATGAAGGCTTCGCGCACGCGGCGGCCTTCGGGTGTGCGGATGGGTATGTTCTGCAGGTTGGGGTCGTTGCTGGAAAGCCGCCCCGTCACCGCCACCGCCTGCGCGTAGTTCGTGTGCACGCGGCCGGTGGCCGTGTTCACCATCAGCGGCAGCTTGTCGGTGTAGGTGCCCTTCAGTTTGGCCAGGCTGCGGTGTTCCAGGATCTTGGCCGGCAGCGGATAGTCGGCGGCAAGCTCCTGCAGCACTTCTTCGTCAGTGCTGGCCGCGCCCGTGGCCGTCTTCTTCTTCACCGGCAGGCCCAGCTTCACAAACAGGATGTCGCCAATCTGCTTGGGGCTGCCCATGTTGAAAGGCTGGCCAGCGATGTTGTAGGCCTCTTGTTCCAGCGCCAGCATGCGCTCGCCCAGCTCGTGGCTCTGGCGGGCCAGCACGGCAGCGTCGATCAGCACGCCGTGGCGTTCGATGCGCTGCAGCACCAGCGCGGTGGGCATTTCGATTTGTTCATAAACAAACTGCAGGCCGGCGTTGGCCTGCACGCGCGGCAGCAGCGTCTGGTGCAGATGCAGCGTCATCTCGCTGTCTTCACCCGAATACTCGGTGGCGCGGGTGATGTCGACCTGTGCAAACGGAATCTGGTTTGCGCCCTTGCCACACAGGTCTTCATAGCTCAGGCCCTTGCGGCCCAGGTGGCGCTCGGCCAGCGCTTCCAGGCCGTGTGTGCGGTGCGCTTCCAGCACGTAGCTTTGCAGCAGCGTGTCGTGGTGGTAGCCCTGCACCTGTATGCCGGCATTGGCCAACACATGCAGGTCGTACTTCACGTTCTGGCCCAGCTTGGCCTTGCTGGCGTCTTCGAGCCAGGGCTTCAGGCGCGCCAGCACCTCGGCCTGCGGCAACTGGTCGGCTGCACCGGGGTAGCTGTGCGCCAGCGGCACATAGGCGGCGCGTCCCGGCTCAACCGCGAAGCTGATGCCCACGATGCGTGCGCGCAGGGCGTCCAGGCTGTCGGTCTCGGTGTCTACCGCCGCCAGCTTTGCCCCCTGCAGCCGTTTCAGCCAGTGTTCCAGGCGGTCCCAGGTGGTGATGGTTTCGTACTCGCGCGGGCCGGTCAGAGCAGGCGCCGCGGGCGTCTCATCAGCGCCGGGTCCAGCGGGGGCGGCTGCCGCCGGGGCGGCGCCGCCAGCGCCCACGCTGACGGGCAGGCCCAGCGACTCTTCCAGCTCCTTGCGCCAGCTGCGAAAACCGTAGCGCTGGTAGAAGGCCAGCAGGCCTTCGCGGTCCACCTCGCGCAGCGCCAGCCCATCCAGCGCCGGCCAGCCAGGCACGTGGCCGACCAGGTCGCAGTCGGTCACCACGGTGATGAGCTTGCGGCCAGTGGGCAGCCAGTCCAGCGCCTTGCGCAGGTTGTCGCCCACAGCGCCCTTGATGCCGTCGGCGGCGGCCACCACGCCGTCTAGCGAACCGTATTCAGCAATCCACTTCACAGCGGTCTTTGGCCCCACCTTCTCCACGCCAGGCACGTTGTCCACGGTGTCGCCGATGAGCGTCAGGTAGTCGATGATGCGATCGGGCGGCACGCCGAACTTGGCCTTCACGCCTTCGATGTCCAGCCGCTCCGGGGGCTTGGCCATGGTGTTCACCAGGGTCACCTGGTCCGTCACCAGCTGCGCCAGGTCTTTGTCGCCGGTGGAAATGAGCACTTGGTGGCCGCTGGCCGCGGCCTGGCGGGCCAGCGTGCCGATGGCGTCGTCGGCCTCGATGCCGGGCACTTCCAGCACCGGCCAGCCCAGCAGGCGCACCACTTCATGGATGGGCTCGATCTGCTGGCGCAGCGGGTCGGGCATGGGGGCGCGCTGGGCCTTGTATTCGGGGTACCAGTCGTCGCGGAAGGTCTTGCCCTTGGCGTCGAACACGCACACGGCGTGCTCGGCTGGGTAACGTTCGCGCAGCCACTTCATCATCGCCACCATGCCGTGTATGGCGCCGGTGGGAAACCCGTCGGCGCGCAGGTCGGGCATGGCGTGGTAGGCACGGTAAAGGTAGCTGGAACCGTCCACCAGCAGCATCAGTTTTTCGCTCATGCGTGCATTGTGGCGCGGCTGTGCGCGGCGCCCGGCTGCGTAGAATCTGCAACCCATGCGCCTGAAAACACTGCACTTGCCCGGCCACCCAGCGGCCCCTGCCCTGCTGGCGCTGGCCGCCGCTTGCGCGGTTCTGCCGGCTGCGGCGCAACCCTCGGCCGCTGCGGCCCCCACAGCCGCGGTGCCGGCCATCAGCCGCACGGCCAGCGCCGCACCGCTGGTGCCCAAGGCCGAACAGGTGGCCGTGATTGAAGACGACGGCGCACGCATTGAAGAAACGCGCCGCCGCGGCCACGTGGTGCATGTTCAAGTCCAGAGCAAATTGACCACCACGCGCGGCTATGACATTCCGGTCAAGCCCAGCGCCGAACCCGCCTCGCAGCGCGGCGTGTCGGGTCGCAGTGCCTGGCAGTTGTTCAGCTTCTAGACGCGCCGATGGCCGTCTACACACCGGTCGACTTCAACGCTGCCGACGCCCTGCTGCAAGGCCTGGGGCTGGGTGCGTTGACCGAGCTCACCGGCATCAAGAGCGGCATCGAGAACACCAACTACTACGCCACCACGGTGCGCGGCCAGTGGGTGCTGACGCTGTTTGAACGCCTGACGGCGGCCGAACTGCCCTACTACTTGAACCTGATGCAGCACCTGGCGCAGCACGGCATACCGGTGCCAGCGCCGCAGCCCGACGGCGAAGGCCGCCTGGTGCACCACATCGCCGGCCGGCCGGCTTCGGTGGTGACGCGCCTGCCCGGCGGCCACCGGCTGGCACCCACGGCCAACCACTGTGAACAAGTCGGCCGCATGCTGGGCCGCATGCACGTGGCCGCCCAGAGTCTGGCGCAGCAGCAGCCGCACCTGCGCGGTCTGGCGTGGTGGCAGAGCACGGTGCCAGTGATCTTGCCGCACCTGGCACCTGAACAGGCCGTGCTGCTGCAGGACGAGATGGCCTTCCAGCAGCAGCTGGCCGATTCGGCCATGGGCCAGACCCTGCCGCGCGGGCCCATCCACGCCGACCTGTTCCGTGACAACGTGATGTTCGACGATACCGCCGGCAGCGACTCGCTCTGCGGCTTTTTCGACTTCTACTTCGCCGGTACCGACCTGCTTCTGTTCGACGTGGCGGTGTGCCTGAACGACTGGTGTGCCGACCCGGCCAGCGGCGCGCTGGACGAAGCCCGTGCCACCGCCTTCATGGCCGCTTACCAGACCGTCCGGCCCCTGACGGCAGCCGAGATGCGCGGCACGCCGGCACTGCTGCGCGCAGCCGCCCTGCGTTTCTGGATCTCCCGCCTGTGGGACTGGCACCTGCCACGCCAGGCTGCGCTGCTGCAGCCCAAGGACCCCACCCACTTCGAGCGTGTGCTGTTGCAGCGCCGCCAGACCCCCTGGCACCCCGTGCCCTGAAAGTCACGCGCATGGCCCTGATGTTGAAAACCGTGAAGCCGGCGCATGGCGTGCGCTGGATCACCGACGCCCTGCGTCTGTTCGCGCGCAAGCCCGTCGCCTTCACCGCCCTGTTCGCCATGTTCCTGGCCGCAGCGCTGTTGGTGAGCCTGGTGCCGGTGCTGGGCGGCGTGGTGCAGATGATGGCGCTGCCGCTGCTGAGCCTGGGCTTCATGGTGGCAGCACAGTCGGCGCTGCTGAACGGGCCGGTGCTGCCGCGGCAGTTCATCGAACCGCTGCAGGCCAACGCGCAGCGGCGGCGGGACCTGCTCATTCTGTGCGTGCTGTACGGCTTGCTGGCCATCGGCATCCTGCTGCTGGCGAATGCCGTTTCCGACAACGCCTGGCTGCGTCTGCAAGACCTGTTGGCCAAGGGCAAGGCCGCGCAGCCCCAGGTGGACGCGTTGATGCGCGAGCCCGGCGTGCAGAACGGCGTCTTGACCGCCGCACTGCTGGGCACTGCGATGTCGATACCGTTCTGGCACGCACCGGCCCTGGTGCACTGGGGCGGCCAGAGTTGGGGCCAGGCGCTGTTTTCCAGCACGCTGGCGCTGTGGCGCAACAAGGGCGCTTTCACCGTCTACGCCATCGGCTGGTTGGCCCTGGTGCTGGTGTTTTCCTTGGTCTTTGGCCTGGTGCTGGGGCTGGCCGGCCTGGAGGGCCTGGCAGGGATGCTGGCCGTTCCGCTGGGGCTGGTGGTGTCGACCACCTTCTACCTGTCGCTGCTGTTCTGCTTCAACGACTGCTTTGGCGGCACTGTGGTCGCACCGGGTGACGCGGCAGCGGCCGCGCCGCCCACACCGCCGCAGGGCTGACAGCCTGCAAGAGGGCACGGCGCTGGTGTGCCCCCGCTAAGCCGTGCTGGACTGTGTTGCCAGCGCAGGGCTTCAATTCACAGGCGTGAGCTTGGCAATCGACAAGGCCAGCCACTTGGTGCCGTGGCGGCCGAAATGCACCTGCGCCCGCGCCTCGGCGCCACGCCCTTCCAGCACGCCCACCACGCCCTCGCCAAACTTGGTGTGGAACACCGTCTGCCCCACACGCAGGCCGTGCTGGCTGGCGGCTTCGGTCTGTGCAGCCTGGTTCACCCAGGCCGGCGGTGCTTCCTGCGGCGCCGCCTGCACACGCCCTGCGCCCACGATGCCACTCAGGCCACTGCCGCGCTGCCAGGCCTGCTGGTATTCACGCGCATAGCCCGA
>JAYSXE010000119.1:0-22814 GCA_043717565.1 Burkholderiales bacterium | reverse complement strand
GGCGCTGCCGGTGGTCTTCCTGACCGCCTTTGGCGGTGACGACTCGCTGGACCGCGCCAAACAGACCGACCCCTTCGGCTACATCCTGAAGCCCTTTTCCGAGCGCGAGCTGCGCACCGTGCTCGAGATCGCGCTCTACCGCCACCAGACCGAAGCCCGGCTGCGCGAAAGCGAACAACGCCTGCGCACGGTGTTCGAGTCGGAGCCCGAGTGTGTCAAGGTGCTGGGGCCGGGCGGCGAATTGCTGGAGATGAACCCGGCCGGGCTGGCCATGCTGGAAGCCGACAGCGTGGCCGAGGCGGTGGCGCATGGCGTGCTGAACTTCATCGTGCCCGAACACCGCGCCGCATTTGCCGCGTTGCACCAGCGGGTGATGGCCGGCGCCCGCGAACTGCTGGAATTCGAGGTCGTGGGCCGCCGCGGCACGCGGCGCTGGCTGGAGACCCATGCCGCACCGATGCGCGACGCCGCCGGCCGCGTCACCAGCCTGCTGGGGGTGACACGCGATGTCACCGAGCGCACGCAGGCCGCGCGGGCCCTGCGCGAGAGCAACGAGCGCTTTCGCACGCTGGTGGAGTGGACACCCGAGGCCAGCGTGGTGCACCGCAACGGCCTTGTTGTCTACGCCAACCCGGCGGCACTGCGCCTGTACGGCGCGGCCACGCCAGAAGAGCTGCTGGGGCGGCCCATTCTGGCCATGATCGCCCCCGAGAACCAGGCCGAGCAACTGGAGCGCATGCGCCGCATCAGCGCCGGCATCACCATGGCGTCGATGGCCGAGACGCGACTGATCAAGCTCGACGGCAGCACCATCGACGCCGAGGTGCAGGGCACCTTCATCGACTACGACGGCGCGCCCGCGGTCTATACGGTGATACGCGACGTGACCGCGCGCAAGGCCGCAGAGGCCCAGCTTCGCAAGCTGTCGCTGGCGGTGGAACAAAGCACGCAAAGCATCGTGATCACCGACCGCGACGGGCGCATCGAATACGTCAACCAGGCCTTCGAGCGCATCACCGGCTATCGCAGTGCCCAAGCACTGGGCCGCCACCCGGCCTTCCTGGGTTCTAGCAGCAACCCTGAAGAGGAGGTTGCCGGCCTATGGGCCACCTTGCGCAGCGGCCAGACCTGGCGCGGCGAACTGCTCAACAGGCGCGCCGACGGCAGCGAGTACACCGCGCTGTTGCTTGCGATACCCCTGCGCCAAAACGATGGCCGCATCAGCAACTACCTGCAGCTGCACGTCGACATCAGCGAGCAGAAGCACCTGGCCGCCGAGCTGGCGCTGCACCGCGACCACCTGGAAGAGCAGGTCGCCAGCCGCACCGCCGAGCTGGCCGTGGCGCGCCAACAGGCCGACGCCGCCAACCAGGCCAAGAGCGCCTTCCTGGCCAACATGAGCCACGAGATCCGCACGCCGATGAACGCCATCATCGGCATGAACGAACTGCTGCGCCGCGACCCGGCCACGCCTGAGCAGGCGCAGCGCATGGGCCAGATCGCCCAGGCCAGCCAGCACCTGCTGGCGATCATCAACGACGTGCTTGACCTGTCCAAGATCGAGGCCGGCAAAGTGGTGCTGGAAGACCTTCCCTTCCACCTCTCGACCGTGCTCGACAACGTCGCTTCGATCGTCGGTGAAGCGGCGCGCAGCAAGGGCCTGGTGATCGAGACAGACACCGACAGCCTGCCGATGTGGCTGCGCGGCGACCCCACACGGCTGCGCCAGGCACTGCTGAACTACGCCGGCAATGCCGTCAAGTTCACCAAGCAGGGCAAGATCGTGCTGCGTGCCCGGTTGCTGGACGACGGGGCGGACGGCTTGCAGGTGCGCTTCGAGGTTGAGGACACCGGCGCGGGCATCGCTGCCGACACGCTGCCGCTGCTGTTCAGCGACTTCGAACAGGTCGACGCCAGCATCAGCCGCCAACACGGTGGCACCGGCCTGGGCCTGGCCATCGCACGCCGTCTGGCGCGGCTGATGGGCGGGGAAGCCGGTGCGCAGAGCCAGGTCGGTGTCGGCAGCACCTTCTGGTTCACGGCGCTGCTGCAACGCTGTCCGGACCAGGACGCACCGGGTGCTGCGTCGGCGCGGTCTGCCGCAGCGCCAGACGCCGCCGCCCAGCTGCGCCAGCACCACGCAGGCACGCGGGTGCTGCTGGCTGAAGACAACGAAGTCAACCGCGAACTGGCCCTGTTCTGGCTGCAGGACCTGAACTTTTCAGTCGACGTTGGCGTGGACGGCCACGAGGCGGTGGCGCTGGCCCAGGCCGGCGCCTACGACCTGGTGCTGATGGACATGCAGATGCCGCAGATGGACGGGCTGCAGGCCACGCGTGCCATCCGGGCACTGCCGGGCTGGCACGACACGCCGATTCTGGCCATGACGGCGAACGCCTTCGACGACAACCGTCAGCTGTGCGAGGCGGCGGGCATGAACGATTTCGTGACCAAGCCGGTGCAGCTGCCGGCACTGCACGCCAAGCTGCTGCTCTGGCTGGCGCCAAGGGCCGGCCCACAAGTCTGAACACACGCAGGCTGGATGGAGCTGGTCCGCGGTGACAGGCCGATGAGGGCACGCGCGCAGCAGTTTCACACCTGCATCCGTTCCGCCCGGCGCACTTCGAACGCGGCGAGCAACTGCTCGAAAGCCTGCGCGGCGGCGCTGGACTGACCACTGTCCTGCGGCTGGGCGAGCGGCTTGTGGAACCACTGGAGCGCGACGCGGCTCTGGGCAACCGCGCCGCTGGGTGCTCGGCATCACCGCTCTTCTGATGCCCGTAACCCGGCTGTGCGGGCATCAACCCGCTGCCTGCCCAGAGTCGATTCCTTGCCCGCTGACGGTTCGCGCACGCTCATGAACCCGGGGGCGCTCGAGTGCAGTCAGTTCACCCAGCGCGCCTGCGGCCCAGTCCGGCCAGCAACAGACCGGCTGTGCCCACCAGCGCCAGCGAGCCGGGCTCGGGCAGGCGGGTCGGTGCATCGAAGTTGCCGGCCACCGCGTCGATATCAATCGACACCGCATTGCTGGCATTGGCAACCCGCACGAAGAAGAAATCGCCGGTGTACAACGCGCCAAAGTCCAGCGCATTGGCCACTGCGTTCAAGGTGCCCACGAAGGTGTAGGTGATGTTGTCCAGGCTGACTGAAATGTTCGCCGTCTCATTGGCAGAGCTGACGACATCCACCACGAACAAGTCAGCGCCCGGACCGGTCGTCAAGCCGCCGCTGAACTTCAGCACGATGTTGCCGGGATTGTTGGGTGGGTCAAAGGAGTCACCCAGGAATCGGCCGCCACTGTCAGGTGCGCCAGTCACCGTTCCCGATCCAAAACTTGTCGTGAACTGCTGGGAGACCAAGGTGTCCGCATAGGTCGGCGCCGCATGCGCAGGGCCAGCCAGCAGCCCAGCCAGAGCCAGGCCCCAGCCCAGGGAACGAAAGACTTGTTGCTTACGAATCGTGCTCATGGCGGCAGTCCTTTCGGTTTGGTTGATGCCAACAAGAGCGTGGCCCAACGTCCAGGACTTGGCCACCCCTTGGTCTCGGGTTCGGGGCATTCGAATTAGGGGGACGGCGCACCGAAGGGGCCGGCCGCGGTGGCCAGGAGCATGCGCCGTCGGCTGCATGAATGAGCTGCCGGTGGGCTGTTCATGGGGCGGAGGTCGAAATCAGGTCTCGCCGTCGGCCCCGGGCCCCAAAAGTGCCCGACGCTGCGTGAACTGCAGCGGGTTCATGGCCTGCGGGCACCCTCAGAACATGAAGTACACGAACTGCGCCTTGGATGAACTGAAGACCACCACGATATAGACAACAAGGGCCGCCACCAGACCCTGCAGCACCACCGACAAGCGGCGCAGGTAGTCAATGAGGCCGACTCGAACGGGGTCGTAGGCCCAGTGAAGCAGCGCCGCCAAAACCAATGCCCCCATGCCCACCAGGCTGAATGGCGCATCGCTCGGGCCCCAGTCCGTCATGGCCTGAAGGTACTGGCCCGCGCTGGCCAGGTCCGGTGCGCGGAAGAGCAATCGCGTCAACGAAACGAAGTTGAAAACGAATGCGATCTGCGCGAACGCGTGCCAACCACCCCGCTCATCGTGTGCGGGCAGCCCGCGCGCCACCCGCCGCGCGCGCCTGAACCGTTCGTAGCACACCATCATGCCGTGCAAGGCACCGTACAGCAGAAAGTTCCACCCACCACCATGCCACAGGCCGATGGCCAAAAAAGTCAGCATCAGGTTCAGATAGACATGGCCATAACGCGAACCACCCAAGCTGACGAAAACGTAGTCCCGAAAGAAGCTGGACATCGATATGTGCCAACGCTGCCAGAAGTTGGACACCGTGCGCGCGCAATAAGGCCGATCGAAGTTCGCTGGCAGCCGAAAGCCGCACATGAGCGCCGCACCGCGCGCGATGTCGGTGTAGCCCGACACGTCCATGTAGATCTGGAAGCTGTAGGCGTACAAGACCACCAGCAGATACAAGGGCGAATAGCCTTCGGGGTTGGCGAATACAGGGTCCACCATTTGCGCCCCCAGCACGTCGGCGAACACCACCTTTTTCACGAAGCCCAAGGTCACAAGCCACATGCCTGTCTCCACCTCAGGGGCAGGCACAACTTGCTGGCGCGTCAACTGCGGAAGCAGAAAAGACGCCCTGGTAATGGGACCCGCCAACACCGTGGGAAAGAACCCGACAAACAGTGCAAAGTCACGCACATTCCGCGTCGGCTCCTGCTCCCGGCGGTAAATGTCCAGGACATACGACAAGGCCTGAAAGGTGTAGAAGGAAATGCCGACCGGCATGACCACCGAGAGCCACGCAGGCTGTGCCTCGAAGCCCAAGGGCTTCAGCAGTTCGGCGGCGCTCTGGATGAAGAAGTTTGCGTACTTGAAGTAGGCGAGCCCGCCAAGGCCCGCCAGAAGCGACAGGGCGAGCCAGGCACGGCGCCAGCCCTGCCGCTCTTCGCCGCCAAGTTTCAGCCCAACCGCATAGTGAACCAGGGTGGTGGCGGCAAGCAACCCACCAAACCGCCAGTCCCAGCTCATGTAGAAGTAGTAGCTGGCCAGCAGCAGCAGGTTCTTGCGCGCGCCAAAGTGGCGCCACAACAGCCCGCAAGCCACGACAAGCACGGCCAGGAACAGCAGGAAGTGGATCGACTGAAAGTTCAAGGGGCGGGGCCCGGAATTCCAGGGTAACCGGCGGCAGCGATGGCATCGGCCAGCACACCGGCTGCGAGGCGATTCCCCACGTCATTGAAGTGGGTGGAATCGGCGAAATACTCCGGGCCGCCTGGAATCAACTCGTCGAGTGGTATGAGTGGCACACCACGCTGGATGGCCACAGACCGCATGACGTCAGTGTGTTGCTGGTAAAGGTGGTTCAGACCTGCCACATCGAAGCAGGGGTAGAAGAAGCGGGCAGTCTGTGCGAGCTTTTCTTGCATCGCGATGGGTTGGTCAGGTCGGTAGGCTCGCGTGTTGGTGGCCAGCATCAGTTTCGCGCCCGACTGCATTCCCGTGGCCAGGAGGCGATCGAGTCGCTCTCGATAGGGCTGCAGGTCGATCGTGCGCGGGTCCCGCAGATGCTGTTTGGCGTGAGCGGTCGGTCTCAGAGGCATGGTGTTCTTGAGCAGCAAGTCCACCGTCTGCACCCAACCCGGCAATTGAACCCCCGGCAACTTGAACTCATCACGTGCACGCGGAGAGCCCGATTCATTGGAGCAATACGAAGCAAAGTCGTTGAAACCCGTGTAGAGCACGACAAGGTCAGGCTGAAGCCGTTCGCTGACGTACTTCAGCATCAAAGACTCTTCTTCAAGCGTCGAGCCATAGATGCCCGCGTTGACGACGTTGATCGCCTGCGAACCCAGATTGCGCCTCAACAGGGATTCCAGGTAGGCGGTGATGGTGTGTTCGTTGGTTGGCGCATGAAGACCCATGACCGACGATGCCCCAATGACGGCGATTCGGTACTCGACCGGTGTCTGCACCGCCGGTATCTCAGGGGACCGCAAACCGAGCGAGTTCGCGCGAGTTTCCGAGCGAATGCCGCTGATCGCCGAGCCGGGGCGCAGAAGACGAAGACCCGAGGTCTCGTCCCTGATCAATTGCGGGCCGCTGACCAACCGCGACAGCGCGCTCTGCCCCGTCAGGAGATGCGATCGCGCCTGCAACAGGGCTTCGACGGCCAGGAGAACCACCACCAACCATGCCATCACCGCCAGGACGCGCAGTCGTCCTCTGTATCGGTCGCCGGGAAGGCAGAGGGAGGCTGCACCCGAGGCGGGCGAGTGAAGCTTCACGGCGGTTGCGGTCGGCCCGACCCTCATGCGGCAGAAGGTCTGCCCACCGCCGCAATGGCCCCTGCGCCTGGTGATGGGCCGGGGTCAGCAAAAACGGTGACGTTGCGACCCGAAAAGGCGCATTCCATTGCTGCCGAAAAACCAAGGCCGCAGACACGAGCAGGCAAATTTGTGGTCAAGATCTTCAATCCGAAGAAGTCGTCGCTCCTATTCTCAAGGCGGGCCCTGCAAAGTTCACAACACACGGTCTGCAAACGTTGCGCTCAGGCGCCAAACTTTGCACAAAAGCAGCCGCCAATCGTTGATCCGTGGCCGGCTTTGCCTGGCTGACGAAGGCTGGGTGCGCGACTCAGACCACCGGCGTGCACACGATTGAGGCAGCGCCTGCAGGCAGAAGTCCGACTCCACCAGGATCGTCAGCCGGTGCGCCGTCGCGCTACAACCCGCATAGCGCGCAGCGTCCGCCTGGACGCGAACCGGTGCGCTGGGAGCAGGTCGTCTGGCCGCCGCGTCAGCATCGGTCAGCGGCGCTCATGGGCCCGGGGTGGTGGTGACAACGCGCGAGCCAGGGTGCGGCGTCACAGTGTTTGGGGATGACTCCCGGCCTCGTCGACCACCCAACCAAAAAAATTCGCGCGACGATAGGCAGACGTTCGAGCCGCCAGCTTTGGCTCCGTATACGGTTTGGTGCCGCGTGGCACGTAGACGCCTTCACACCCGTCCAGATACTGCTGTTGCCTCGCACGCGGGTTGTGGCCCAAGCCGCCACACGACGACCCCAGCTACATCCTGGAACGTGACCTGGCCGACCGCGCCATCGCCCGGATACAGCGGCAGAAGGCTGCTGCCCCCGACACGCCCTTGTTCATGCACCACGCCACCGCGTCAGGGCATGCACCGCACCACGCGCCGCGCGCCGCGCGATTGGATCGTGCCAACGACGGGCCGCGTTACGGAAAGGGCGGCGCGGATCATGGCGGTGCCGGCATCGACCTGCGCACCGGCATTGAGGCTTGCCGCACTGAGCGCGGCACACCCGCAGCAACGGCCGCTTCAGGCCTGCAGATACCGCTCGACCAGCCGCGTCCAGTATTCGGCACCCAGCGTCAGGATGTCGTCGTTGAAGTCGTACTTCGGGTGGTGCAGCATCGCACCGTCGCCATTGCCGAGCCTGAAGAAGCACCCGGGCTTGTGCTGCAGGTAGTAGGCAAAGTCTTCGCTGCCAGGCACCGGCGGGAACGGCGCGATCACCCGGCACACCCGGGTTGTTGTGCAGGCCGAAAATGGCGTCACACGGGAATCGTTCGAACAAGCCGTCTTCGATCATGCGCTGCGCGCCACTGTTCAACCCCGCTTCTTCAGCGGGCTGGAACACCACATGCACCGTACCGCTGAAGTTGCGCGTACGCGCCAACTGTTGCGCCGCGCCCAGCAGCATGGTGGTGTGGCCATCGTGGCCGCAGGCGTGCATGACGCCACTGTTTCGGCTGGCGTAGGCCTTGCCCGTGGCCTCTGAAATGGGCAACGCGTCCATGTCGGCCCGCAACGCCACGCTGCGCGCCGAGTCGCCCGAACGCAGAGTGCCGACCACGCCGTGGCCGCCCACATGGGGCGTCACCGCCCAGCCCCAGTCTTGCAGGTAGCGGGCCACCAGAGCGGCGGTGTCGGTTTCCTGGAACGAGAGTTCCGGGTGCTGGTGGATGTGTTGCCGTGTGCTGGACAGAAAGCCGGCGTCGCCGGCCAGGTCGCCCCGTTGGCAGAAGCAGTGCAGTCGGGTGTTCATTCGGTGCGTTCAATACGTGCCGATGTAATCCTTCTTGCCCACTTCAACCCCGTTGCTGCGCAAGATGCCGTAGGCCGTGGCCACATGGAAGAAGAAGTGCGGCAGGCCGTAGTTCAACAGGTAGGACGTGCCGCTGAAACGCTTTTCCTTCGGCGTGCCGGCCTGGGTGACGATCTCGCGCGTGTCGCCGCCTTCGAACTGGGCGGGCGTCAGCCCCTGGATGAAGGCCAAGGTCTGGGCGATGCGGGATTGCAGCTCTTCAAAACTGGCTTCCTTGTCCTCAAAGGCTGGCACGGCCACCCCAGCCAGCCGGGCCGACACACTCTTGGCAAAGTCACAGGCCACCTGCACTTGGCGCGTCAGAGTGAACATGTCAGGGAACAGGCGCGCTTGCAGCAACACTTGTGGGTCGGCCTTGTTCGCCTGGGCATGGGCGCTGGCCTTGGCCAGCACATGGTTCAGGCCGCCCAGCATTTGGGTGAAGACGGGGACGCAGGCGGCGTGGAGTGAAAGGGTCATGGGGAATTCTCAACTCAATGAAGGAAGGTGTGCATTGGAACACTGCGCCCTGCTCACCCGCCCCGCCACAAACCAGCGCCTTCTGCGCTGCTAGGCCCACAACCGCCCGGAGTTTGCGCAACGTCTGTCGTCGCGCCGCCTGCCGAACGGGCCACGGCTTTTCGCCACGGCGCTTGACCCGGGAAGGCCCTGACACCGCCCCCTGAATAGCGAGCGGTCTGTCAACATAGTGGAACAGCTGAGACGCCATTTCGGTATCGCGCTCTATGCTGGGAGCGCCCTGAAAGGTTGGCGCCGCCGGCCCATACCCTCGATCCCGGAGCACACGCCATGAACGCGCCCGACCGCATCGACAACTTCGCGCCCTTTGGCGACGACTTCGGCCCCCTGCTCACCGGCCCCTTCGCCCCGCTGGCCGACGAGTCGGAGCTGACCAACCTGCCCTTGCTGAAGGGCCACATACCGGCCGACCTGAACGGCGTGTACATGCGCGTGGGGCCCAACCCGCGCTTTGCACCGCAGGGTCGCTACCACCCCTTCGACGGTGACGGCATGGTGCACGCTGCCGAGTTCCGCCAGGGCCGGCTGACGGTGCGGAACCGTTGGGTACGCACCGAAGCCTGGCAGCGCGAAGACGCGGCCGGTGCGGCCACGCACTGGGGCATTCGCGAAACGCTGATGGGGCGCCCCGACAAGCCGCTGCGCGACGCCGGAAACACCGACGTGGTGGGCCATGCCGGCCGGGCGCTGGCCCTTTGGTACATGTCGGGCGACGCTTACGAGATCGACCCGCTGACACTGCAGACGTTGGGCAAGCACCGCGCCATTGCCAGCGCCGGCGGCAAGATCTCGGCGCACGCCAAGGCCGACGAGATGACTGGTGAGCTGCTGTACTTCGACTACGGCCACGAAGCCCCTTACATGCATTACGGCGTGCTGGACGCCAGCGGCGCCCTGAAGCACCACGTGCCCATCACGCTGCCCGGGCCGCGCTTGCCGCACGACATGGCGGTGACCGAGCACTACACCGTGCTGCACGACCTGCCGCTGTTCCATGACCCCGAGGCCCTGAAACTGGGCCGCCACAAGGTCGGCTTCTACCCCGATCTGCCCACGCGCTTCGGCGTCATTCCGCGCTATGGCCGCGGCGACGAAATCCGCTGGTTCGACTTCACGCCCTGTTTCCTGTACCACGTGGTCAATGCATGGGAAGAAGGCGACACCATCGTGATGGTGGCCTGCCGGTACATGCCGGCCACCCATCCCGACGGCAGCATCGACGCCCACCGCACCGCGCGCAACGTGGCCGACCTGGTGATGACGGCGCGGCTGTGGCGCTGGACCATGAACCTGCGCACTGGTGAAGTGTCTGAACGCTGCCTGGACGCCGCGCGCAACGTTGAGTTCCCCAGCTTCAACGCAGCGCTGACCGGGCGCAAGACGCGATACGGCTACCTGGTGGACCAGCACGACACCACCATCCTGCAGTGGTGCGGCTTGCGCAAGTACGACCTGGAGACCGGCGCCAGCCTGTCGGCATGGGCCGACGACGCCGAAAACGGCTGGTATTCCGAACCCTGGTTCGCGGCGGCCGACAACCCGCAGTCCGAAGACCACGGCTACGTCATCACCTTCCAGTTCAACGGCCAGTCGCAGGTGCAGACGCTGGACATCTTCGACGCGCGCAACCTGAACCAGGGCCCGGTGGGCCAGGTGACCATGCCGCGCCACGTGCCCACCGGTTTCCACGGCTGCTGGATCGGTGCGAAGCGCATCAGCGGCTGGAACGCGAACGCACCTGGGGGGGGTTGGTCAAATGGAGGTCTGCGGCACCTGCCGCGCTAGAACACCAGCGCCCAGAGGAAGGCGCCAATCAGCATCAGGCTCATCGCGCGCCAGAACCAGGAACCAGACCGCGTGCAAATGCAGCGCAAACACCAGGTGTTCGGCGTAGCGCAGGCGCCGGTTCCAGTAAACGATCTGCAGGCACAGCGCGAACAGCAGCAACGTCAGCGCACCAGCGCGCAGCAGGCGCACGGGCCGGCGGTCAGGGTAGATGAGCCGGCCTGCCATGAGCGTGTAGCCGACCATCACGGCCCCGCCAATCCACACGATGGGATGCCAAGGAATCTGCATGAAGAGCTGCATGACAGCCAGCACGATGAACCAAAACGCATGCAGGTGCAGCGCAAACACCAAGTGCGCGCTATAGGGCATGCGCTGGCGGCGGTTGACAGCCAACAAACAAGCCGCAAACAAAGGTAGCAGCACAAAGAGCAACGCGCCGAAATTGGCTTGCACACGTTCGGCCACAGTGCGCCCTCGGTGCTGATGTAGGCGCCACCAAACTGCTGCGCCCACTCGCGCAAAGGCGGCAGCTCGACACGGGTTTTCTGACCACACTCGGGACAGAAGCCCCTGCGATCGGGCACAAAAGGGGCGCCACAGTTGGCGCACGCGGCGCGGCCCTGGCCGCTTGCGTCCACCGCCGACTGATCAGCTGGGGCCGTCACAGCAGCCACGCGCCCGGCGCCCGGTCATCCAGTGCCGAGCGCTGCAAGGCGCAGGCCGGGCAAAACCTGGGCGTGGGATCTGACAGCACCCCTTCGCGTTGGGTCCGCTGCGCCTGCACGGCCAGGCCAGTGCGCGGGGCCAAGCCAGGCGGCCTGCCTTCATGCGGACGCACGGGCCCGGCGCTTCACGGCGTTCGGTATAACCCCGCCATGGAACCGATCGTGATCGTGGGTGCCGGCAGCATCGGTTGCCATGTCGGTGCGCGCCTGGCCGGCGCCGGCGCCGCGGTGACGCTGGTCGGGCGGCCGCGGGTGTTGGACGAAGTCCGCGCCCACGGTCTTGCATGGTCTGACCTGCGGGGCGGTGGCGGGCGCGTGCCAGCGTCGGCGGTGACCCTGTCCGAGGACATCGCGTCGGCCGCCCCGGCCGCGCTGGTGCTGGTGACCGTGAAGTCCGCCGACACCGCCGCCGTGGCGCAGCGGCTGGCACCGGTGCTCGGCGCAACCGCGGTGGTATGGAGCCTGCAGAACGGCCTGCGCAACGTGCCGGTCCTGCGCGCGCACCTGTCGGGCCGGCCGGTGTTGGCGGGCATGGTGCCGTTCAATGTCGTACCGCGCGGCGGTGGCCTGTTCCATCAAGCCACGCAGGGCGACCTGGATGCCGAGTCGCACCCGGCGCTGAAACCCTGGCGGGCCCTGTTCGCACAGGCCGGCCTGACGCTGTCCCTGCATGCCGACATGCAGGCCGTGCAATGGTCCAAGCTGCTGCTGAACCTGGGCAACGCCATCAACGCGCTGAGCGGCCTGCCGCTGCTGGAGCAGTTGTCGCAACGTAACTGGCGGCGGTGCATGGCACTGGCCCAGGCCGAGGCACTGGGCCTGCTGCGCCTGGCGGGGCAGCCGCTGACCCGGTTGACGCCGCTGCCGCCCGGCTGGCTACCCGGTTTGTTGCGCCTGCCCGATGCGGTCTTCCTGAGGCTGGCGCAACGCATGCTGGCCATGGACCCGCTGGCGCGCTCGTCGATGGCCGAGGACCTGTCGCGCGGCCGGCCCAGCGAGGTCGATGATCTGAATGGCGAGGTGGTCCGACTGGCGCTGCGTCTGAACCGCCCCGCCCCGGTGAACCGGATGCTGGTGCGCCTGATGCGTGAGGCGGAGTCGGGTGGTCGCCGACAGTGGACGGCTGCCGGCCTGCTGGCAACGTTACAGGCCGCAGAGAGCTGAGAGCCGCACCGGCCATGATGAAATGCAAACCATCACCCTGGAGCCAAAGCTGGTGATGGGCGCCATCTGGGACCGCACCGGTGTGCGGCTGCTGCGCAAGGCGCTGCTGGCCTACGCACGCCTAATACCGCGTGAGCAGTTGCAACGCAGGTCCGTGCAAGGGGCTTTGAAGGCCGCGCAGCACGCGGCGAACCACAGCGCCGCTTACCGCACGCTGCTGCAGGAATCAGGCCTCGACCCCGCTGCCGTGGGCCCGGCGACGCCGCTGGCGCAATTGCCGGTGCTGTCCAAGGACAACACCTTCGGGCGTTTCAGCCTCGAAGCGCTGTCGCGCCCCCTGCCAGCCACCGCGCTGGCCGACGTCTTGACCAGTTCCGGACGGGGCGGCCCGGGTTTTGGCTTCCGACTGACCACCCGGCGGCAGCATGGCGGCGCCTGGTTCGACATCGACCTGGGGTTGCAGGATGTGTTTGGTGTCGATGAAAAACCCACTTTGCTGGTGAACTGCCTGCCCATGGGAGTGGTGTTTCCGTCGCGCGCGGTGGCCGTGGCCAACGTGAGCGTGCGCGAAGACATGGCCTGCGCCATATTGCGCGATGTAGGGCCACGGTTCAGCCAGACCCTGCTGTGCACCGACCCGCTGTTCATCAGACGTGTACTGGACGAAGCGCGGCGCAGCGGTGTCGACTGGCAACGCCTGCAGACCAGTGTCATCCTGGGTGAAGAGATGCTGGTCGAGGCGCAGCGTGAATACATCGCGGCGCGCATGGGCATCGACCTCGAGCGCGACAGCTCGCGGCTGATCGGCAGCTCGTTTGGCGTCGGTGAACTGGGGCTGAACCTGCTGTTCGAAACGCGCGCCACCATTGCGCTGCGGCGTGCGCTGCGCGACCCGGCGCTCGCGCAGCCCTGGCTGGGGCTGCCCGCGGGCGACCGCGCACTGCCGTCCCTCTTCTGCCACAACCCGCTGCGCTGTCACATCGAGGTGCTGCAGCCCGACAGCCAGGGCTATGGCGAGTTGTGCTTCACGATGCTGGACCGGGAAGCGGCGATACCCCTGCCTCGTTTTGCCACCGGCGACCTGGGGCGGCTTGCACCCCCGGATGCGGTCAAGGCCCTCTGTCAGGCCACCGGCTTGGCAGAGCCCTGGCTGCCGGTGGTGCTGCTTCGGGGCCGCATCAAGGACCGCCAGCCCGCCGTGCCGTCGGTGGAACAGGTCAAGGACTGGCTGTACGAAGACCACGCCTATGCCGACCTGCTGAGCGGCGCCTTCAAGATCCAGCTGGGCGACAACGGCGCACTTGCGCTGACCATGCAGTTGGCGGCCGGTGCAACGGCAGCCGACGCGCTGCAGCGGCAGGCCCATCTGATGTCCAGAGCCGCCGGCGCTGGTTTCTCGAAACTCAACGTGACATATTTCACAAACCAAGCACAAAGCTGGGGCCCAAACTTGGACCACGAAAGGAAGTTTCTCTACACCGTACCGACCTGCGAATGATTTTCAGCCGTCGACATTCTTTACACTCTAAAATCGGCAACCAAGGCCTCTGCGCACATTCGCCTTGTGAATCAATAACTTACAAGAAAACAACATCGCGGGCTCGAAAATTGCTTCTCACCCAGCAACCAGTATTTTCTTTCACCCGCACAACCCTTTCGGAGAACTCAGCAATGAATAAGACCTTTCTGGCCTCAGCGGCCTCGGTTGTGGCCCTGGTGGCATCTGGTGGCGCCCAAGCCGCCCCGGTCCCCATGATCACTGGCGGCCAGATCAAGATCTCGCTTGACAACTACGACTCCGCAACCACCCAGTACGGTAATTCTTCAGGCGTAAAGTGCACCAGCGTGGCCACCTGCGACGCAGCGGCCACGGCCGGCGCCTCCGGCAGCGTAGGATCGGTGAACCCGTCGGCCGACACCATGGGCCTGGTTTCCATCTCCAACATCTCGAACGTGACACTGGGCACCACCCTGTTCACCAAGGGCGCCCAGGGCTTCATCACCGGCGTCTTCGGCAACTTGTCGGACAGCAGAGTTGAAGTGGCCTGCAGTACGTTTTTTGGCTGCACAACGTCTGCCGTGTCGACCGGTGGCTCATTCCAGTTGTGGCTGAATGACACCGACTACGACCCGACTCTGGGCCCGACCGTCGGCGCTGGCAAGGACCTGAACGCGGGCCTGTTCCCCGGCGTGAGCGGCGGCACTTTGCTGCTCAGCGGCACTTTCGCCGCCGGCGGCGTGCTGGCTGGCGATCTGGTGTCAACCTACTTCACCAACTACAACAACCAGACTTTCGGTGGCAACGGCCAGGGGTTCCTGGACATCACCGGCGGTCTGTGGGCTTCCCAGTTCGACACCAATTCGTTGACGAATGCCAACGGCGGCAAGAACGATCTGTTTCTGACGAACACCTTTGACGACGTCGATAACGCCGCTTCCAGCATCGGGTGGACCGTGAAGTCGGTCGCTCAGGTGACGGGCAACGCGATTCCAGAGCCTTCGTCGCTGGCACTGGCAGGGCTGGCACTGTTGGGTGCGAGCTTGGTGTCGCGCCGCCGCAAGGCCTGATTCAGCGTCAAACGGAAAGCATCAAATGCGGGCTTCGGGCCCGCATTTTTCGTTTCCGCGCGCCTTTCAAGGCCGCCAAAGGACGCTCACCGGGCAGCGAAAGACCGCGATGCACCGCGGCCTTGGATGGGCAAGACCTGTGCGGTAGCAACCATATCCAGAGAAATCCCATCTAGGAAGAATCGCGCAATCTGCCTACTATTACTCGGTTTCGGGAAATGACCCGCGCGTGATCATCCTTCTCGCTGAAGGTCCTGTTTTTCAGGGCACACCAGACCAAAGTCTTGGTTTTATGCCGATGTGGAGTAGACTTGCATGAAGGACCACGCTGCGACGCTCGCCACCCGCGGCCCCCAGGCCTTTGAAAGAGCCCTGGAAATGCGTTACCAGGTGTATTGCCTCGAATGCAACTACCTGCTGCGCGAGGATTACCCCGACGGCCTGGAAACCGACGAGCACGACGAAGGCGCAGCGCATTTTTATGCCTTCGACCACGAAGAGCAGCTGGTGGGCTATGTGCGTCTCGTCAAGCCGTGCCCGGAGGCCCGCTTCCCGTTTCAACGGCATTGCGACGTCTCTTCGGGCATCGAGTTGCCGTCACCGTATGAGGCTGCAGAGATCAGCCGGTTGATGGTGCGCAAGGACTACCGCCGCCGCCAGGGTGACGGGCTGAGTGGCGTCACCCCAGAACAGAATGCAGCCGCCTTTTCGGGCGACCGCCGCCACCAGGCGCCGGGTGTGTTGCTCAACCTGTACCGCCAGATGTACCAGTATTGCGTCGAGCACAAGCTGCGGTTCTGGTACGCGGCGATGGAAAAACCATTGGCGCGCTCGCTGTCGCAGCTCGGTTTCGGCTTCATGCCGATCGGTCCGGCCACTGACTACTACGGCCCTGTGGCGCCCTACCTGGCCGATCTGCGCGGACTCGAAGTGCAGGTTGGGCAGCGCGACGCCAGTTTGCTGGCCTGGCTGATGGAACGCGCCAGCGGCAAACCGCCGGCCGCCGAGGTCGACATCGTGGCCTCTGCAGTGCCGCCCCGCAGTGACGTGATCATGGCACCCGTGATCAACGACTGGCGCAGGCTGCTCGGTTATTCAGCGCCGGCCTAAAGGGCGAACCACCCCGCCAGCCGGCGCAAAGCACGAGCCCGGCAGAACCGCCGCTGCGCAAGAAGTGCGTCGCCACGCTGCCGATGGCGCCCTGTTGGACGCGTGGCGCTGAACACCGCTCTCGCCATGGTGAAATGCAAGCCATCACCCAGGAGCCCCCTCATGCGCCGTCTGTTCCCCCTGCTGCTGTCCGTCATCGCTGTTGGTGTGGTGGCCAGCGCTCACGCCCAGGCCTACCCCACGCGGCCGATCAAGCTGCTGGTGAACAACGCCCCAGACGGCGGCACCGACATCATGGCGCGCGTGCTGGCCGAAGCCCTGAAGGAAGACCTGGGCCAGCCGGTGATCGTGGAGAACAAGGTTGGCGCGGGCGGCGCACTGGGCGCCGCCGAAGCCGCGCGCGCTGCACCCGATGGCTACACCGTGCTGGTCTCGGCAGGCGCCTTTGCCATTGCGCCGTCGGTGCTGAAGAACGCCGGTTACGACCCGGTGAAAGACTTCACCGGCGTGACGCAGATCGCCATCGTGCCGTTGATCGTGCTGACGCGGCCTGACAGCCCCTTGAACAGCCTGGCCGACCTGCTGGCGCTGGCGCGCAAGGACGGCGACAAGGTCACGTTCGCCACCTTCGGCAACGCCACCCCCTCGCACCTGGTGGGTGAAAGCATGAACCAGCAGGCGAAGCTGCGCATGACCCATGTGCCCTACAAAGGCGGCATGCTGGCGCTGCCCGACTTGTTGTCGGGCGCCGTCACTTTCGGCCTGCTGGATTCGGTGAGCATGTCACCCTTCGTCAAGGACGGCCGCCTGAAGGCGCTGGCCGTGACCGGGCCGCGCCGGCTGCCCAACCTGCCGCAGCTGCCCACGCTGGTGGAAGCCGGCGTGCCTTTCGATGGCGTGGGCTGGCACGCGGCCTTTGTGCCCGCGGCCACACCCCCAGCTGTGGTGGCGCGGCTGAACGCAGCGTTCACCAAGGCACTGGCCCGCCCCGAGATCCGCGCGCGCATCGTCAACGGCGGCTCGGTGCCGATCGAGCCGGCGCTGAGCGCCGAACAGTGGACGCAGCAGATCAAGCGCGAAGTTGCACAATGGGGCGACGTGGTGCGCGCTGCGGGCATCAAGCCGGAATGAGGCAGGAATAAAGCCGGCCTGAACCATGCAGCACGAAGGCATCAACATCACGCGTGACGTGATCTACGGCCATGCCACGGTGGACGCCAGCACCACGCCGCGCCTGCGGCCGCTGAAGCTGGACGTCTACGCGCCCGCGCAAGCCGCACCCGCCGGCACGTTGCGGCCGGCGCTGATCATGGCTTTCGGTGGCGCCTTTCACCGCGGCAACAAGGAAGCCGACGAATTCGACAACGACGGCCACCGCAACACGCCGGTGTCCGGCTACTGCCAGGCCTTCGCACGCCGCGGCGGCGTGGGCTTCAGCATCGACTACCGCTTGGTGCAGGAAGACCCGGACCCAGGCACCACGCCTTGCGTCGTCGAACCCGAGCACATTCCGATGGGCCGCGTAGAAGTGGTGCGCCAACTGCTGGGCCTGCCCCCGGCCACCACGCGCATGGTGTGGGCCGGCGTCGAGGCCGCAGCCGACGACATGGCTGCCGCGTTTCGCTTCGTGCAGGCCAACGCCCGGCAATGGGCGGTGGACGGCAATCGCATCGCCGTGGGCGGCTTTTCAGCCGGCGCACGCACCGCCATCAACGTGGCCTACGCCGAGGGGCTGCCTGCAGCAGCGGTGGTCTCGATCTCGGGTTTCATGGGCCAGGCCGACCTGTTGCGCTGGGTGAAGACGCGTCAGCAAGGCGCGCCAGTGTGCCTGTTTCATGGGCAGGACGACCTGCCCTACATCGCACAACAAAGCGCCGCCATGCGCGAGGCCTTCGCGGCCCACGCGCCGGGCAGCCAGGACTGGCTGGTGCCGGGCGCCACACACTTCTACCCGCACAGCGCCATGGCAACGTCGCACGACGGCCGCAAGGCCAGCGTTGGCGACGCGGTGGCCCGCTTCCTCGCCAAGACGCTGGGGTGAAGGTCGGGAAGCCCTGGGTGCCGTAAAGCGGCCACCAGCGGGCAGACCGGCTTGGGCGTCTGCTGCCACCGGCAGCGCTGATCTTCAGCCCACCGAACGCTGAAGCGGCGGAAAGCGAGTTGCGCCTTGCGCAGGCAACTTGTGCATGCACGCAACAAACAGCGGGCTGACGAGCCAGCCTTGCAGCCAGGCCCGTACCGATCGCAGGTTCTGCGCTGCAAACCACTCCGGGTCCACCGCGGCAAACTGGCGGACAAAGGGCATCACAGCCAGGTCGGCGGCGCAGGGCGTGGCGCCGCCCAGGCTGGGCGCGTCGCGCAACCGTGCTTCCAGTGGTTGCAGCAGCACATCCAGCGCCTTGTCGCGGTGTGCTGCTGGCATGACCGACCCACCCGCGTAGCGCTGGGGGTACTTCCAGCGGTCGAGGTGGTGCTTGAAGTCGCCGTCATTGCGCTGCACCAGCTCCAGGTTGGCAGGTGATTGCGCGCGCGCCCACCAGGCCTGCGCATCGGGCTCGGCCAATGCCCAGCGCAGGATGTCCCAACTCTCGTCGATGACGCTGCCGTCGGGCACATGCAGCACGGGTACCGTGGCCTTGGCTGACAAGGCCACCAAGCTTGCTGGCTTGTCGCGCAAGCTGACCTCCACCGCCTCAAAGGCCCGCCCGCCCTGCAGCAACGCCATGCGCGCGCGCATGGCGTAGGGGCAGCGGCGGAAGGTGTAAAGCCGCGGCAACTGGGGGCCCGGCCAGGTGGGTGCTGCGTGCGGTGTCAAGGTCGATGCGAGCATGGGTCAGGTCAGCGCAGTTGCACGGGTCAGCCTGGACAGAGCCTCCAGGTACGGGCGGCAGGTTACTTCGTTTAGGCCAATGCCCGCTGCCTTGCGTCCCGGTGGCGAGCCCGTTTCCTGCAACAGCCGGCGGTGGCTCAGCCCGCCAGCGGGTACACCCGCGAGGCCGCGATCTCGACCAGCGGCGAGCGGTCGGTTTCGACGAACCTGAGCAAGGCGGGCCAGAGGCGGGCTTACCCGGTTTGGACTGGAAAAGCCGCGGCCGAGGCTGTCGCCCAGCGATGGCCGCTACCGGCAGTGGGCCTGAGACACCAGGCGGTCCATCAGGACTGCCACCTGCTCGCGCATCAGTGAACGGGCCCAGTCGCTGCCACACCGTTCAAACGGCGCCGCACTGCCAGCGAGGCGTTTTCGCCACCGTTCAACGCACGCGCCTCACACTCGGTGCGGCCACCACTGCCAAGGCCAGCAGCGCCAGCGCCAAGCTGGACGGCTCTGGCACGTTTGTGGTGATGAGCACATCGTCGATGGCCTGAGCGCCGGTGGAGTTGAAGTTGTTGAAAAAGGCCAGTTCCAGCACGCCCTGCATGGGCACATGGGCCTGGTTGCTGACGATGGCCTGGCCGTCGATCAAAATGGAAAAAAACCCGCCCGCGCCATCGATCAACCAGACCACCTCGTAGTCCAGGCCCAGGTTGTAGGAAAAGCCGGTACTGGCGGTGGTGAACGCAATGTCACCCGTCTTGGTGGTGCCCACCCACCACTGGCCGTCGTTGGCCCACAGCAGTTCCAGGTTCGTGCCGAAAGGCGACATCACCAGTTCCTGGCCAAAGGCGTTCAGTCCAACAAGCGCAGCGCCCGTCTCAAGCCGATAACGGTAGCTGACGCGCGTGGACGGCGCTTGTGCAGTGGGAAAGTAGTCGATGAGGCTGCCGTTGTCGGCCACCCCTGCCGGGCCGGGTGCCGTGACACGCAACCGCTGGTTGCCGCCGTCGCTGAACACCCGGTAGTCGGTGGTGGTGGTTGCCGGTACCGACAGGCCGGGATACACCGCAGTGCCGATCTCGGCGCCATTGGGCATAGCGCCCGGCGTGTCGTCGCTGAACGTGTCCTGCAGCACGATGGCAGCACCGGCTGCTGAGGACAAGGTGGTCAGCAGCAGCGCCGATGCCCATGCAGCAGCCCGCTGGACCGATGCTTTCGGGTGGGTGGTGTTCTTGATCATCTGAATCCTCCTTGATCGACCAACACACAGAATGCCGCTCCCTCGCGTGCACCCGTTCACGCCAAACTGGCTGCACCAAGAGCGCATGCCGTGCTGTCTGGGCCCCTGAAGTCTTCGGGAGCAGCTGCTGGTTAGAGCCCTCGCGCCGGGTCTCAATGTAGTCAGCATGCGACCGCATGGCTACAGGTTCGGGATTCGCAACTTAGGGGGTTGCTCAAGGCCGCGCGGAGAGCAAGCGACCCCTTGGCCGATCCGCGCTGACCGGATGCTGGCGCGCCTGTGCACGCAGTGGGCTGGCTTGCGCTGCACGGCCGCCAGGATCTGGCGCGGGAACCGCGATGTGTCAGCGGGAGCGCTCAGGAGCCGACGATAGCAATGCGACCCATGCCCGCGACTTCATGCCTTTTCCAGACCAGAAACGAAGACGCCACCCCGAGGGTGGCGTCAAACGTTGTTTCCAAAAAAGACTTGGTGGGCGGTGCAGGGTTTGAACCTGCGACCCCTGCCGTGTGAAGGCAGTGCTCTACCGCTGAGCTAACCGCCCGGAATCTGTGGCCCCTGGGCTATGCCCGCCGGGCTACCGTTTCCGGTAAGCCTCAGATTATGCCATGGCCGGGGCAGCCCTCAGGCCACGGCAACCGGCAAGTCTTCGCGCCAGACGGCTTTGCCTTTGCAGGCCTCGTCCAGTTCGGCCAGCACGGCAGCGTGCGCCGCCTGTTCTTCATCGTCAGCCAGCAGCAGGGGCAGCACGAACGTTGAAAGGTCAGCCGCAAGCACCGCGCCGCGGTTCTGTGACTGCGGGCTGGCGTCGATGACCAGCGAACCCTGGCCCCGCGTCAAGCGCAGGTACACCTCGGCCAGCAGGCCCGCGTCGAGCAAGGCGCCGTGCAGTTCGCGGCCGGAGTTGTCCACCTCCAGCCGCTTGCACAACGCGTCCAGCGAATTGGCTTTGCCCGGGAACTGCTCGCGGGCCAGCAGCAGGCTGTCAGTGACCTTGCCAACGTGGCGCGCCACCGGAGGCAAGCTCAGACGTGCCAGCTCGGCGTCGAGGAAGCCGATGTCGAAAGAAGCGTTGTGGATGACCACGTCGGCGCCTTTCAGGAATTCCACCAGCTCGCCCGCAACAGCCTCAAACAGCGGCTTGTCGGCCAGGAATGCGTCGGTGATGCCGTGCACGCGCAGCGCGTCGGGGTGGCTGCTGCGCTGGGGGTTGATGTAGTGGTGCAAGCGACGGCCCGAGTCGCGGCGGTTCACGTATTCGATGCAGCCGATCTCGATGACGCGGTCGCCCTGCGCCGCGTTCAGCCCGGTGGTTTCGGTGTCCAGAAAAATCTGTCTCATGCCTTGCCTTTTTGCTTCACGCCCGCCGCATCGGCCGCGGCGACTGTTTCCACCGGCTGGCGGCCGAACCACCACCATAAGCCCGCGCCGGCGGCCATCATCGGCAGGCACAGCCACTGGCCCATGCTCATGCCCAGCGCCAGCAGGCCCAGGAAACTGTCGGGCTCGCGGAAGAATTCACCGGCAAAGCGCAGCACACCGTAGCCGAACACAAACACTGCCGCCACCTGGCCGCGGGCGCGTTCACGCTGCGCGTACCACCACAGCAGCACAAACAGCAGCAGGCCTTCCATCAGCGCCTGGTAGATCTGCGAGGGGTGCTTGGGCGCCATGCTGCCGCTTTGCGGAAAAGCCATCGCCCACGGCAGGCTGGCGTCGGCAGCGCGGCCCCACAGTTCGCCGTTGATGAAGTTGCCAATGCGCACCGCGGCAATGCCGGTGGGCACACACGGTGCCACAACGTCCATCACCTGCAGAAAGGGGCGCCCGCGCCGGCGCGCAAACAGCGCCATCGCGACGATCACGCCCAGCAGCCCACCGTGGAACGACATGCCGCCCCGCCAGACGGCCAGTATCTCGGTCGGGTTGGCGAGATACACGCCGGGCTTGTAAAAGAGCGCATAGCCCAGGCGCCCGCCTAGCACCACGCCCAAAACGCCGTAGAACAGCATGTCCTCGACGTCGCGCCGTGTCCACCCTGCCTGCGCGAACCAGGGCAAGCGCACACGCCGGCTGGCCAGCCACAGGAAAAGGCCGAACGCCAGCAGGTAGGTCAGGCCGTACCAATGAATCTGCACCGGCCCCAGGTGCAGGGCAACGGGGTCGAACTGGGGATGTACCAGCATCAAGCAAGCTCCAAGTCTCGAAACCGATTGTCCACCGCCGGGCCGGGCCGGTGCTGGCCGATACACTCATGGGCTGTTTTGGAGCCTCCGATGAGCATCAACCGCCGTTCAAAAAACATCACCGAGGGCGTGGCACGCGCGCCCAACCGCAGCATGTACTACGCCATGGGCTACACCGAAAACGACTTCGGCAAGCCCATGATCGGCGTGGCCAATGGCCACAGCACCATCACCCCGTGCAACAGCGGCCTGCAGCGGCTGGCCGACGCCGCCGTGGACGCGCTGAAGACCGCCGGCGCCAACCCGCAGATCTTCGGCACCCCCACCATCAGCGACGGCATGGCCATGGGCACCGAGGGCATGAAGTACAGCCTGGTGTCGCGCGAAGTCATTGCTGACTGCGTGGAAACCTGCGTTGGCGGCCAGTGGATGGACGGTGTGCTGGTCATCGGTGGCTGCGACAAGAACATGCCCGGCGGCATGATGGGCATGCTGCGCGCCAACGTGCCGGCCATCTACGTCTACGGCGGCACCATCCTGCCGGGCCGCTAC
>JAYSXE010000118.1:0-8469 GCA_043717565.1 Burkholderiales bacterium | reverse complement strand
GGACGGCCTGGCCATCATGCCGGTGGTGATGGTGGGCTCGGCGCTGGGCGTGTTTGCCTACGTGGTGGGCAACGCGGTGTTCAGCAAGTACCTGCTGTTCCCGCACATCCCGGGCGCCGGCGAACTGCTGGTGTTCTGCTCGGCCATGGCCGGCGCGGGGCTGGCCTTCCTGTGGTTCAACGCCAACCCGGCGCAGGTGTTCATGGGCGACGTGGGCGCGTTGTCGCTGGGCGGCGCGCTGGGCACCATCGCTGTCATCACGCGCCAGGAAATCGTGCTCGGCATCATGGGCGGCGTGTTCGTGGCCGAGATGCTGTCGGTGATGCTGCAGGTGAGCTGGTTCAAGTACACCAAGCGGAAATACGGCGAGGGCCGCCGCATCTTCCTGATGGCGCCGTTGCACCACCACTTCGAGAAGAAAGGCTGGGGCGAAACACAGGTGGTGGTGCGGTTCTGGATCATCACCATGCTGCTGTGCCTGATCGGCCTGGCGAGTTTGAAACTGCGCTGAAGCCGCGTTGACAAACCCATGAATTTCCTGCGCGACACCACCGTGTTGATACTGGGCCTGGGCACCAGCGGCCTGGCCATGGCGCGCTGGTGCGTGCGCCACGGTGCGCAGGTGTCGGTGTGGGACTCGCGCGAGCGAGCGCCGCAAGACGACACCCTCGCGCAGGAACTGCCGGCAGTGCAGCGCCTGACCACGCTGCCCGACAACGAGCCGCTGCTGGCTGGTTTCAAGCTGGTGCTGAAAAGCCCCGGCCTGGCGCCACACGACCCGCGCATCGCACCGCTGCTGCAGCATGCGCGGGCCAGTGGCCTGGCGGTGCTGGGCGAGCTGGACCTGTTTGTGCACGCGCTGGCCGACCTGAAGGCTCAGCGCGCCTACGCACCGCAGCTGCTGGCCATCACCGGCACCAACGGCAAGACCACGGTCACCGCGATGACGGCGCTGCTGGTGGCGCGCGCTGGCAAGTCGGTGGTGATGGCCGGCAACATCGGCCCCACGCTGCTGGACACGTTGCAGCAGCAACTGGATGCGGTGCCCTGGGTGGCCCCGCCGGAACCCGTGGTGGCAGCAGGTGCTGAACCGGTGACGGTTGAAGCGGGCGTTGCCGATGCACCCGATGGCGTACCGGCTGTACATGCTGCTGTGCCGCCCCCGGCCGCAGACGACGCAGTGGACGACGCGCTGGACGAGGCGGTGGGCGAAGCCGACGAGCAGCCATCGCTGCCGCAGGTCTGGGTGCTGGAACTTTCCAGTTTCCAGCTCGACGGCGGTGGCGCAGGCGTGCAGGGCTTCGAGCCCGCCGCTGCCGTGGTGCTGAACATCACGCAGGACCACCTGGACTGGCATGGCGACATGGCTGCCTACACGGCAGCCAAGGCGCGTGTTTATGGCCAGCACGCGGTGATGGTGTTCAACCGCGACGACGCTGCCGTGCAGGCGGTTGTGCAGCAGCTGATGCCCGCTGCGGTGGCCGCCAAGGGCCGGTTCGGCAAAGCGGCCAAGACCACTGCGAAAGCGGCTGTGAAGCCGGTTGAGCGCCGCACGGTCGGCTTTGGTCTGTCGGCACCGCTGCAGCCTGAAGAATTCGGCATCGTCGAAGAAGGTGGCATGGCCTGGCTGGTGCGGGCGCTGCCCACCGACGAGACCTTCAAGCGCAAGAAGGGCGACCCCGACGACGACGTCCACCTGCAGCGCCTGATGCCGGCTGACGCGCTGCGCGTGCGCGGCCGCCACAACGCGGCCAACGCGCTGGCGGCGCTGGCCCTGGCCACCGCCATCGGCTGCCCGCTGGCACCCATGCTGCATGGCCTGCGCGACTACCGCGGCGAGCCGCACCGCGTGCAGTTCGTGCTGCTGGCTGAAGGCGTGGAGGTCTACGACGACAGCAAGGGCACCAACGTGGGCGCCACCGTGGCCGCGCTGTCGGGCCTGGGTGCCGACAAGGCGCCGGGCCGGCTGCTGGTGGTGCTGGGCGGCGACGGCAAGGGCCAGGACTTCAGCCCGCTGGTGCCGCCGCTGGCGCGCCACGCGCGCGCTGTGGCCACGATCGGCCGCGACGCCAGCGCCATCGAAACCGTGCTGGCCGCACACGCCGAAACCGCCGCCATGCCGCTGCAGCGTTTTGACACGCTGCAGGCGGCCACCGACTGGTGCCTGGCGCAGGCTGCGCCGGGTGACGCCGTGCTGCTCAGCCCTGCCTGTGCCAGCCTGGACATGTTTGACAACTACGCGCACCGTGCGCGCGTGTTCGTCGAGGCCGCGCAGGCCTGGGCGGCAGACCGGGGCCAGGCATGAAGGCGCTGCTGGCTGCGTTGCGCGCCCGCGTGCAGGCGCTGGGTGCGGGGCTGGACCGCTGGCAGCAGCAGCGGTTCCAGCGCAAGGCCGACCGTGTTTCCGGCCACCTGCCGGTGCGCGACCGCCTGGACATCCCGGGCGCGCGCGCCGTGCGCCTGACGGTGTTCGACCAGACCCTGGTGTCGGTGGTGATGGCGCTGCTGCTGCTGGGCGTGGTGATGGTGTATTCGGCCAGCGTGGCGCTGCCCGACAACCCGCGCTTCGGCAACTACGCGCCCACGCACTTTCTGCAGCGCCATGTCATCTCGCTGGCCATCGCGCTGTTTGCAGCGCTGGTGGTGGTGCAGGTGCCCATCGCCGTGTGGGAAGAGGCGGCGCCCTGGTTCTTTGTGGCGGCGCTGGTGCTGCTAGTGCTGGTGCTGCTGCCCTTCATCGGCAAGGTGGTGAACAACGCGCGGCGCTGGATACCGCTGGGTTTCATGAACTTCCAGCCCAGCGAAATGGCCAAGCTGGCCATTGCGCTGTATGCCGCCAACTACATGGTGCGGCGCATGGACGCGCGCGAAAACTTCTTCCGCGCCGTCACGCCCATGGCGCTGGCCGTGGCCTTTGTGGGCCTGCTGCTGCTGCGCCAGCCCGACATGGGTGCTTTCCTGGTCATCGCCAGCATCGCCATGGGCGTGCTGTTCCTGGGCGGCGTCAACGCACGCATGTTCTTCCTGATCGTGGCCGTGCTGCTGGTGACGCTGGGGCTGATCCTGTACTTCGACGAGATGCGCAGCCAGCGCATCCTGGCCTACCTGGACCCGTGGAAAGAGGACCACGCCAAGGGCAAGGCCTACCAATTGGTGCATTCACTCATCGCCTTCGGCCGCGGTGAATTCTTTGGCCAGGGGCTGGGCGCCAGCGTGGAGAAGCAGCATTACCTGCCCGAGGCGCACACCGACTTCCTGCTGGCCGTCATCGGTGAAGAGCTGGGCTTCGTTGGCGTGGCCACCGTCATCGTGCTGTTCTTCTGGCTGACGCGCCGGATCATCGAAATCGGCCGCCAGGCCATTGCGCTGGACCGTGTGTTTGCCGGCCTGTTCTGCCAGGGCATTGGCGTGTGGATGGGGGTGCAGGCCTTCATCAACATGGGCGTGAACCTGGGCGCATTGCCCACCAAGGGCCTGACGCTGCCGCTGATGAGCTATGGCGGCTCGGCGATTCTGATGAACCTGGTGGCGCTGGCCATGGTGGTGCGGGTGGATATTGAAAACAGAGCGCTCATGCGCGGTGACCGCGCATGAGCCACCTGGTCATCATGGCCGCTGGCACGGGGGGCCACATCATTCCAGGCTTGGCGGTGGCGCGTGAAATGCAGGGCCGGGGCTGGAGCGTGAGCTGGCTGGGCACTTCGCACGGCATGGAAAACAAGCTGGTGCCGCCCACCGCAATTCCGATGGACACCATCAGCTTCAGCGGCTTGCGCGGCAAAGGCTTGCTGCACACAGCCACCGGTGGTGTGCGCATGCTGAAGGCTTTCTGGGACTGCCTGGGCATCCTGCGCCGGCGCGGTGCCAGTGCCGTGCTGGGCATGGGTGGTTATGTGTGCTTTCCAGGCGGCCTGATGGCCAGCCTGCTGAACAAGCCGCTGATGCTGGTGAACGCCGACGCCGCGCTGCTGCTCAGCAACAAGGGCCTGCTGCCCGTTGCCGACCGCGTGGCCTTCGGCTTTGACGGCGCCGCCGCCCAGCGCACGAAAAACGCAGTCGTCACTGGCAACCCCGTGCGCGCCGAGATCGAAGCGCTGCCGGCCCCCGCGCTGCGTTTCGCAGGCCGGCAGGGCCCGCTGAAGCTGCTGGTGGTGGGTGGCAGCCTGGGCGCGCAGGTGCTGAACCGGGTGCTGCCGCAGGCACTTTCGCAACTGCCGCCCGAACAGCGCCCGCAGGTGCTGCACCAGACCGGCACCGCGCAGGCCGACAGCGTGCGCGAGGCCTATGCGCGCGCCGGCGTCGCCGCGCAGGTGCAGCCTTTCATCGACGACATGCCGCAGCAACTGGCCGCGTGCGACCTGATGGTCTGCCGCGCCGGCGCCATCACTGTCAGTGAACTGTGCGCCGCTGGCGTGGCAGCAGTGTTGGTGCCGTTCATCGCCAGCACCACCGCCCACCAGCGCGACAACGCGCAGTGGATGGCCGCGCAGGGTGCCGCCATCCACCTGCCGCAGAGCGAACTGACGGCGGCCGCCCTGGCCCCGCTGCTGCAGGGCCTGGACCGCCCGCAGCTGCTGGCCATGGCCACGCAGGCCCGCAGCCTGGCGCGCGCGCAGGCCGCAGCGCGCGTGGCCGACGAGATCGAGCAACTGGTGCGGAGGGCGGCATGAGCAGCCTGCAACAGCACCCCATGCAACAGGCGGTGCGCCACCTGCATTTCGTGGGCATTGGCGGCGCGGGCATGAGCGCTCTGGCAGAGATCGCCCACGGCCTGGGCTACCGCGTCAGCGGGTCTGACCAGCAGGACAGCGACGTCGCGCGCCGCCTGGCGGCGCAGGGCGTGCAGACGCATGTCGGCCATGCCGCCGCGCACATGGCCGGTGCCGACGCCGTCGTCACCAGCAGCGCCGTGCCGGCCAGCAACCCCGAAGTGGTGGCTGCGCGCGCGCAGGGCATTGCGGTGGTGCCGCGTGCGGTGCTGCTGGCCGAGCTGATGCGCGGCAAGACGGGCATTGCGATTGCCGGCACGCACGGCAAGACCACCACCACGTCGCTGGCCGCCAGCGTGTTGATGGCGGCTGGCGTGGACCCCAGCTTCGTCATCGGCGGCAAGCTGCGCAGCCTGGGCGCCAACGCGCGGCTGGGGCAGGGGCCGCACTTCGTGGCCGAGGCCGACGAAAGCGACGCCTCGTTCCTGCAGCTGAGCCCCATCGTCAGCGTGGTCACCAACATCGACGTCGACCACATGGAGACCTACGGCCACAGCACCGAACGTCTGCACGCGGCCTTTGTCGACTTCATCCACCGCCTGCCGTTCTACGGCCGCGCCGTGCTGTGTGCCGACGACGCGGGTGTGCAGGCCGTGCTGCCGCGCCTGCAGCGGCCTGTCACCACCTACGGCCTGCAGCCCGGGGCCGACCTGCAGGGTGTGCAGGTGCAGGCGCTGGACGGCGCCCGCATGCAGTTCACCGCCCGCCAGACCGGCCACGCCGACCTGCCGCTGACGCTGCAACTGGCGGGCCTGCACAACGTGCGCAATGCGCTGGCGGTGCTGGCGGTGGCCCGCCACCTGCGCCTGCCCGACGCTGCCACGGCGCAGGCCCTGCAGGGTTTTGCGGGCGTGGGCAGGCGCTTTGAGTCGCACGGCGAAGTGCCCTGCGCCAGCGGTGGCCATTTCACGCTGATCGATGACTACGGCCACCACCCGGTGGAAGTGGCCGCCGTTGTCGCCGCCGCGCGCGGTGCCTATCCCGGCCGCCGGTTGGTGCTGGCTTTCCAGCCCCACCGCTACACCCGCACGCGCGACTGCCTGGACGACTTTGCCCGCGTGCTGGCCACGGCCGACCTGCTGCTGCTGGCCGAGGTGTACGCCGCCGGCGAAACCGCTATCGCCGGCGCTGACGGCGCTGCGCTGGCCGAACGGGTGGCGGGCCAGGGCGGAACGGTTCGCTTCGTGGCCGACCTGGGTGCGCTGCCTGCAGCCATCCGCGGCACCGCGCGCGCCGGCGACGTGGTCATCACCCTGGGCGCCGGCACCATAGGTGGCGTGCCCCAACAACTGGTTCAACCGAGCGGAGCATTGGCATGAATGTGGATGCCCAGGGTCTGGGAAAAGTGGCCGTCCTGATGGGTGGCAGCAGTGCCGAGCGCGAGGTGTCGCTGATGTCCGGCGCCGGTGTGCTGGCCGCCCTGAAGGCCCGTGGCGTGGACGCCCACGCTTTCGACCCCGCGGAACGCGACCTCGACCAGTTGAAGGTGCAGGGCTTCAGCCGCGCCTTCATTGCGCTGCACGGCCGGCACGGCGAAGACGGCACGGTGCAGGGCGCGTTGGAACTGCTGCGCATTCCGTACACCGGCTCGGGCGTGATGGCCAGCGCCATCGCCATGGACAAGGTGATGACCAAGCGCGTGTGGGCCAGCGCCGGCCTGCCCACGCCGCGCTGGCAGTGGCTGGAACCGGGCCAGCAGGCGCTGGAGACGGTGCGCAAGGTGCCCGACGAACTGGGCCTGCCGCTGATCGTGAAACCGCCGCGCGAAGGTTCTTCCATCGGCATCACCAAGGTGATGGGCTACTCGCAGATGCAGGACGCCGTGGCGCTGGCTTCGCGCTACGACGCCGACGTGCTGTGCGAAGAGTTCATCGACGGCATCGAGCTGACCTGCCCCGTGCTGGGCGACGGAGCACAGGCGCGCGCGATGCCGGTGGTGCGCATCGACGCGCCCGACGGCAACTACGACTTCGAACACAAGTACTTCAGCGACGCCACCGGCTACCGCTGCCCCAGCGGGCTGAGCGCCAGCGAAGAAGCCGAGGTGCAGCACCTGACGCTGGCCGCCTTCAAGGCGCTGGGTTGCCGCGGCTGGGGCCGTGCCGACCTGATGATGCGTTCGCGAGGTGCGCAGGCCGACCGCAAGATCTTCCTGCTGGAAATGAACACCAGCCCGGGCATGACCTCGCACTCGCTGGTGCCCATGTCGGCACGGGCCGCGGGCATCAGCTACGAAGACCTGTGCCTGCACCTGCTGCTGCAGGCGCGGCTGGACGCCACCCGCCCTGCGGCCTGAACCCGCAGACCACACCATGGCCACCCGCAAGCCCGCACCCACCACCCACCTGCGCCGCACCGCGCCGCTGCCGGTGGACGTGCGCGTCACCAACGCCGCGGCGAACACGCTGTTTGCGCTGCTGGCGCTGGTGCTGGTGGCCGGCGCGGTGGTGTGGCTGGCGCGCTGGCCCGGGTTTGCACTGCGCGAGGTGCAACTGCGCGGCGACCTGCTGCGCACCAACCTGCCCACGGTGCGCGCGCATGTGCTGCCGCGCCTGACGGGCAACTTCTTCTCGGTGGACCTGCAGCAGGTGCGCAGCGCCTTCCAGAGCGTGCCGTGGGTGCGCCAGGCGGTGGTGCGCCGGGTCTGGCCCGACACGCTGGTGGTGCACCTGGAAGAGCACCGCCCGGCGGCACTGTGGCAGGGCGCCGGCAGCGGCGTCAGCGGCGACCGCATCGTCAACGACCACGGAGAACTGTTCGAAGCCAGCGCCAACGACATCGAAGAACACCTGGCGGCGGCCCCCGGTGCACCCGCACCCGGTACGCCCGCCGCGGCGGCTGCCGCGCTGCCCATCCTGGCCGGGCCCGAAGGCACCGCTGCCGAGATGCTGGCGCTGTACCGCCGCCTGGCGCCGGTGCTGGCCGGCATGGGCCAGCACATCGAGACGCTGGAACTCAGCGACCGCGGCAGCTGGCGCGCAGAACTGCGGTCCACTGCCGTGGTTGAACTGGGCCGGGGCCAGGAAGAGCAGATCGTGGCGCGCACGCTGCAGTTCGTGCGCACCGTGGGCGAAGCCACCGACAAATGGCGCGCACCGCTGGAAATGGCCGACCTGAGGCACAGCGACGGTTATGCCGTTCGGCTGCGCGGCATCAGTGTGTCGTCGGCCGCTTCAGCCGCTGCGGCCAAAAAAACAAACTGAGGAGGCACAGCATGGCCAAAGAATTCAAGGACATGGTTTTTGCGCTGGACATCGGCACCGCCAAGGTGATGGTGGTGGCCGCCGAAGTCATGCCCGACGGCGGGCTGCGCGTGGCCGGCCTGGGGGTGGCGCCCACGCACGGCCTGAAGCGCGGCGTGGTGGTGAACATCGACGCCACGGTGCAGAGCATCCAGCAGGCGCTGAAAGAGGCCGAGATGATGGCCGCCTGCAAGATCACCAGCGTCTACACAGGCATCACCGGCAGCCACATCCGGGGCCAGAACAGCACCGGCATGGTCATCGTGCGCGACAACCGCGAGGTGACGCCCGTGGACGTGAGCCGCGTGGTCGAAACGGCCAAGGCCATCAACATCCCGAACGACCAGCGCGTGCTGCTGATCGAGCCGCAGGAATTCATCATCGACGGGCACGAGGTGAAAGAGCCCATCGGCATGAACGGCAGCCGGCTCGAGGTGAAGGTGCACATCGTCACCGGC
>JAYSXE010000117.1:0-8472 GCA_043717565.1 Burkholderiales bacterium | reverse complement strand
GCCAGCCCTGCCCCACCTGCGAAGGCCGCGGGCAGGTGAAGACCGCGCGCAGCGTGTGTTACGACATCCTGCGCGAAATCTTGCGCGAAGCCCGGCAGTTCGCGCCCAAGGAATTCCGTGTCGTGGCCAATGCCAGCGTCGTGGAAATGCTGCTGGACGAAGAAAGCGCCCACCTTGCCGGGCTGAGCGAATTCATAGGCCGGCCCATTTCGTTGAGCGCCGAGCCGGGCATGAGCCCGGAACAGTACGACATCGTTCTGATGTAGCCCGTCGAACCGCCGCCATCCGGCGCGGCGTTGCTACCGGCACCTGCACTGCCCTGTTCCAGCGGTGTGTACGCGCTCACCACTCTGAAGTTGCTGTGGATCTCCACCCCCAGGTCCAGCCGCTGGGCGGGCGAGAGCTTGCCAACCCCCATGCCCGACGTGCTGCTGGACACCGCCCACTGGCCGAGTTGGTCGTCGGTGAGACAGGCCAGGCCCGTGGTGGGCAGCGCCTCTTCCACCGTGGCTTGAACATGCGCGGCGCGGTGCTGGCGGTATGGGTTGATCACGTTGATGCTCCTCGGTTGCGGGCGGATCGTGCACGGCTCTAGGGCCGGACATCTTGAAACCCAATCTCGACAAACACTTTGACAACTTGAAGTCCAAGAGGCCCAGCAACCCTGAGACCATCAGTGCACGCGCCGACGCGCAAAATAGCAGCCCTGTTCCTTGGCCTTCTTCAACGAAGCAGCACCCTTTGCACACCCGCCTGGCCCCAGCGCTTGACGCTGGACGACTGACCATCACGCACCCCACTGCCGGCGGCATCAGTGTCTACGCCGCGCTGGAAAGTGCGGGCCCGCCGCTGTTGCTGGTGCACAGCGTCAACGCCACAGCCTCTGCCGCTGAAGTGCGGCCGCTGTTTGACCACTACCGGGCCACGCGCAGCGTCTTCGCCGTGGATCTGCCCGGGTTCGGCTTTTCCGAGCGCAGCAACCGCGACTACACGCCACGGCTGATGTGCGACGCCTTGCACGCCGTGGTGGCCAGCATGCGTGCGCGCTGCGGCGGCGGGCCGGTGGACGCGTTGGCGGTGTCGCTGGGCACGGAATTCCTGGCCCGCGCCGCGGTGGAGTCACCGGCATCTTTCAGCAGCCTGGCCTTGGTCAGCCCCACAGGCCTGCGCGGCGGCCAGGGTGGCCATGGCGCGCCGGGCAGCACACGCAGCGTGCCCGGCTTGCTGAAGATCCTGCGCGGCCCAGGGGGCCGCTGGGGCGGCGCCGTGTTTCGCGGCCTGACGAAGCCCGGCGTGGTGCGCTTTTTCCTGGCCAAGACCTGGGGCGACCGCGCCATCGACGAAACGCTGTTCGCCTACGCCGTGCACACCGCGCAGCAGCCGGGGGCGGAGTTCGCGCCGCTGCACTTCGTCTCGGGTGGCTTGTTCAGCGCCGACGTGCTGACGCTGTACGAATCACTAAAGCTGCCGGTGTGGATGTGCCACGGCGTGCGCGGCGACTTCACCGACTACCGCGGCAAAGACGCCTTGCTGGCCAAGGCCAGCTGGCAATGCACGGTGCTGCAGACGGGGGCCTTGCCCTACTTCGAAGTGCCCCAGGAGTTTTGCCGCGCCTACGACGCCTTTCTGGCCCGCGCGGGCCGCTGACCCCAAGCGCCTGTGAAAGGAAGTCGTTTTTGTGACAATACGGTCCAAGCTGGGGAGCAGCCCGCGCGACCACCGTACCCGGGGCGCGAGACAAGACGAACGGAATCAGAACTGTGCAATTCGGATATCGGACCCAGAACACCCCCACCCACCGAACGTTCAGCAAGCGCTCGCGCCCGGCGCCAACGGCAGAGGCCGGCAAGGATGCGGCGCCAGCACCCATGAGCGCAGCTCGGCTGGCCGCCGAGGCCGCCTTTGCGACTTTTCCTTCGTCAGAACCGCGCGGCACGCCCGCAAGCACCGCCCAGGTCACCGTGCGGCGGGCCCGCCTGGCAGCCGCAGCGCCGGTACTCGCCACCGCTGCCGGGCACCGCAGCGACGAACAGCCCGCTGGCGAAAAGAGCCCACGCGTGTTCATCATTCCGGCCGCCCCAGCCGCGGCCACAACGGCTGGACTGCCAATGCAACAAGGCCTGGCAACAACGGAAACATCCAGATCCAGCGGCACGCAGCAGCGCAAGCGCCGCGTCGCGGCAGAAAAGCGACCTGGTCAGGTGGTGGTGCTGATGTCAGCGACACCGCGCACGGTGTCCACGCCCCTGGCGCCTGCGCCCGGTTGGGCTTCTTTGAACGCGGCGATGGTGGGCCTGACTCCGCTGCTGGAAGCCATCAGCCACGCGCAGTCGTTGCAGTTCATCGACCAAAGCCGGGCCCACGAATGGCAGCGATTGGCGCAGCGCGCTGAAGAATTGATGCGCCAACTGCGCCCGGCCAGGCCCTGAGCAGCCCGCTGCAACGGGTCATGGCCCACCGCCCGTTGGGCGCCGCAGGCCAGCCGACGTGCTTGTTGACCCCGGTGCTGCCTTGATGCGCACACGTTGCGCACCGCCTTCGTCCAACAGCGGCCGCAGTGCCGGCACGCGGCTGCGCGCAGCCCGGCTGGCGCGGCTGGGACAATGCCCAGCCGAACCGATTCCCCACAAGCCATGAGCCGACCGCTGCACGAAATTCAGCTCAGCCTGGCCACGGGCGCTGAAGCCGACACGCCCGAACACAAACGTTTTCGCACCCTGATGGGCAAGCTGGACAAGGCTCGCCAGCGGCTGCAGCAATGGCAGGAACAGCTGCCGCTGTTTTCGCAAAAGTGGCAGCAGCGTGCCACGCCGGAAATCAAGCGGCTGCGGGAATTGCGGCGCGCTTGGGCGTTTGAACTGGAACAACTGTTGCTGGGAAGGCGCTGGACACAAAGCGAGAGCCAGACGCTGACCCAAGAACTGCTGGATCTCTGCAACACGCTGCTGGCGGGCGAAGAAGAGCCTGACGCTGAATTGAAGGCTCTGTACAACCGCCACGCCGATCTGGACTTTGACAGTGAGTCAAAACTGGAACTGCAAAGCATGAAACAGATGCTGGAAACCGTGGGCGAACTGGACCTGGGCGACGCACCCGTTGAGTCAGCCGAAGACCTGATGGACAGGGCCCGCGAGCAAATGGCCCAGCGCGACGCAGAGCAGCGGCAGGCCTGGGAACAAGCGGCAGCACAGTTTCGAAAGCCGGCCCGCAAGAAACAAAGCGCAGCGGCCAAACGCGCCGAGGAAGATGCACGCCAGGCTTCGCAGACGGTGCGCGAGGTCTACCGCAAACTGGCCGCCGCACTGCACCCCGACCGCGTGGCCACCACCGCCAACGACGAAGAGCGCGCACGCAGCACGCAACTGATGCAGCGCGCCAACGCCGCCTATGAAGCCGGTGACCTGTTGGCGCTGTTGACGCTGCAGCTGCAAATCGAGCAGGTCGACCAGGTGCAGGCGTCGCGTTTGGCGGCCAGCCAGGTGCGCCACTTCAACAAGGTGCTGGCAGAACAGCTGAAGGAACTGGAGTCCGAGATTGACGGGCGCCAGCACGCTTTCGAGATGAGTTACGGCTTCAGCCTGCACAACCGGTTGGAACCTGACCAACTGGGCAAGGTGCTCAGCGAAGTCATGCAAGACCTGCATGGCAAGGCCACGGTGCTCGTCAACCAGAAGAGGCTGTTGAGCGGCGACCCGGTGATGGCCAAGCGCTACCTCAAGCGCCTGCAGGCCGAACAGCGCCAGCAAGACGCGTTCGCCAACCGCTGGTGAAAACCGGCAGGCCGGCGCACCCCCAGCGGGGCTTGCAGCCACAGCGTTTCAGCGGCCTGGTTGCCGAAGTGCTTCAGCTCTCCGTTTGCCGCAGCGTGGGCAAACCCACGCCGCTGGCGTCAAAGCCGCCGTCCACCGCCAGCACCTGGCCATTGATGAAAGCCGCAGCGGGGCTGCACAGGTAGCCCACCGCACCGGCAATTTCTTCGGTGGTGCCGTAACGGCGCAACGGTATGGCGTCGAAATAGTCGCGGCGGATGGTGGCGTCATGCACCTGCTTGGCCATTTCCGTTTCCACCGGCCCGGGCGCCACGGCGTTGACGCGGATGCCGGCGTTGCCGTATTCCACCGCCTGCTGCTTGGTCAGGTGGATCAGGGCTGCCTTGCTGGTGCCGTAGGCCACGCGAAGGGTGCTGGCGCGCAGGCCGGAGATGGAAGCGATGTTCACCACGGCACCGCCCTTTCGGCCGCCCGCACCGCGCAGCATCACCGGCGCCACCGCCTGGGTGCACAGAAACGCACCGTCCAGGTTCGTGGCCATCACATAGCGCCATTCCTCGAAGCTGGTGAGGCCGATGCGCTTGAAGACGGCCACGCCGGCGTTGTTCACCAGCGCGTCGATGCGGCCGAAGCGGGCATCGACATCAGCCACCGCACGCAACACCTGTTCAGGCACCGACACGTCGGCATGCACGGCCATCACGCGGTCGGGGTTGTTCAGCGCCTGCACGGCAGGCATCAGCGTGTCGGCGTTGTTGTCCAGCAGCGCGACATGCCAGCCGTCAGCCAGGAACCACTGGCCAATGGCCAGGCCGATGCCGCGCGCGCCGCCGGTGACGATGGCAACGCGTTCCTGTGCAGTAGACCCTTGGTTCACGTCACGACCCTCTTCTTTCCCGCTCAGCTCGAGCGCGCAACGATAACTTGCGCAGCGTGCCGTATCGGCGGTGTCAGTAGAACGGAGGATGCCTGCGAAGACCTGTTTGGGCTAGCGTCGCATCCAAACCAACACGGAGAGCGTCCATGAGAAGTCTTGCGTTCATCGCCGCAGCGCTGCCACTGGCTGCAGCAGGCGTCGCATCAGCCCAAACCCCCGGCCCACTGGCGCCCCAGATGAAGCAGCTGGTCGAGTTCGAAGCAGCAGTCAACGCCAAAGAAAAGCAAATCGATCAGGCGTGCTCGAAGGCAGCACATGATCTGGCCGCGCTGGATCAGGTCCAAAAGGCACCGGTCGCCGCGCAGGTCGAATGGCTGATCGCTGCTGCCGAGTCCCGCACAAGCTGCCAAGCAGCCAAGGACGCCCTGAAGACTGCCAAAGATCATGCTGATCGAGCCTGGGCGCTGCTTCATGCGTCGGCGCTCGCGTTGTCCAAGGTGCCTGCGACGACTCCATCTGAAGTGCAAAAAGCATTGCTTGAGGCGGCCTCAAAGGCACAGGGGCGCGTCAATACAGCGCGCGCGAAGTTCGCCGATCCCTACGAAGCCACTGATCAGGCTTCCAGTTTGCTGGTGGCCGAAAACGGGCTGAAGGATGAAGATCTGCAAAGCAACATCGACTCGACTATCAAGGGCCGTGCCAGCGCGGCCGAGGTACGCGGGCACTTGAGGAGGGCGCAGTCTGCCGCCAACCGGCTGGTTGAACACTCGTTGAACCTGCGTGGCTGCAGCGCTGAGCCCTGCGCCAAGATCAGCACCTGGGCTGCTGCGGGTGAAGCCCTGGAAGTCATGAATACTGCACTCAGCAAGGCCGAGACGACCTTCAATGTCGGCAAGGAAGCCGGACGGTGGGTCACGGCCGGCGTGAACTACCCGAACGACCCGACCAAGCGCCCGAACGCCGTCGCGTTTGCCAAGCTGCTGGAAGCTTCGCCCGATGCCCGCGCCCTGCTGGGTGAATCGTCAGCCCTCGGGTTCTCTGCCAGCGGCGGAGCCAACAGCATTGCCGTCAAACTGGGTAGCGCAAAAGACCTGCCTCTCGGCTGGCGCCAGTGGTCCGTGACTTTCAAGGCGCCGCTGGCAGCCGAATCAAGCCCGCAGTTGTACTCACAGAAAACCGGTTTCAACAACGCTGCCTCCTTGGGTTTCTCCACCTACTGGCTGCTGGGGGGTAAAGACGACAAACTCTTCAGCGGCGATAGCTATCTGACAGTTGGTGGCTTGAAAGGCGATGCGGGTTTGGGCGGTAAGCTGAAGTACCGAGACGTTGCGGACATCACAAAAGAGAAGGAAGCCGACCGGCTGCTCAAGGAAGGAACCGTAGGAGCCTATTTCGCGCTGTTCACGAAAGAGACTGCCCAAGGCAGACTCCCTGGCTTGCACCTGCTGACCCTGGACTACACGCGCAAAGCCGCCAGAGGTGACAAGCAAACGCGATGCCCCGCCACGCCGGCGACCGGTGCGACCACCCTGAATTGCATCACCGACTACTTTGCCGCACCCGAGTTTGAGCGCCACGCCGTTCTGGGCTACGAGTACCGCTTGCAGGGCCAGAAATGGGCGATTGCCCCCAAGATCAGCTTTGACCACAAGAAAACTGACCGATTTCCGCCTGCCGCTGTACTTCATTGGCACCGGCGACAAGAAGTCACTGACAGCGGGCGTGGAATTCGAATGGACCCGTGACCGCACGCCCGACGGCAGCCGCAAAACCGAGAGGAGCATTGGCTTGTTTGTAGGCCTGCCCTTCTCGCTGTTCGAGCTGCCGGCGCGCGAGTGAGGCGGGTCAACGGCAAGACCGCTGCCCAGAGCAGGGCGTCAGGCCAGCTGCCGCTCCAGGTCGTGCAACACCTCGTAGCACGGAAGCACCTGCGCGACTGCGCCATTGGGCTGGCGGCCTTCGCGGATGGCGGCGAAAAATTCGCGGTCCTGCAGTTCGATGCCGTTCATCGACACCGCCACGCCTGACACATCGATCTTCTCGTCCTTGCCGTTGTACAGGTCGTCGTAACGCGCCAGGTAGGTGCCGGCGTCTCCGATGTAGCGGAAATACGTGCCCAGCGGGCCGTCGTTGTTGAAGCTGAGGCTCAGCGTGCAGATGGCGCCGTTGGCGGCCTTGAGCTGGATGCTCATGTCCATCGCGATACCCAGCGCGGGGTGTATCGGCCCCTGCACCGCGTTGGCCTTCACGATGGGGCTGCGGGCTTGGTAGGCAAACAGGTCCACCGTGTGCGCCGCGTGGTGCCACAGCAGGTGGTCGGTCCAGCTGCGCGCCTGGCCCAGCGCGTTCATGTTGGTGCGGCGGAAGAAGTAGGTCTGCACATCCAGCTGCTGGATGTTGAACTGGCCCGCGGTGATGCGCTGGCGCACCCACTGGTGGCTGGGGTTGAAGCGGCGCGTGTGGCCGCACATGGCGACAAGCCCCGTGTTTTCCTGCATCTGCACCACGCGGTAGGCGTCGCGCAGGCTGTCGGCCAGCGGTATCTCCACCTGCACATGCTTGCCCGCCTTCATGCAGGCCACGGCTTGCGCGGCGTGCATCTGCGTGGGCGTGCACAGGATGACGGCGTCCACTTCCTGGATGGCCAGGCTGTCGGCCAGTTCGGTGGTGACGTGCGGGATGCCGTATTTGCTGGCCACTTCCTGCGTCTTGGCCAGGTCGCGGCTGATGAGCGACACGCATTCCACACCGTCGATCAGTTTGATGGCGTCCAGGTGCTTGACGCCGAAGGCACCGGCACCTGCAAGGGCGACTTTGATCGTCATGGGACCTCCCGCAGGGTTTCCCGAGGGAGGTCAGCCCCCTTGGGGGGTATCGAGTGCAAGCGAGATTGGGGGTTCATAGATCCTCCAGAATCAGATGGCCCACGGCCGTGTTGGAAGCGGGCACGTGATAGAAGCGGTGCTTCACGCGCGGCGGCCGGTCGCTCATGGCGCCGCGGGCAATGAGCCACATCACCAGTTCAATGCCTTCGCTGCCGGCTTCGCGCACGTAGTCGATGTGCGGCACCTGGGCCAGCGCTTCGGGCTCGGCAATCAGGCGGTCCAGGAAGCGGTTGTCCCACTCGGCGTTGATCAGGCCGGCGCGCGGGCCCTGCAGTTGGTGGCTCATGCCGCCGGTGCCCCAGATCTGCACGTTCAGGTCTTCGTCGTAGCTTTCCACGGCCTTGCGGATGGCGCGGCCCAGGTGGTAGCAGCGCCGGCCGCTGGGCACGGGGTACTGCACCACGTTCACGGCAAAGGGAATCACCGGGCAGGGCCACGCACCCTGCACCGGGTCTTGCGCGCCGCACATCAAACTGAGCGGCACCGTCAGGCCGTGGTCCACGTCCATCTTGTTCACGATGGTGAGGTCGAAGTCGTCCTGGATGACGCTTTGTGCGATGTGGCTGGCCAGTGCGGGGTGGCCCTGCACGGCAGGCACCGGGCGCGGGCCCCAGCCTTCGTCGGCCGGCTGGTAGCGGTCAGCGGTGCCAATGGCGAAGGTGGGAATCATCTCCAGGCTGAACGCGGTGGCGTGGTCGTTGAAGACCAGGAAGATGACGTCGGGCTTGTTGTCCTTCAACCACTGCTTTGAATAGTCGTAGCCAGAGAAGACCTTCTGCCAATACGGCTCGGCGGTCTTGCCCTGGTCGAGTGCGGCGCCAATGGCGGGCACGTGGCTGGTGTAGACGCTGGCGGTGATGCGGGCCATCTCAGTACCGCCCGGCCGTTCCGAAGGTACTGAGGCCCCCCCTGGGGGGCTGAGCCCGCACCGAGCAAGCGC
>JAYSXE010000116.1:0-8499 GCA_043717565.1 Burkholderiales bacterium | reverse complement strand
ACCCCGCCCCCGCTCGACCCTGCCGACACGCTGCCGCTGGCCGACTACGCGCAGCGCGCCTACCTGGAATATGCGCTGTCGGTGGTCAAGGGCCGTGCGCTGCCCGACGTCTGCGACGGCAACAAGCCGGTGCAGCGCCGCATCCTGTATTCCATGTTCCGCATGGGCCTGGCCTACACGGGGGCCAATGGCGCCAAGCCGGTGAAGAGCGCCCGCGTGGTGGGCGACGTGCTGGGCCGCTACCACCCGCATGGCGACACGGCGGCCTACGACGCGCTGGTGCGCATGGCGCAGAACTTTTCGCAGCGCTACCCGCTGATCGACGGCCAGGGCAACTTCGGCAGCCGTGACGGTGACGGCGCCGCGGCCATGCGCTACACCGAAGCGCGGCTGACGCCGATTGCACGGCTGCTGCTGGACGAGATCGACGAAGGCACGGTCGACTTCCAGCCCAACTACGACGGCAGCACCGAAGAGCCGCACCGCCTGCCGGCGCGGCTGCCGTTTGTGCTGCTGAACGGCGCCAGCGGCATTGCGGTGGGCCTGGCCACCGAGATTCCCAGCCACAACCTGCGTGAAGTGGCGGCGGCCACGGTGGCGCTGCTGAAGAACGACAAACTGACCGACGATGAACTGTTTGCGTTGCTGCCCGCGCCCGACTTCCCCGGCGGTGGCCAGATCATCAGCCCGGTGGCCGACATCCGCGAGGCCTACCGCAACGGCCGTGGCAGCCTGAAGGTGCGCGCACGCTGGGTGATCGAGGAACTGGCGCGCGGCCAATGGCAACTGGTGGTGACCGAGCTGCCCACCGGCACCAGCGCGCAGAAGGTGCTGGAAGAGATTGAAGAGATCACCAACCCCAAGGTGAAGGCCGGCAAGAAGACGCTGCTGCAAGACCAGCTGCAGCTGAAAGCCGCGCTGCTGAGCGTGCTGGACGCCGTGCGCGACGAAAGCAGCAAGGACGCTGCTGTGCGCCTGGTGTTCGAACCCAAGAGCCGCACCGTGGAGCAGGCCGAGCTCATAACGGCGCTGCTGGCGCACACCAGCCTGGAAAGCAGTGTGCCGATGAACCTGACGGTGGTGGGCAGCGACGGCCGGCCCGTGGCCAAGAGCCTGCGCAAGTTCCTGACCGAGTGGATCGAATTCCGCCTGGCCACCGTGGCGCGCCGCACCCAGTTCCGCTTGCAGAAGGTGCTGGACCGCATCCACGTGCTGGAAGGTCGGCTGCTGGTGCTGCTGAACATCGACGAGGTGATCCGCATCATCCGCAACGCTGACGAGCCCAAGCCCGAGCTGATGGCGCATTTCAAGCTCAGCGACCGGCAGGCCGAGGACATCCTGGAAATCCGCCTGCGCCAGTTGGCGCGGCTGGAACACATCCGCATCGAACAGGAACTGAAGGAACTGCGCGGCGAACAGGGCAAGCTGGAAGACATCCTGAACAACCCCGGCTCGCTGAAACGCACGGTGGTGAAGGAGATCGAAGCCGACGCCAAGGCCCATGGCGACGACCGCCGCACGCTGGTGCAGGAAGAGAAAAAGTCGGTGGCCGAGATCAAGGTGGTGGACGAACCCGTTACTGTGGTTGTCAGCACCAAGGGCTGGGTGCGCGCGTTGAAGGGCCATGAGATCGACCCGGCCACGCTGGCCTTCAAGGCCGGCGACACGCTGTACGGCACCTTCACTTGCCGCAGCGTGGACACGCTGCTGGTGTGGGGCACCGAAGCCAAGGGCAACGGCCGCGTCTACAGCGTGCCCACCTCGGTGCTGCCCGGCGGGCGGGGGGATGGTGTGCCCATCACCACGCTGGTCGACCTGGAAGCCGGCACCCAGGTGGCGCACTTCTGGGCCGGCGCTGCCGACACCACGCTGCTGCTGGCCAACACCGCCGGCTACGGCCTGCTGGCCAAGGCGGCCGACATGGTGGGCCGCAACAAGGGCGGCAAGAGCTTCCTGACGCTGGACGCGGGCGCCCGCGTGCTGCCGCCGGTGGCAGTGTCAGCCGCGCACCGGCAGGTGGCCTGCCTGGCCCTGGATTCCAGGCTGCTGGTGTTTGCGCTGGACGAGCTGAAGCTGCAAAGCGCCGGCGGCAAGGGCCTGACGCTGATGGACGTGGACAACAAGGCGCCGCTGGTGTCGGTGGCCAGCTTTGCCGACGTGCTGCGCGTGTTGGGCAGCGGCCGCGGCGGCAAGGCCAAGGACGAACTGGTGAAGGGCGCGGCGCTGGCCGAGCACGTGGGCAAGCGCGCACGCAAGGGGCGTGTGCTGCCGGCCATCAAGGCCACGCGGGTGTTGGCCGGCTGAGGCGGCGGCTGTCGGGCTGACGCGTCTGTTGGGCGTTTGCTGACGCGCCCGCTGCCGCGCCTGCCGGGCTTCGCAGCTCAGCGGCGCGCGCGCAGCACCGGCCACACCAGCACGGCCACCACGCCAAACAGCGCGAGGCTGTAAAACTCGTACGGCACGCCCGCCATCGTGGTCTTGGCTTCGGCGCAGGAGGCGAACACGCCGAAAACTTCGGGCCACAGGCTGTCCAGCCCGCTCCCGCTGATGATGCGGTCGGCCATGGTCAGGTTGCAAGACGCGCTGGCTGCGGCCACGAAGTGCTGCCACAGCGCGGCTGCAATGCCGCACAGGGCCAGCAGCAGCACCGCGCCGCCCGCCGTGCGTTGAATCGCGCCGCGCGCAGCCGCGCCGGCCAGCGCGCTGACAGCGATGAGCAAGAAGATGATGCGCTGCAAGATGCACCATGGGCAGGGCTGCATGTCCAGCCGGTGTTGTGTGAACAGCGCCACGCCCACGGCGGCCAGACTCAGCAGCGCCACGGCCAGCAGGCGCGGCGTGGGCCGTTGCCAGCCGCGCGCTTGCTGCTGCAGGTTCAAGCGACCTCGGCCACCAGTTCGATTTCCACGCAAGCGCCCATCGGCAATTGCGCCACGCCGAAAGCGCTGCGCGCGTGCGAACCAATCTCGGCCCCGAACACCTGCACCATCAGTTCGCTGCAGCCGTTGGTGACGAGGTGGTGTTCGGTGAACGTGGGGCTGCTGTTCACCAGGCTCAGCACCTTGACGATGCGCTTGATGTGCGCCAGGTCGCCCACAGCCGCCTGCAGCGTGCCCATCAGGTCGATGGCCACGGCGCGCGCGGCCGCCTTGGCCTGTTCGGTGGTCATGTTGGTGCCCAGTTGCCCCACCCAGGCCTTGCCGTCTTGCTTGGCGATGTGGCCCGATATGAAGACCAGGTTGCCGGTGCGCACAAAAGGCACATAAGCGGCCGCGGGCGTGCCCACGGCGGGCAGCGTGATGCCCAGCGATTTCAGGTTCTGCGCAACGGTCATCGGGGTGCGTCCTTTGGGGTGTGGGGAAGGGGCGTCACGATCACCTGGAAGAGGGTGGGTGGGCTGTCGCGACCATCCTACACTGCCCTGTCATGACCTTGACCCGCTGGCCGGTAGTGGGGCCTGCCGCGCGGTGGGCCAGCTTGGCGTTGGCGTTGATTGCGGGCAGCGCGTTGCAGATGCAGCAGCCCGCACTGTGGCCCGCGCATGCGCTGGCGGCCACCACGGCGGTTGCTGCGCTGGTGCTGTTGGTTTTGCTGCTGGTTTCGCGGGCCATGGCGCGGCGCGCTGGCCCTGTCGGCAACCCGCTGCTGCACCGGGCACCGGTGTGGGCGCTGGCAGCACTGGCGGCCGCCGTGATGGCCTTTGCGCTGACGGCAACACGTGCCCACTGGCGTTTGGCCGATGCGCTGCCTGCCGCGCTGGAAGGGCAGGACCTGCAGCTCACCGGGCGCGTGGTGTCGCTGCCGCGCGAGACCATCACCGGCACGCGTTTTGTGTTTGAAGTGGAAGCGGCGCAGCACAGCGGGCAGCCGGTGCAGGTGCCGGCGCTGGTTTCGCTGGGCTGGTACCGGGGAGTGGATGACGATGCGCTGCTGGGCGGCCCGCCGCAAGCCGTGAAGGCGGGGCAGCGCTGGCGCTTCACGGCGCGGCTGCGCCAGCCGCACGGCACGCAGAACCCGCACGCTTTCGACCTGGAGCTGTGGCTGTTTGAACAAGGCATACGCGCCAGCGGCTCGGTGCGCGCCACGGCCACGGCGCGCGCCGATCTTTTGCGCGACGGCGGCGGTGCCCCGGTGCAGGCGTTTCGCCAGCGGGTGCGCGACGCCATCACGCTGCACGTGGCCGACCCGGCGTTGGCCGGCGTGCTGGCAGCGCTGGCAGTGGGCGACCAGGCCGCCATCGAGCGCGCCGACTGGGACGTTTTTCGTGCCACTGGCGTGGCGCACTTGATGAGCATCTCGGGCCTGCACGTCACCATGTTCGCCTGGTTGGCAGGTGCCGCCGTGGGCGCGCTGTGGCGGCTGCACCCCCGGGCACCGTTGTGGCTGCCGGTGCCGCAGGCGGCACGCTGGGGTGGCCTGCTGGCCGCGGCTGCCTATGCGTTGGTGGCTGGATGGGGTGTGCCCGCGCAGCGCACGGTGTGGATGCTGGCCGCCGTGGTGCTGCTGCGCAGCGCGGGCCTGCGCTGGCCCCTGTGGGCCGTGCTGCTGGCGGCCGCTTTGGTGGTGTGCATGCTGGACCCATGGGCCCTGCTGCAACCGGGCTTCTGGCTGTCGTTCGTGGCGGTGGGGCTGTTGGCGGCCTCTGAACCGGCGCAGCGCCATCCCGCGGCCGCAGCAGCTGCAACCCAGGCGCCTTCAGCGTGGCAGCGCCTGCAACGCCTGCTGCTGGACGGCTTGCGCACGCAGGCGGTGGCCACCGTGGGGTTGGCGCCGTTGTCGATGGTCTTTTTCCACCAGGTGTCGGTGGTGGGTTTTGTGGCCAACCTGGTGGCCATTCCGGTGGTCACGCTGCTGATCACGCCGCTGGCTTTGCTGGGTGCGCTGCTGCCACCGCTTTGGGCTGCGGCGGCTGCGCTGGTACAGGGGTTGATGCAGTTGCTGCAGGTGCTGTCGGCCTGGCCAGGGGCGGTGTGGACGGCGGCTGCCGCGCCACCGTGGGCGGTGGCCTGCGGGCTGTTGGCGGCTGTGTTGGCAGTGGCGGCGCTGCCCTGGCGCCTGCGGCTGCTGGCCGTGCCACTGATGCTGCCGCTGCTGGCGCCGCCGGTAGCGCGGCCGGCGGCAGGGCAGTTTGAACTGGTGGCCGCCGACATCGGCCAAGGTACCGCGGTGCTGGTGCGCACGCAGCACCACCTGCTGCTGTACGACACCGGGCCGCAGTACAGCCGCGACAGCGACGCCGGTGTGCGCGTGCTGCTGCCGCTGTTGCGCGCCCGCGGCGAACGCGAGGTGAGCCTGTTGATGCTGAGCCACCGCGACATCGACCACGTGGGCGGCGCCGCCGCCGTGCTGGCCGGGCTGCCGGTGCGTGCGTTGAGCAGCTCGCTCGAATCCAGCCACGCCTTGCTGGCGCAGGCCCAGGCGCTGGGCGTGCCGCACACGCCTTGCCTGGCGGGCCAGCGCTGGAAGTGGGACGGCGTGCTCTTTGAAGTGCTGCACCCGCAGCCTGAAGCCCTGCTGCTGGGCGAATCGCGCAGCATCAAGCCCAACGCGCTGAGCTGCGTGCTGCGCGTCCAGGCAGCCGGCACACCGGGCGCCGAGGGCCCGCCAGGCGGGCCCGGGCGCAGCGCGCTGCTCACTGGCGACATCGAGGCCGCGCAGGAGGCCGCGCTGGTCGCCGCCCACGCCGGCACCGCTGCACTGCAAAGCCAGCTGCTGCTGGTGCCCCACCATGGCAGCCGCACGTCTTCAACGGCCGCTTTCATCGCTGCAGTGCAGCCGCAGGTGGCCGTGGTGCAGGCCGCCTACCGCAGCCGCTTTGGCCACCCGGCGCCCGACGTGGTGGCGCGCTACCAGCAGCAGGGCGTGAAGGTGCTGCGCAGCGACCGCTGCGGCGCGCTGGAGTGGCCAGCCAGCGAGCGCCTGGAACCACTGCGCTGCCAGCGCGGGGTGGCGCGCCGCTACTGGCACCACCCGGGCGGCTATGACCGGCCTTGACGGCGCGGGTGGCGAAGGCGCTGCCCTGAAGGCGCTGGTGTCGGCCAGGTTGCACGGGCCATAGGCTGCTGCTGGCATCATGGTGGCAGCTCGGGGCCCACCCGCCTGCGTCCTGGCAGGCTCCTTGCGCAGTGCCCGCCCCGGGGGCCTTCTGACTTGGCCCGCCACTTGCATGAGGCATGCAGCATCTTTTCGCACGTTGTCAGCCCGCCGACCGCACCGCCCCACCTGGAGCCCCCCTTGTCCATCCACGTCGCGCTGAACCACATCACCCACTACCGCTATGACCGGTTGGTGAAACTGTCGCCGCAAATCGTTCGCCTGCGGCCAGCGCCCCACAGCCGCACGCGCGTGCTGAGCTATTCGCTGACCGTGGAACCGGCGCAGCACTTCATCAACTGGCAGCAAGACCCCTTTGCCAACCACCTGGCGCGGCTGGTGTTTCCGAACCCGACACGCGAATTCAAGGTCACGGTGGACCTGGTGGCCGAGATGGCGGTGTTCAACCCCTTCGACTTCTTCCTGGAACCGCAGGCGGAACACATCCCTTTCGCCTACACCGCCGACGAGTCGCAAGACTTGCTGCCGTACCTGGCCAAAGGGCCACTGACGCCGCGCCTGAAGGCCTTTGTCGACAGCGTGCCGCGTGAGAAGACGGCGTCCATCAACTTCCTGGTGGCGCTGAACCAGCGCGTGCAGCGCGACATCAGCTACCTGGTGCGCATGGAGCCTGGCGTGCAGACGCCGGAATTCACGCTCACGCAGGGCAGCGGCTCGTGCCGCGACAGCGGCTGGCTGCTGGTGCAGGTGCTGCGCCATCTGGGTTTGGCGGCACGCTTCGTGTCGGGCTACCTGATCCAGCTGAAGCCCGACGTGAAAAGCCTGGACGGCCCCAGTGGCGCCGAGACCGACTTCACCGATCTGCATGCCTGGTGCGAGGTCTACCTGCCCGGCGCCGGCTGGGTGGGGCTGGACCCGACGTCGGGCCTGCTGGCTGGCGAAGGCCACATCCCCGTGGCCTGCACGCCCGAGCCCAGCACGGCGGCACCGGTCAGCGGCGCGGTCGACGCGTGCGAGGTGACCTTTGAACACCACATGCAGGTGACGCGCATCGTCGAAACGCCGCGTGTCACGCTGCCCTACAGTGACGCGCAGTGGCAGGCCATACAGGCCGTGGGTGAACAGGTCGACGCACAACTGCAGACCGACGACGTGCGCCTGACGATGGGCGGCGAGCCCACCTTCGTGTCCATCGACGACCGCGACGGCGCCGAGTGGAACACCGACGCGCTGGGCCCCACCAAGCGGGGCCTGGCCACCGCGCTGGTGCACCGCCTGCGCGACCGCTACGGCGCTGGCGGCTTCCTGCACTTCGGCCAGGGCAAGTGGTACCCGGGTGAACAGCTGCCGCGCTGGGCGTTGACGATCGCCTGGCGCACCGACGGCCAGCCCTGCTGGCACGACGCCAGCCTGTTTGCCGATGAACGCGACCACCACACCTGCAGCGCCGCCGACGCCGAGCGCTTTGCGCACACGCTGACGCGCCACCTCGGGCTGGACGCCGCCCATGTGCAACCGGCCCACGAAGACGCCTGGGCGCACCTGGCGCGCGAACGGCGGTTGCCCATCAACGTGGACCCTTACGACGCCAAGCTGGACGACGAACTGGAACGTGCCCGCCTGCGCCGCGTGTTCACGCAAGGCCTGGGTGCGCCGGTGGGCTACCTGCTGCCGATTGCCCGCAGCCCCGAAGAAGGCGGCCCGGGCGCGGGCTGGAAAACGGGCCCCTGGCACCTGCGCGACGACCGGCTGCTGTTGATGCCAGGCGACTCGCCGATGGGCTTTCGCCTGCCGCTGGATTCACTGCCCTGGGCCGCCGCCGAAGACCGGCCGCTGGCCATCACACCCGACCCTTTTGCGCCCAGCGTGCCACTGCCCAGCACCACCGCGCTGCTGCAGCAACCCGCGGGCCCGTTTGTCAGTTCGCCGCACCTGCCGGCAGGCCAGCCTGGCGCGGCTGCACCAGCCGTTGTGCAGCCGCCCGCGCGGCACCGCTCGGCGCGCGACCTGGTGCGCACGGCGCTGTGCGTGGAAGTGCGTGACCCAGCGCGCATGAGCGGCGTGCAAAAGGTCAAGGGCGACGGTGCCGTGGGCCATGCGCCGGCGCTTGGTGCGCTCTACGTCTTCATGCCGCCCTTGCCGCAACTGGAAGACTACCTGGCGCTGCTGGCCGCCGTGGAAGCCACTGCCACCGAACTGCGCGTGAAGATCGTGTTGGAAGGCTACGGCCCGCCGCGCGACGCCCGCCTGAAGACGCTGGCCGTCACACCCGACCCCGGCGTCATCGAAGTCAACATCCACCCCAGCAGCAGCTGGGCCGAACTGGTGGACCACACCGAGGCGCTGTACGAACTGGCGCACCACACGCGGCTGACGGCCGAGAAATTCATGATCGACGGCCGACACACCGGCACCGGCGGCGGCAACCACTTCGTGCTGGGCGGC
>JAYSXE010000115.1:0-3735 GCA_043717565.1 Burkholderiales bacterium | reverse complement strand
CCACCGCACGCCGACCTGCTGCGCCACTGTCATTTTTGTCCGTTCACCACCCATCCCATCGAGGAGTTCCATGTTCCGCTTGTCTGCCCCTGCTGCTGCCCTCACTGCTGCCCTGCTGTCGCTGTCTGTTTCTTTGGCCGTGCACGCCCAGGCGCCTGCCACACCTGCCGCCACCCCGGCTGTCACCCCCGCTGCAGCCCCGGCTGCTGTGGCCGCGCCCGCACCGGTTTCGGCCCCTGCCAAGGCCGCCCCTGCAGCCGTTTCTTCAGCCGCCGCGGGTGATGTTTCCGAAGGCAAGCTGGCCTGGTACGGCCGCAAGTTCAACGGCCGCAAGACCGCCAGCGGCGAGCGCTTCAATGCCGGTGCCCTGACCATGGCCCACAACACCCTGCCATTCGGCACCAAGGTCAAGGTCACCAACCTGGCCAACAAGCGCAGCGTGGTGGTGCGTGTGAACGACCGCGGCCCTTCCACCCCCGACCGCGTGGGCGACCTGTCCATGGCAGCCGCCCAGAAGGTTGGCGCCACCCGGAAAGGCGTGATCAACGCCAAGCTCGAAGTGGTTGGCGTGGCCAAGGCGCGCGCCGCGAAAAAGATGGCCAAGGCCGCTTGATGACGACGGGCCCGCACAGGGCCCGACAGCCTACAGGCCCGTGAACGGGCCTGACCTGGGACAGGCCCACAACGGGCCTGACAGGTGCGCCCCTGTACAGAATCGTTACAGGGGCAAGACCCCTTTCCGCTCGGCGGTGCGGGTGATGTAATGGTTTTCCGACCGGGCCCTTCCAGAAGCCCGGCGGTTCCATCTTCATCACAGGAGCCCCCCTATGACCACCGTAGACCGCCGCACCGCCCTGGCTGGCGTGGGCCTGCTCGCGGCAGCCCCTTTCAGCACCCTGGCCGCCATGGGCCCGAACGACAAGTTCGACCTGCTGCTGCGCAACGCCCAGGTGCTGGACCCGAGCCAGGGCCTGTCGGGCAAGCGCGACATCGGCATGCGTTTCGGTCTGATCGCAGCGATGGAAGCGAGCATCGCACCTGAGCGTGCGCACCGCGTGATGGACGCAGCCGGCAAGCTGGTGACGCCGGGCCTGATCGACCTGCACGCGCACACCTACCCCTTCGGTTCGGCCATCGGCATCCCGGCCGACGAGTTGGTGGCCCACCAGTGCACCACCACCGTGGTGTCGGCAGGTGACGGCGGTGCCAACAACATCGCCGCCTGGCGCCGCTTTGTGGCGCCGGGTTCACGCACGCGGCAGTTCGCCTTCATCCACATTGCCGTGGCCGGGCTGGCGGGCTTCCCGGTGCCCGAGCTCTACAACATCGACTACGCGCAGACCGACGCTGCAGCCCGCGCGCTGGCCGAAAACGCCGACATGGTGCTGGGCGTGAAGGTGCGCATGAGCCAGAACGTGGTGGCCAGCCACGGCCTGGAACCGCTGAGGCGCGCCATCGCCGCCTGCGTGAACAGCGGCGTGCCGGGTGCAAAGATCATGTGCCACATCGGCGGCGTGGAAAACCGCGCGCTGATGTCGCAGATCCTGGACCTGCTGCGCCCCGGCGACGTGCTGACACACGCCTATTCCGGCGCGCCCAACATCGGTGGCGACTTCACCAACATCGTGCAGGACGGCCGGCTGCTGCCCGCCGCGCTGGCGGCCAAGCAGCGCGGCGTTGTCTTTGACGTGGGCCACGGCGGTGGCAGTTTCGACTACACGGTGGCCGAAGCCGCCATCGCGCAGGGCTGCCCGCCCGACACCATTTCTTCCGACGTGCACGTGTTTTCTGCCAACACGCCCGGCATGCCCTACCTGCCCTGGGTGATGAGCAAGTTTGTCGCCATGGGCTACCCGCTGGACCGCGTGGTGGCCATGGCCACGGTGAACCCCGCGCGCGTCATCGGCAAGATCGCCAAACTGGGCACGCTGCAGATCGGCGCGCCGGCCGACCTGTCCATCATGGACGTGGTGGAAGGTGCGGTGAGCTTTGTCGACACGCGCAACAACAAGCGCGAGGGCAAGCTTTTCCTGCGGCCGGCCGGCACCATCACTGCCGGCGTGGCCTTCGGCCGGCCTTACCAGGCGCCGTTCTCGGTGCGCTGAGGCCGTTCAGGCCACTCGTTCCAGGCCCAGCGCACGCCGGGCCTGGTACTCGCGGTCCAGCAGGCTCATCACCACCAGCGAGTCGTAGCCGTCGGCGCCGTTGCCGCTGAGGCGCACGCTTTCGCGCAGCCGGCCTTCTTCGACAAAACCTTCGGTGGCGTACAGGTGCAGCGCGCGGGCATTCAACTGCTTCACGTCCAGCCAGTAGCGGTGGGCGTGCAGGTCGTCAAAGGCCATGGCCTTCAGCGCGCGCACACAGCGCCGGCCCAGACCGGCGCCCTGGCAGTTTGAAGCCAGCACCAGACGCTTCAATTCCACGCTGCGGTGCGGGTTGCGGCAGCCCTGCAGGATGACAAAACCCTGGCGGCCACCGCTGGCGTCTTCGGCGCCGCCGCTCTCAACGATGAAGTGGCGAAAGTCAGGGAAGCGCACCGCGCTTTCGTGCTGCGTGCGTTCCCACGGCGTGATGAAGGGCAGGTTGCGCGCGTCATGCTCCACACCCACCACCCAGTCCAGGTCCGACAGCATCGTGGGGCGCAGGCGCAGCGGCTGCTGTGCCGCTGTACGGGTGGGCGCGGGGCCGCGGTCAGACATCCACTTCCACCTCGTCACCGTGCAGTTCCATCAGCTCGCGACGTGATGAAGCCTCGCCCTTGCCCATCAGCTTGGAGAAGGCGCCTGCCGTCTCGTCAAAGCCCAGCACGCCCCAGCTCACGGGCAGCAGGCGGCGGGTTTCGGGGTTCAGCGTGGTGTCCCACAACTGCTCGGCATTCATCTCGCCCAGGCCCTTGAAGCGGCTGATGGTCCACGACCCTTCACGCGCGCCTTCCTTGCGCAACTTGTCCAGCGCGGCGTCCAGCTCGCCCTGGTCCAGCGCGTACAGCTTGGCTGGCGGCCGCTTGCCGCGCGCCGGCGCGTCCACCCGGAACAGCGGCGGCCGCGCCACGAAGATGTGGCCCGTTTCCACCAGCTTGGGAAAGTGCTTGAAGAACAGCGTCAGCAACAGCACCTGGATGTGTGAACCGTCAACGTCAGCGTCGCTCAAGATGCACACCTTGCCGTAGCGCAGGCCACTCAGATCGGGGCTGTCGTTCGGGCCGTGCGGGTCCACGCCCATGGCCACCGCGATGTCGTGGATCTCGTTGTTGGCAAAAAGCCGGTCGCGTTCCACCTCCCAGGTGTTCAGCACCTTGCCGCGCAGCGGCAGCACGGCTTGTGTTTCCTTGTTGCGGCCCATCTTGGCGCTGCCCCCGGCGCTGTCGCCTTCCACCAGAAACACTTCGTTGAAAGCCAGGTCGCGGCTTTCGCAATCGGTCAGCTTGCCGGGCAGCACGGCCACGCCGCTGCCCTTGCGCTTTTCCACCTTCTGGCTGGCGCGCTGGCGCGTCTGCGCCTGGCGGATGACGAGGTCGGCCAGCTTCTTGCCCCATTCGACATGCTGGTTCAGCCACAGCTCCAGCCCCGGGCGCACGTAGCTGGACACCAGGCGCAGCGCGTCGCGGCTGTTCAGGCGTTCCTTGATCTGGCCCTGGAACTGCGGGTCCAGCACCTTGGCCGACAGCACAAAGCTGGCGCGCGAGAACACGTCTTCGGGCATCAGCTTCACGCCCTTGGGCAGCAGCGAATGCAG
>JAYSXE010000114.1:0-23378 GCA_043717565.1 Burkholderiales bacterium | reverse complement strand
CTAGCACGAAGTCGACACGGCCGCCCTGCACCACCGGACTCTCGTACTGGCTGATCTGGTAGCCCTTGGGCAGGTCGGGGTAGAAGTAGTTCTTGCGCGCGAAGATAGACACCGGCGCGACCTTGGCGGCCACCGCCAGGCCAAAGCAGATGGCGCGCTCCACCGCGCCGCGGTTCATCACCGGCAGCGTGCCCGGCAGCGCCAGGTCCACTGCGCAGGCCTGCGTGTTGGGCGCGGCGCCGAAGTGCGTGGAAGCACCGCTGAAGATCTTGCTTGCGGTGGACAGCTGGGCGTGTGTTTCCAGACCGATGACGACTTCGAAACCGCGGGTCAGGGCGGGCGCGTTCATGCCGCCCCCCCCAAAGCTCGGCCCGGCGCCCGCAAGTGGTGGTCAGTGGCCTGCTGCAAAGCATGCGCGGCGTGCAGCAGCAAGCCCTCGTCAAAATAGTTGCCGATGAGCTGCAGGCCCACCGGCATGCCGGCCCCTTCGGCCGAGGTGGCAAAACCGGCCGGCACGCTCATGCCCGGCAGGCCCGCCAGGCTGGCGGGCAGCGTGAAGATGTCGGCCAGGTAGCTTTGCACCGGGTCGTCGGCCTTGTCACCCAGCTTCCAGGCCACGGTGGGGGCCACCGGGCCGGCGATGAGGTCGCATTGCTTGAAGCAGGCCTGGAAATCGTCGGCGATCATGCGGCGCAACTTTTGCGCCTGCAGGTAGTAGGCGTCGTAGTAGCCATGGGACAGCACATAGGTGCCGATCATGATGCGGCGTTTCACTTCAGGGCCGAAGCCTTCGGCGCGGGTCTTCTTGTACATGTCGAGCAGGTCGCCGTACTGCGCCGCGCGGTGACCGAACTTCACGCCATCGAAACGGCCCAGGTTGGAACTGGCTTCTGCCGGCGCGATGAGGTAGTAGACCGGGATCGACAGCTCGGTGCGAGGCAGGGTCACGTCCACCAGCGTAGCACCCAGTTTCTGCAATTCGGCCAGCGCTGCGCGCACGGCGACAGCCACATCGTCAGACAACGCCGCCGGAAAAAATTCGGCCGGCAGCCCAATGCGCAAGCCCAGCAACGGCTGCGCCGCGCTGGCACCCGGGCGCGGGGCGTGAAGCAGCGCGGCATAGTCCTCGGCTGGGCGCTGGGCGCTGGTGGCGTCGCGCTCGTCAAAGCCGCCCATGGCCGACAGCAGCAGCGCGCAGTCTTCGGCGCTGCGTGCCATCGGGCCCGCCTGGTCCAGGCTGGACGCAAAGGCCACCATGCCGTAGCGCGAGCACACCCCGTAGGTGGGCTTGATGCCGGTGATGCCGGTGAAGCTGGCCGGCTGGCGGATAGACCCGCCGGTGTCGGTGCCCGTGGCCGCCGGCACCAGGCGGGCCGCCACGGCCGCGGCGCTGCCGCCCGACGAGCCGCCGGGCACGCGCTGCAGGTTCCAGGGGTTGCGCACCGGCCCGAAGGCCGAGTTTTCGTTGGCCGAGCCCATCGCGAACTCGTCGCAGTTCAGCTTGCCCAGGGTCACCGTGCCGGCCTGCTGCAGGCGCGTCACCACCGTGGCATCAAAGGGGCTGGCATAACCGGCCAGCATTTTCGAGCCCGCTGTGGTGGGCAGGCCGGAAGCGGCAAAGTCGGTGACGAAGATGTCCTTGTGGGCCAGCGGCACGCCATTCAGCGGCCCCGCGGCGCCCTGGGAGCGGCGCGCGTCGGCGGCGCGGGCCTGCGCCAGCGCGAAGTCGGGGTTCACGGCGAGGAAGGCGCCCAGGTCCTGCCGTGCCTGAGTGCCGGCCAGCAACGCCTGTGTGGCCTCTGCGCTGGACAGCCGGCCTTGCGCAATGGCACGCGCCATTTCGGCCACACCAAGGTCTTGCACGGAAGAAGGCATGCCGCTCATTCGATCACCTTGGGCACCAGAAACAGACCCTCTTCAACCGCAGGGGCGCTGCGCTGGTTGGCGGCGCGGTGGTCGGTTTCGGTGACCGCGTCTTCACGCAGCCGAAGGGTGACCGCCTGCACAGCCGACAACGGGGTGGACAAGGGTTCGACCCCCCGCGTGTCCACGGCGCTCATCTGCTCGACGATGCGAAAAAAGCCGTTGAGCTGGCCGAGCATCTGCTCGGCCTCGTCGCTGGAGAGCTGCAGCCGCGCCAGGTTGGCAATGCGGCCGACATCATCAAGGGTCAATGCCATGGGTGTGCCGGGGGCCAGGGTGGCACTGCTGCGCAGGCGGCGCTGCCTAAAAAAGCAGCGCTGCGCATGCAGTGTGTACGAAGGGATGCAGTATTATCCCTGGTTACCCGCCATTGCTGTTTTACCCTGCTAGAAGGCCGGGCCCACACCGTGTTTTGCACGGCGCCAAGCCCAGCCCCAACCGCCAAATGGGCAGCGCAAAGATGGCAAACCAGTTCTTTGCAAGCAAGGCCCGAGGCCTTGCCCCGCAGCAGCCCCGAAACGCCCTAACCGCGACCCCCTCGCGTCGCGCGTCACCCGCTCCGCACCCGCCTATGTTTGCAGCCTCACTGCGTCGCTATTTTTCCACCGACCTGGCCATTGACCTTGGCACGGCCAACACGCTGATTTTTGTGCGTGACAAAGGCATCGTGCTCGACGAACCTTCGGTGGTGGCCATCCGCCACGAAGGCGGCCCCCAAGGCAAGAAAACCATCCAGGCCGTGGGCAAGGAAGCCAAGGCCATGCTGGGCAAGGTGCCCGGCAACATCGAAGCCATCCGGCCCATGAAAGACGGCGTCATCGCCGACTTCACGGTCACCGAGCAGATGCTCAAGCAGTTCATCAAGATGGTCCACCCGCGCGGCATCTTGCGGCCCAGCCCACGCATCATCATCTGCGTGCCCTGCGGCTCCACCCAGGTGGAACGGCGCGCCATCCGCGAGTCCGCGCTGGGTGCTGGCGCCTCTGACGTCTACCTGATCGAAGAACCGATGGCCGCGGCCATCGGCGCTGGCCTGCCGGTGTCGGAAGCTTCGGGCTCGATGGTGGTCGACATCGGCGGCGGCACCACCGAAGTGGGCGTCATCAGCCTGGGCGGCATGGTCTACAAGGGCAGCATCCGGGTGGGTGGCGACAAGTTCGACGAAGCCATCATCAACTACATCCGACGCAACTACGGCATGTTGATTGGTGAGCCCACGGCCGAATCCATCAAGAAGACCATCGGCAGCGCCTTTCCGGGCAGCGAGGTCAAGGAGATGGAAGTCAAGGGCCGCAATCTCAGCGAAGGCGTGCCGCGCAGCTTCACCATCAGCAGCAACGAGATTCTGGAAGCGCTGACCGACCCGTTGAACCAGATGGTTTCGGCCGTGAAAAACGCGCTGGAGCAGACCCCGCCCGAACTGGGTGCCGACATTGCCGAGCGCGGCATGATGCTCACCGGCGGCGGCGCCCTGTTGCGCGACCTGGACCGCCTGCTGGCCGAAGAGACCGGCCTGCCGGTGCTGGTGGCCGAAGACCCGCTGACCTGCGTGGTGCGCGGCTGCGGCATGGCGCTGGAACGCATGGACCGACTGGGCTCGATCTTCACGTCCGAGTAGCACCGCCGGTCCTGCACGGCCTACACCCCCCGGTCCGCGGCCCAGCTACCCCTACCCACGCCACGCACGAGCACCATGCCCGTCGCCACGCTGGACCGCACACCACCGCCGTTTTTCAGGCAGGGCCACTCGGCGCTGAGCAAACTGGTGTTCTTTTCCGCCCTTGCGCTGTTTTTGATGGTGGCCGACACCCGTTTCCAGATGGTGGCACCGCTGCGCTCGGCGCTGGCCGTGGCCTTGATGCCCTTGCAGCGGGTGCTGGCCGTGCCGGTGAACCTGTGGGACACCGCGCAGCAGTACCTGCTGGGCCTGCACGAGGCGCAGGTGGGCGCGCAGGCGGCCAGCCGGCGTCTGGCCACGCTGTCAGAGCGCGCCGCCCGGGCTGAGCAACTGGCCGTGGAGAACCAGCGCCTGCGGGAACTGCTGGAACTGCGCCCGGCCCTGCAGGTGAAAAGCATGGCGGCAGAGCTGCTTTACGAATCTGCCGACCCCTATTCGCGCCGCGTGGTCATCGACCGCGGTGCGCAGAACGGACTGGTAGCGGGCTCGCCGGTGGTCAACGAAGCTGGCGTGCTGGGCCAGGTGACGCGGCTGTACCCGTTGACGGCCGAGGTCACTTTGCTGGTGGACAAGGACGCGGTGATTCCGGTGCTGAACGCCCGCACGCGCCAGCGCAGCGTGGCTTTTGGGGGCGCCAGCAGTGGCAGCCGCATGGAACTGCGCTACCTGTCGGTGGACAGCGACATCGAAACCGGTGACCTGCTCACCACCAGCGGGCTGGACGGCGTGTACCCGCCGGGCTTGGCCGTGGGCCGGGTGGCCAGCGTGGCGCGCCGCTCCGAGAGCGGCTTCGCCCGTGTGGTGGTGCAGCCGGCCGCCACGGCCGAGGGTGTGCGCCACGTGCTGGCGTTGGCGCCGGTGGGCGCACAAATGCCCGCACGCCCGGTTGAATCGCCCGACGCACCGGCGTCTGCCGCCGAGCGCACGCTGTCCACACCGCGCCGCACACCGGCCAGAACCGCGAGCGCGCCCTGATGCTGCCGCGCGGCACCCACCAGCTGCTGCTGCCCGCCAAGCCGTTTTTCGTCACGGCCACGCTGGTGCTGGCGCTCGGCCTGAATGCGCTGCCCTTCGGTCGCCAGCCGGCCATGCCCGACCTGCTGATGGTGGTGCTGATGTTCTGGGCCGTGCACCAGCCGCGCCGCGTGGGCATGGGCGTGGCCTTTGTGCTGGGCCTGGCCATGGACGTGAACCACGGCGCGGTGCTGGGCCAGCATGCACTGGCCTACACGCTGCTGAACTACGTGGCGGTCAGCATCCACCGCCGGCTGCTGTGGTTCGGCGTTTTCGAACAGGCCCTGCAGGTGCTGCCGGTGTTTTTTGCCGTGCACGCGGTGTCGCAGATCGTCAGGCTGATGGCCGGCGGCATGTTTCCGGGCTGGGCGATGCTGGCGGCGCCCGTCATCGAGGCTTTGCTGTGGCCGGTGGCTTCGCTGCTGCTGCTGGCGCCGCAACGCCGCGCACCCGACCCTGACGAAAACCGGCCGCTCTAGGCACGCAGCGAAGACGCCATGACCGAGCTGCGCGACATCGAGCAAGACCTTGACCGCTTCCGCGGCCGTGTGATCGCGGCTGCGTTGCTGGTGCTGGTGGCCTTTTCGGTGCTGGCTGCCCGGCTGGTGCACCTGCAGGTGTTTCGCCACGAAGACCTGGCCACGCAGGCCGAGGCCAACCGCATCGCCGTGGTGCCCGTGGTGCCCAACCGCGGTCTCATCGTCGACCGCAACGGCATCGTGCTGGCCACCAACTATTCGGCCTACACGCTGGAAATCTCGGCACAGCGCAACCGCCAGGGCGGGCTGGACGTACTGCTGGACCAGCTGGCCACGGTGGTCGACATCGGGCCGCGCGACCGCCGACGCTTCAAGCGCCTGCAGGAAGAAATGAAAGGCGCCGACTCGCTGCCCATCCGCACCCGGCTGAGTGACGAAGAAGTGGCGCGCTTCACCGCGCAGCACTACCGCTTCCCGGGCGTCGAAATCAAGGCCCGCCTGTTCCGGAGCTACCCGCTGGGCGAAGTGGGCTCGCACCTGTTGGGCTACATCGGCCGCATCAACACGGCCGAGAAAAAGGCCATGGAAGACTGGGACGAGGCCGACCAGGGCAACTACAAGGGCACGGAATACATCGGCAAGCTGGGCATCGAGCAGAGCTACGAACGCGAACTGCACGGCACCGCCGGCTTCGAGGAAGTTGAAACCAGCGCAGGCGGCCGCGCCGTGCGCCGCATCAGCACCACGCCGGCATTGAATGGCGACAAGCTGGTGCTGTCCATCGACATCCGCCTGCAAGCCCTGGTGGAAACCATGTTCGGCGACCGCCGAGGCGCCCTGGTGGCAATGGACCCTCGCACGGGCGAGGTGCTGGCGTTTGTCAGCAAGCCCACGTTCGACCCCAACCTGTTCGTGGATGGCATCGACGTCGACAGCTGGCGCGAACTGAACGAAAGCATCGACCGCCCGCTGCTGAACCGGGCACTGAAGGGCACCTACCCACCGGGCTCCACCTTCAAGCCCTTCATGGCGATGGCGGCGCTGGTGTCGGGCAAGCGCGAGGCGCACACCGTCATCAACGACGGCGGCACCTTCCAGTTCGGCAACCACACCTTCCGCAGCCACGGCGACCGCGGGTTGGGTCCGGTGGACATGGCGCGCTCCATCATCAAGAGCAGCAACGTCTATTACTACTCGCTGGCCAACGAGATGGGCGTGGACCTGATGCACGACCAGCTGAAGCCCTTCGGCCTGGGCGTGAAGACGGGCCTTGACCTGGAAGGCGAAGTGACCGGCATCCTGCCTTCCACGGCCTGGAAGAAGCGCTATTACAAAACGCCAGAGCAGCAGCGCTGGTATGCCGGCGAAACCATCTCGCTGGGCATCGGCCAGGGCTACAACAACTTCACCATGCTGCAGCTGGCCCAGGCCACGGCCACGCTGGTGTCGGGTGGGCTGCGCTTCAAGCCGCGCCTGGTGCGCGAGGTGGAAGAGTCCAAGACGTCGCAGCGCCGAAGCGTGGCAGGCGAGGCGATGCAGCCGCTGCAGCACAAGCCCGAGCACACCGAACTGATCCGCCGCGCGCTGCATGGCGTGACACAGGAAGGCACCTCGACACGGGTCTTCATGGGCGCGCCCTACGCCAGCGGCGGCAAGACCGGCACCGCGCAGGCCGTGGGGGTGAAGCAGAACCAGCGCTACGACGCCAGCAAGCTGGAAGAACACAAACGCGACCACTCGCTGTACATCGCCGCCGCACCGATCGACGCACCCACGGTCGTGCTGGCGGTGGTGGTTGAAAACGCCGGATTTGGATCGCAGGCCGCAGCGCCCATTGCGCGGCGCGTGTTCGACTACCTGCTGCTGGGCCAGTACCCCAGCGAAGAAGACATGGCGCTCACGCGCGAGGGCAAGTCGTCAGCACCCACCGGCACGGCGCGCCGCGCATTGGACGTGCCGTTGGTGCCACTGGCGGGCGCGCCGCTGGCCACGGCCCCCGATGCGGCCGTTGCACTGCCCCGCGCGGCCACACCGGTGCTGGCCGCAGCGGCGCCGCCCGCCCCACCCACTGCACGCTGACCACCGGCATGGCCAGCAGTTTCGACCAACCATCGCCCTGGCTGCGCGTGCGCACGGTACTGCAGGGCTTTGACGTGCCTTTGCTGCTGGCCATGCTGGTGCTGGCCTGCATCGGTCTGGTAGCCATGTACTCGGCCGGCTTCGACCACGGCACGCGCTTCAAGGACCACGGCCGCAACATGCTGTTGGCCTTTGGCGTGCTGTTTCTGGTCTCGCAGATTCCGCCGCAGCGCCTGCTGCAACTGGCGGTTCCGCTGTACACGGTGGGTGTGGCGCTGCTGGTGGCCACGGCCTTGTTCGGCATCACCCGCAAAGGCGCCACGCGGTGGCTGCAATTGGGGCCGATGGTGATACAGCCCAGCGAGATACTGAAAATCGCCATGCCGCTGATGCTGGCCTGGTGGTTCCAGAAACGCGAGGGGCGCCGCTCGACCAGCGACTTCCTGATCGCCGCCGTCTTTCTGGCCGTGCCCGTGGCGCTGGTGATGAAGCAGCCAGACCTGGGCACCGCGCTGCTGATTCTGGCCAGCGGGCTGTTCGTGCTGTTCTTCGCTGGGCTGTCGTGGAAGCTGGTGGCGCCCGCCGTGCTGCTGGGTCTGCTGGGCATTGGCGCCGTCGTGCTCAGCGCCGATGCCATCTGCGAGCCCGGTGTGCGTTGGCCGTTGCTGCGCGAATACCAGCAGCACCGCATCTGCACACTGCTGGACCCCACGCGCGACCCGCTGGGCAAGGGCTTCCACATCCTGCAGGGCATGATCGCCATCGGCTCTGGCGGCCTGGCCGGCAAGGGCTTCATGCAAGGCACGCAAACGCACCTGGAATTCATTCCCGAACGCACCACCGACTTCATCTTCGCGGCCTTCAGCGAGGAATTCGGATTGAGTGGCGTGGTGGCACTTTTGCTGGCTTTCACCTTCCTCATCTACCGGGGCCTGATGATCGCTGCGGCGGCACCCACGGTGTTCACGCGGCTGCTGGCCGGCGCAGTGACGATGAGCTTCTTCTGCTACGCCTTCGTCAACATGGGCATGGTCAGCGGCATCCTGCCGGTGGTGGGCGTGCCGCTGCCCTTCATCAGCTACGGCGGCACCGCCATGGTGACGCTGGGCCTGGGTCTGGGCATCCTGATGTCGGTGGCGCGCAGCCGTCGGCTGATGCAGTCGTAGCGGCACAGCACCAGGCGCCAAACGTTTGCACGGCCCGCCGCGAAAGGCCCGCCGCGTTCAGGCTGGCCGCGGCGCAGGCGGGTCGGCCGCGGGCAAGGCGGCGAACCGCACGGTGAACAGGGCGCCCGGCGCCATGGCGGTTTCGCCAGTGCGGGGCCTGGCGTCGGCCAGTTCGATCTCGGCACCGTGGCGCTGCGCGATCTCTTGCACGATGGCCAGGCCCAGCCCGCTGCCTTCGGCCTGGGCGTCGATGGAACGGTAAAAGGGCCTGAACACGGCCTCGCGCTCGCCCAAGGGAATGCCCGGGCCGGTGTCTTCCACCTGCAGCACCACTGTCTGTTCCTGCGGGTCCACCAGCACGCGCGCCGTCACCGTGCCGCCGGTTGGTGTGTAGCGCAGCGCGTTGTCCACCAGGTTGCGGATCAGTTCCGACAGCAGCACCGCCTCACCCATCAGCCGCAGGGCCGACGCGCCTTCAGGGCCTTCATAACCCAGGTCGATGCCGCGCTCCATGGCCCGCGCCACAAAGTCGCGCACCACGGCCCGGGTCATCACCGCCAGGTCCAGCGGCGCCCGGGGCAGCACATCGCCGCCTTCTTCGGCCCGTGCCATGGCCAGCAGCTGGTTGACCATGTGCGCGGCGCGCTGTGACGACACGGCGATCTGCAGCAGCGAATGCCGCATCACCACCGGGTCGGTGTGGCCCGACTCGATTTCCCGCGCGGCCAACTCGGCCTGGGTGCGCAAGCCCGCCAAGGGCGTCTTCAACTGGTGCGCGGCGTCGGCCAGGAAGTGGCGCTGCGTAGCCACGCTGGCGTCCAGCCGCTGCAGCAGGTCGTTGATGGCCGCCACCAGCGGCGCCACCTCGTCGGGCACGTTGCTGTCGTCAATGGGGCTCAGGTCGGTGGCCTGCCGGCGCCGAATGCGCTTCTGCAGTTCGGCCAACGGCCGTATGCCCCGCGCCAACGCAAACCACACCAGCACCACGGCCACGGGCAGGATCACGAACTGCGGCAGGATCACGCCCTTGATGATTTCGGTGGCCAGCAACGACCGCCTGCCCAGCGTTTCACCCACCTGCACCAGTGCGTCCGACTCAGCGTCGGCGTCTGCCGAACTGCGCAGCCACACGTAGGCCACGCGCACCGGCTCGTCCCGCAGCACCTCGTCGCGAAAGCGCACGCCACTGGGCGTTGGCGGGCCTGGGCTGTCTTCGTCCGGCACCGACAGCGCCGCATCGCCAGCCAGCAGTTCACCCCGGCGCCCCAGCACCTGGAAGAAGACTCGGTCTTCGTCGCCGTCGTCGTTGCGGGCCAGCTGTTCGGCGGTGCGCTGCATCTCCTGGCGGCCGGCCACACTGTCGGCCAGGCCGCGCGCCTCCAGCGACGCCGCCTGGCGGGCCAGCGACAAAGCCACGTCAGCCAGCTCGCGGTCGAAAGGGCCGTTGGCAATGGCCTGCGCCACCACCCAGGTCAGGCCCAGGCTCATGGGCCACAGCACCAGCAGCGGCGCCAGCATCCAGTCCAGGATCTCCCCGAACAGCGAGCGCTGGATACGGGTGCTCTGCGGCGCGGTTTCCACCGGCTTCAGCGCCTTCACCATGGCGCTGCTGGATGCACGCTACCCGCGGGCCGCACCCGCGGGTCTTCAGGCCGCGATTTTTTCGAGGCAGTAGCCCAGGCCGCGAACGGTGGCGATGCGAACAGGTCCTTGTTCAATCTTCTTGCGTAATCGGTGGATGTAAACCTCGATCGCATTGTTGCTGACCTCTTCACCCCACTCGCACAGCCGCTCGACCAGCTGGTCCTTGCTGACCAGGCGGCCCGAGCGCTGCAGCAACACTTCAAGAAGGCTCAGTTCACGCGCCGACAACTCCACCATCTGGTCGTTGAGGTAGGCCACGCGGCCGGTGGCGTCGAAGGTCAGCGGCCCGTGCTTCAGCAAGTTGGAAGCGGTACCCAGCCCGCGCCGCGTCAACGCCCGAACCCGTGCTTCCAGTTCCTGCAGCGAAAAGGGTTTGGCCATGTAGTCGTCGGCGCCCAGGTCGAGGCCCTTCACGCGCTGCTCCACACTGTCGGCAGCCGTCAGGATGAGCACCGGCACGCTGACCCCGCGCCCACGCAACTTGCGCAGCACGTCAAAGCCGTGCATCTTGGGTAAGCCCAGGTCCAGGATCACCAAATCAAATTCGTGCGCCGACAGCGCCGCGTCGGCCTCGGTGCCGGTGCCCACCTGGTCGACCGCGTAGCCCGAAGCGCGCAGCGAACGAAGCAACCCATCTGCCAGCACCTGGTCATCTTCTGCAACAAGTATCCGCATGCGTTCGTCTCCTCTGGGGTCATGAATCTGGCCGCCGTCGAGGCGCCCTGCAGTCCCTGAAGCGCCGTAGCGGCCCGATCAAAGACCCTGCGCCTGACGGTGCATTGGACACGCACCCGTTTGAACCACCCCCAAGGAGTTACCCCAAAAGGACTGTACGCATATCCAGCTTATGTCGCATAATCGAGTCAACACAGGAGAAGCCCATGGATGCCCCCGTCAAAGCACTGAACACCGAAAAAGCCAAGGCACTGCAGGCCGCGCTGGCGCAGATTGAAAAACAGTTCGGCAAGGGCTCGATCATGCGCCTTGGCGAGGGCGAAGTCATTGAAGACATCCAGGTGGTGTCTACCGGCTCGCTGGGGCTGGACATCGCCCTGGGCGTGGGTGGCCTGCCCCGCGGACGGGTGGTTGAAATCTACGGCCCGGAATCGTCGGGCAAGACCACGCTCACATTGCAGGTCATCGCCGAGATGCAGAAGATCGGCGGCACCGCCGCCTTCATCGACGCCGAACACGCGCTGGACATCCAGTACGCGCAGAAGCTGGGGGTCAACCTGCAAGAGCTTTTGATCAGCCAGCCCGACACCGGCGAACAGGCCCTGGAAATCGTTGACGCGCTGGTGCGATCGGGCTCCATCGACCTCATCGTCATCGACTCGGTGGCTGCACTCACGCCCAAGGCCGAACTGGAAGGCGAAATGGGCGACAGCCTGCCCGGCCTGCAGGCGCGGCTGATGAGCCAGGCGCTGCGCAAGCTCACCGGCACGATCAAGAAGACCAACACCATGGTCATCTTCATCAACCAGATCCGCATGAAGATCGGTGTGATGTTCGGCAACCCCGAAACCACCACCGGCGGCAATGCGCTGAAGTTCTACGCCTCTGTGCGACTGGACATCCGCCGCACCGGCAACATCAAGAGGGGCGAAGAGATCATCGGCAGCGAGACCAAGGTGAAGGTCGTCAAGAACAAGGTCAGCCCGCCTTTCAAGACCGCCGAATTCGACATCCTGTACGGCGAAGGCATCAGCCGTGAAGGCGAGATCATCGACATGGGCGTCACGGCCCGGGTGCTGGAAAAGAGCGGTGCCTGGTACGCCTACAACGGCGAGAAAATCGGGCAAGGCAAGGACAACGCACGGGAATTCCTGCGCGAGAACCCCGAAGTCGCGCGCGAAATTGAAAACAAGGTGCGTGAAGGCATGGGCATCCCCCTGCAGGCCGCCGGCGAAGCGCAAGACTGACCGGGCCCCGGGGCCAGCACCGCAGCGCTTTCGTTCGAGCCCGGTATGGGTTTTGGCGCACCGTCGCTGAAGGGCAAGGCCCTGCAATGGCTGACGCAGCGCGAGCATTCGCGCGCCGAGTTGGAAAACAAGCTCACCCGCTACGCCGCTGAACGCCAGCGAAAGCTGGCATTAGCGGCGTCTGCCAGCGAGCAGCATGCCGGGGCACGGTCGCGCGGCCGTAGCGGGCCCCTGACCTCCAGGCCCAGCATGGGCGCGGATGCCGACACAGGTGACGCAGAGGCGCTGCTGTCCATCGAATCAGAAGTCCAGCGCGTGCTCGACGAACTGACCCAGGCTGGGTTCCAGAGCGACGCGCGCACCGCCGAAACTGTAGCCCGCGCCCAGAGCCGGCGTTACGGCACCCATCGCCTGAAGCAGGCGTTGAAAGCCAAGGGCCTTGCGGTCGAGCTGGTGGAAGCCGCGGTCAGCGGCGCCCGCGACACCGAACTCCAGCGAGCCCGCGACATCTGGCAGCGCCGTTACGGCGAACCGGCAGCAGACAACGCCGAAAGGGCCCGGCAGATGCGTTTCCTTGCCGGCCGCGGCTTTGATGGCGAAGTCATCCGCCGCGTCGTGCGCGGCGCACCCGAGCCCGATTGAACGCGGCTACAGCCGGCTGAACAACGGTCAGTTTGTAAGCTGGTGCTGCACAGCAGCATGCTAAATTCGCGGCCCAACAGGTACAGCCGCCTTCCGGGCTTTGCCTGCCCGCGGGCCAGGGGTCAGCCCTGAACGCCCACCACAATGACCCTTCACGCCAAGCCGTCACCTCACGCCATGGCCCTGCGGTCTGGCGCCCTGCAGCAGTTCACCTGCCACGGCCCAGCCGGCCGGCCGGCGCTGCGGCCCCACCCTGTCCCCCGAGCGAGCAAGGAAACCTCATGAAGATCCACGAGTACCAAGCCAAGGAGCTGTTGCGCGCCCACGGCGTGCCAGTGCCACGCGGCTACGCCGCCTTCAACGTGCGCGAAGCGCAAGAGGCCGCCCAGAAGCTGGGGGGTGCGGTGTGGGTGGTGAAGGCACAGATCCACGCCGGCGGCCGCGGCAAGGGCGGCGGCGTGAAGCTGGCGCGCAGCCAGGCCGAGGTGACCACCTTGGCCGAACAGATCCTGGGCATGCAACTCAAGACGCACCAGACCGGCCCCGAGGGCCAGAAGGTGCGTCGCCTGCTGGTCGAGGAAGGCGCCGACATCAAGAAAGAGTATTACGTCGCAGCGCTCACCGACCGCGCCACGCAGAAGGTGGCCATGATGGCCAGCTCCGAAGGCGGCATGGACATCGAAGAGGTGGCCCACAACCACCCGGAGAAGATCCTCAAGGTTTTCATCGATCCCCTGGTGGGCCTGACCGAGGAACAGGCGCAGACGCTGGTCGAGGGGATCGGCATTCCGTCGCAGTCCTGCGCTGCGGGCCGCGACGTGCTGCAGAAGCTGTACACGTGCTACATGGCCACCGACGCCAGCCTGGCCGAGATCAACCCGCTGATCCTGGAAGGCAACGGCAACATCAAGGCGCTGGACGCAAAGTTCAACTTCGACAGCAACGCGCTGTTCCGCCACCCCGAGATCGTGGCCTACCGCGACCTCGACGAAGAAGACCCGGCCGAAGTGGAGGCCAGCAAGTTCGACCTCAGCTACATCAGCCTGGACGGCAACATCGGCTGCCTGGTCAACGGCGCCGGCCTGGCCATGGCCACGATGGACACCATCAAGCTGTTCGGCGGCGAGCCGGCCAACTTCCTGGACGTGGGCGGCGGTGCGACCGCTGAGAAGGTCACCGAAGCCTTCAAGATCATGCTCAAGAACAAGAACGTCAAGGGCATCCTGGTCAACATCTTCGGCGGGATCATGAAGTGCGACACCATCGCCGAAGGCGTGATCGCCGCCTGCAAGGCCGTGAACCTGAGCGTGCCGCTGGTGGTCCGCATGAAGGGCACCAACGAAGACCTGGGCAAGAAGATGCTCAATGAATCCGGCCTGCCCATCATCAGCGCAGACACCATGGCCGAAGCCGCGACCAAGATCGTCGCTGCGGTGAAATAAGGACGACCCCATGAGCATCCTGATCAACAAAGACACCAAAGTCATCACCCAAGGCATCACGGGCAAGACCGGCCAGTTCCACACGAAGGGCTGCCAGGGCTATGCCAACGGCAAGAACTGCTTTGTGGCGGGCGTCAATCCCAAAAAGGCCGGCGAAACCTTCGAAGGCATTCCCATCCATGCCAGCGTCAAGGAAGCCAAGGCCGCCACGGGCGCCACCGTCAGCGTGATCTACGTGCCGCCGGCCGGCGCGGCGGCCGCGATCTGGGAAGCCGTTGAAGCCGACCTGGACCTGGCCATCTGCATCACCGAAGGCATCCCCGTCAAGGACATGCTGGAAGTGCGCAACCGGATGAAACTGAAAGAGGCGCAGGGCGGCAAGAAGACGTTGATGCTCGGCCCCAACTGCCCGGGCCTGATCACGCCCGAGGAAATCAAGATCGGCATCATGCCGGGGCACATCCACCGCAAGGGCCGCATTGGCGTGGTGTCGCGTTCGGGCACTTTGACCTACGAGGCGGTGGCGCAACTTACAGAAATCGGTCTCGGCCAGAGCAGCGCAGTCGGCATTGGCGGCGACCCCATCAACGGCCTGAAGCACATCGACGTGATGCGCCTGTTCAATGACGACCCCGACACCGACGCCGTCATCATGATCGGCGAAATCGGCGGCCCTGACGAAGCCGAAGCCGCCCAGTGGTGCAAGGCCAACATGAAGAAGCCCATCGTTGGCTTCATCGCCGGCGTCACGGCCCCGGCCGGCAAGCGCATGGGCCACGCCGGTGCGTTGATCAGCGGCGGCGCCGACACCGCCGACGCCAAACTGGAGATCATGGAAGCGTGCGGCTTCACGGTCACGCGCAACCCGTCGGAAATGGCGCGGTTGCTCAAGGCTTTGCTGTAAGGCCTGGTCCCAGGGCCCCTGCCTCTCCGCCCACCTGCCGCGCCGCCCACAAAACGGGGCCACAGCGCCGCGCCTGTCCACCGGGCTGCTGCTGTGGCCCTCTTTCTTGGAACTTGACCGCGCTCAAGAGGGCCGGCCCTCTGTAGTTGCCACAATGCGCTGCCCCAGGGCAACACTGCACTTTTTCGAGCCCGTCTGACCCGCCTGCAACCTACAAGAAGCCACGATGGAACAGTTCATGCACGCCGACTTCTGGATCGCTGTCGGCCAGATCATCATGATCGACATCCTGCTCGGTGGCGACAATGCAGTGGTCATTGCTCTGGCATGTCGCAAGCTGCCCCCTGCAACACGCACGCAGGGCATTCTCTGGGGCACCGTGGGCGCCATCGTGTTGCGCGTGATCCTGATCTTCTTTGCGCTCTCGCTGCTGGCAATTCCGTACCTCAAGCTCGTGGGTGCAGTGCTGCTGGTGTGGATTGGCGTCAAGCTGCTGGCTCCCGACGACGAGGGCCATGGCGACATACGGGCATCCGACAAGCTCTGGGCTGCAGTCAAGACTGTGATCGTGGCGGATCTGGTGATGAGCGTTGACAACGTGATCGCGATTGCTGGCGCAGCAGAAGGCGCCGGTGGCGACCACAAGATGCCATTGGTCATCTTTGGCCTGCTGGTGTCCATTCCGATCATCGTGTGGGGCAGCCAGATCGTCATCAAGCTGATGGACCGCTTCCCGATGATCATCACCATCGGCGCGATGCTGCTGGGATGGATCGCTGGCACGATGGCGGTGTCGGACATCGCAATGCTGCCCTACCTCCCGACGGAGCCTCCCGCGAAGCCTGGCGCCCTGGCCCAACCCATAGCCATGGTGCGATACGCTGCCGGCCTCGCCGGTGCACTGCTGGTGCTGGCAGCCGGCATCTGGTTCAAGCGCAACAGGGTCCCGGCAGAGGCCGAGGTGGGCTGACCCAGCCCGCGCCGGGCCGCACCGCAGATCATGCCTGCACCGCGCGTTCGCATGCACACGGTGATGGGCAAGCTGCCCAGCGCAAGCAGCAAACTGTGAAGACGCGCCCATGAGCCAGGCCCTTGAAGCCGAGACCGGCACCGTCGTTGCCGGCCACAAGCTGCTCCGGCTGCTGGGCACTGGAACGCATGGCAAGGTCTATCTGGCCTGTCCGTCAGGGACCACCAAAGTGGTCGCACTCAAACTCATGGCATTGCCCAAGGGCGGGTCTGCCGCCCTGGCGGAAAAGTCCTTTCTCGATACTGCAGCCGCAGCGCGCGCATTGCGTCACCCCGATGTGGTGGCGGTGTACGGCGCAGGCATCGACGCCGGGTTGGCCTGGCTGGCGATGGAGCCCGTGCCCGGTGGAGATCTCGGTCGGTACACACGCCCGCCTCGGCTGTTGCCTGAGAGCCTGGTGCTGCAGATCTGTCAGCGGGTCGCTCGCGCCCTGGCTCACGCCCACCGCTGCGGCGTCGTGCACCGCGACGTCAAACCTGCCAACGTGTTGGTCGACTGGCCCACGAACACCGTCAAACTCACTGACTTCGGACTCGCACGCTTGGCCGACGCCATGAACACCGCCACGGGCATGCTGCTGGGCTCGCCAGCCTACATGGCGCCTGAACAGCTGGCCGGCAACATCCCCACGGCGCAAACCGATTTCTATGCGCTGGGCGTGACCTTGTTCGAACTGCTGACCGGGAAGCCGGCCTTCGCCGGCCAGAGCATGGGTGAATTGCTGCGTCAGGTGGCCGAAGGGCCCGCGCCCGACCTCGGCCTTGCGCGGCCCGACCTGCCACCGGCGCTGGCCGCGTTGATGGCCAAGCTGCTGGCCCGGTCACCTGTGGACCGCCCGGCACACGGCGACTGGGTGGCCGATGCGCTGGCACAGGTGACTTTGCAGATTCCACCCCCCGCCCTCACCTCCTGCGACTGAATGCCCAGCCCCCTGCAAGACCTTGCAGGGGAGGTGAAGCCACGGTTTTTCCGTTGCACAATCGGCACCCCCACACCAACCTGCACTGCAGACTCTGACCCGTGCCGATGACCTACGAGCTGCACGCCACCGTGGATCCGGGGCGTGCCCGCAGCAACAACGAAGATTCGGTGGCCACCGACGAGCTGGCCGGTCTTGTGGTGTTGGCCGACGGCATGGGCGGTTACAACGCTGGCGAAGTGGCCAGCAACATGGCCACCGGCTTCATCCTGACCGAGTTGGGCCGTTGGCTGCGCGAAGCCAGCATGCAGGCCAGCGATGCCGAAGTCAAAAGGGCGATGGACATCTGCGTGGACAACGCGAACCGGGCGATCTTCAACGCTGCCAACGTCAATGCGCAGTACGCCGGCATGGGCACTACGCTTGTGCTGGCCGTCTTCCGCGACGACCGCGTCATCCTGGGCCACGTGGGCGACTCGCGCTGTTACCGGCTGCGCGCCGGGCGGCTGCAGCAGATCACACGCGACCATTCTTTGCTGCAAGAGCAGATCGACGCGGGCCTGATCACGACGGAGCAAGCCGCGTTCTCGGCCAACAAGAACCTGGTGACACGCGCCGTTGGCGTGGAAGACACCGTCTTGCTGGAAACCCATGCCCACGAAGCGCAGCCGGGCGACCTGTTCCTGCTGTGTTCTGACGGTCTTTCCGACATGCTGGACGACACCGCGATCGCCGCCTTGATGACGAGCGAAGAGCCGCTGCAGACCGTTTGTCAGTCGCTGATAGCGGCCGCCAACGACGCAGGCGGAAAGGATAATATCTCTGTCATTCTGGTGCGCGCCGGGGGTGCGGGCGGGGTATCGTCGCGCTCTTGGTGGCCATTCAAGCGTTAAAAACGGGTTCTGCCCGCGCCGCTTTTGCTGGGTGCGTCAGGCCGAGAACAAGGATGTGGTCGGCTGTTTTTGCGCAGCGGCCTGAATAGAGGGTTGGCATGGGCAAGCTGGTGGTTTCGCTCGACGGTGTGGTGATCAAGGAAGTCCAGATCACCAAGGACAAGACGACACTGGGTCGTCGCCCTTACAACGACATCGTGATCGACAACCTGGCCGTGAGCGGCGAGCACGCGGTGCTGCAGATGGTGGGCGGCGACGTCTTCATCGAAGACCTGAACAGCACCAACGGCACCTACATCAACGGCAAGGCCGTCAAGAAGCAGCTGCTCACCCACAACGACACGGTCGAGATCGGCAAGTACAAGATCAAGTATCTGCTGGACGAGAGCGGCGACTACGAGAAGACCATGATCATGCGCCCGTCGGGCGCAGCCGCAGCACAGGCCGCGATGTCCGGTGCCAACATGGCGGCGGCCGAGGCCCCGATGCAGTCGGCGTCGATCAAGGTGCTGAATGGCGCGGCGGCCGGCCGCGAAGTGACACTGACGAAGGTGGTCACCACGGTCGGCAAACCCGGCGTGCAGGTGGCTTCGATCACCCGGCGCCCCGGCGGTTTTGCCTTTTCTCACGTTGAAGGGGCCAACCGGCCCAGCATCAATGGCATGCCGCTGGCCGGTGACTCGGCCCCCTTGCGCAACGGCGACGTGATTGAGCTGGCCGGCACACAGATGCAGTTCATCTGTCGCTGAAGACCCCCTGGAATAGGGGGGTGTTCCCCGGCATCGAAAATTCAGCGCTTCGATTTCCGGTTTTTGCCGCCAGCGGCGCGCGGCGCCCACTTGAGGGTCGAAGGCCCAGCCCCCGTGAAAGCCTTCACGCCTGCCGCGCTTGTTGCATTCCAGCGTGCCAAACTGACGCGCTTTCACTGCCCTGAAGCTTGCGTCGGGCGCAAGCCAGGCTCAGCATCGGTACCCCCGGTTGCAGCCCTTGCGACCTGTGCCCAGGCGAACCCCATCCATGCAGATCCGAGTTCTCGGTTGTTCAGGCTCGATTGCCTCGGGCAGCCGAACCACCGCCTTCCTGATCGATGACGACGTGCTGATCGATGCGGGCACCGGCGTTGGCGACTTGTCGCTGGACGAACTGGCGCGCATCGAACACATCTTTGTCACCCACTCGCACCTGGACCACATCGTGTCCATCGGCCTGCTGGCCGACAGCGTGACACGGCGGCGCATGGCGCGGCAACAACCGCCCATCGTGGTCCACGCACTGGCCGAGACCATTTGTGCCCTGAAGGCGCACGTGTTCAATGGCGTCATCTGGCCCGACTTCACCCGACTGCCTGACGCAGAACGCCCGGTGCTGCGTTTTTCGACCGTGGAAGTGGGACAGCGCGTGGCTGTGGGCCGCCGATGGCTGGAAGTGCTGCCGGCCAGCCACACGGTGCCCGCCGTGGGCTATGCCGCCTCCTCGGGCACGGCCATCTGGGCCTTCACTGGCGACACCGGGCCCAACCCCGCGCTGTGGTCGCGGCTGGCGGAAATGAACCTGACCGCGCTGGTGATCGAGACCGCCTTCCGCGACGATGAGCTGGAACTGGCCCGGGTCAGCAAACATCTGTGCCCCCTGCGGCTGCAGGCCGAACTGCAGCACCTGGCGCGGCCCACCGACGTCTACATCACGCACATCAAGCCGGGTGAGGTGGACGCCGTGATGACGGAAATCGCGGCCCTGGACAGCCCGCACCGCATCAGTGCGCTGGTCTCCGGTCAGGTGATGACGCTGGGCGTTTGACCGTTCGCAGGCAGACCCCCTGCCGCACAGCCCGCCGCCGCGCAGGCACCTGTTGACCATTTTTGTCAGTTAGGGACCAAGCACGAAGGCCCGCGCCACGCCGAGTGACACAAGAGGGCGGAAAAGTGCCTCAAAACACCCTCAACTTGGGGTTTTGGGGCTGGCACAGGCCCTGCATGCAATCAGGTTGTTCCCGTCGCCTGCCCCTCACCCCCTCGTTCTGGAGACCACATCATGAAGCGCGTACAACAAGGTTTTACCCTCATCGAACTGATGATCGTCGTGGCCATCATCGGTATTCTGGCCGCCGTCGCGCTGCCCGCTTACCAGGACTACACCGTCAAGGCCAAGGTGTCGGAAATGGTTCTCGCGGCATCTTCGTGCCGTACCACCATCACCGAAACCGTGCAGTCGGCCAGCCAGGTTGACGTTTCGGCCACGCTTCCCGGCGTTTGCACCTTCTCGCCGACCAAATATGTGGCGTCGGGCACGGTCAGCGCCAACGGCGTGATCACCATCGTGGGCGCCGAGACGGCCCTGGGTGGCGGTGTGACGGCAACGACGAATTCCATCGCATTGACACCGATTCAGACCGGTACGACCGCGTTGGTGGGTACCACGGACGGCGGCAAGTCGATTGCCTCCTGGAAGTGCGGCCCGGCGGCGACCAACCCCTTGGCCCTGAAGTTCCTGCCAGGTTCTTGCAAGGGCTGATGACTGCCTGACCCGGCTGGCCTGAACAGACTTCAGGCCCACCATGAGCGGCGCCTTCGGGCGCCGCTTTTCGTTCTGCCCCCACTGCTGTCAACAGGTCAGAGCCGTAGCGGCTTCAGACCCGACAAGCCGCCGCGCAGCTTGCGCGTACCGACCAGCAAGCGACGGTATGCGCACGAGAGTGACACGCTGCGTCACGTGGCGCAGCAACTGACAAGATTGGGCCCAGCCAGTTGTGAACAATTGCCCACTCTGGGGTCAAGACGGGCTGGCACGGAGGCTGCATCCTGGATTCACGCACGTGACCCCAGCCCCAGCCCGGAGATTTGTTCCATGAAGCGTTTGCAGCACGGTTTCACCCTCATCGAACTGATGATCGTTGTGGCCATCATCGGCATCCTCGCCGCGGTTGCGCTACCGGCCTATCAGGACTACACGGTCAAGAGCAAGGTGTCAGAGATGGTTCTCGCTGCCTCTGGATGCCGCAGCTCGATCAGTGAAGTTGTCCAGTCTGCCAGTCAGGTCGACGTGGCGGCAACGCTGCCCACGGCGTGCACCATCGGGACGACCAAGTACGTTGTATCCGGAACGGTCAGTGCCAACGGTGTCATCACGATCGTCGGCAACCAGACGAGCCTGGGCGGCGGTGTGACAGCCACCACCAATAGCATCTCGCTGACACCGATCCAGACCGGCACCACGGCCTTGGTCGGCACCACGGACGGCGGAAAGGCGATCGCTTCATGGCGATGCGGGCCGGCAGCGACCAACCCCATGGCCTTGAAGTTCTTGCCCGGCTCCTGCAAAGGCTGACCGCCAGGCGGGTGATTCCACCGGCCTGACTTGATCCGCTGCGGCGCCTTCGGGCGCCGCACGCTTTTTTGGGGCGCCGGGCTGCCAGAGACAGCGCATGGTTAGCATCGCGGCCTTCCCCATGTCAACGCGCATTCCTTTATCCGTACAACTGGCGGTGGCCCTGGCTGCAGCGGCGGCGCCGTCGCTGCTGGTCTACAACGTTGCACCGTCACCCACCTTTCTGAACCAGGCATTGGCCTGTGCTTCATGGGGCGCCTTTGTGGCGGTGAGCGCCGCTTCTGGGCGCTGGCCCGGGCGCTGGTTGTCGGCACCGTTGTGGGCCTTGGCAGCGCTCGCTGGGGCCGTTTGCTGGTCCTGGGCGGGCCAGGGCTTGCCGGCCAGCCTGGCACTGTCTGCGATGGGGCTGCTGGGCGGCTGCGCCTTGCTGCTGCTTTCTGGCGCAGCCGCCGGCGAGCGTGCCGATCCGCAATCGATGTTTGCGCTGTTCTGCTGGGCATGGGCGGGAGCCGGACTGCTGAACATGGTGGTGGCCGGGGTGCAGGTGTTTGCGCCGGGTCTGGCCGACGGCCACCTGATCGGCAGCACCAGCATTCCCGGCCGTGCCATCGGTAATCTGCGCCAACCCAACCACCTGAGCAGCCTGCTGATCTGGGCCACCCTGGCGGTGGTGGGCCTGCTGTTGTTGCGCAAACTGGCCTGGACCTGGGCTGCGGCCTTGCTGGCCACCTTCGTTTTTGGCGTGGTGCTCAGCGCGTCACGCACCGGCGGCGTCAGCGTTGCCCTGCTGGCGCTGTGGGGACTGCTGGACCGCAGGCTGCCGCGGCAGGCCCGGTGGCTGTTGCTGGCCACCCCAGTGATGTATGGCCTGGCCTGGTGGGGCCTGTCGCAATGGGCGACCCTGACGCAGGCGGCCTTTGGCGGTGAGCAGCGGCTGGCCGAAACCGACCTCTCGGGTTCGCGTTTCGGCATCTGGGCCAACACCTGGGCGTTGATCCAGCAGCAGCCCTTTTTCGGCGTGGGCTTCGGCAACTTCAACCTGGCCTGGACGCTGACGCCGTTCCCAGGCCGGCCGGTGGCCTTCTTCGACCACAGCCACAACCTGCCATTGCACCTGGCGGCGGAGCTGGGCCTGCCGCTGGCGGCCTTGGTGCTGGCGCTGTTGCTGTGGGCGGTGGGGCGTGGCTGGATGCGCGCCTGGCGCAGCAGCGACACCACGCAGGGCGCCGCGCAGCGCTGTGCGCTGATGGTGGTGGTGATGATCGGGCTGCACAGCCTGCTGGAATATCCGCTGTGGTACGCCTACTTCTTGTTGCCGGCGGGCTGGGCGCTGGGCTTCGGCCTGGCCGCCAGCAATGCAGCTTTGCGCGGCGATGCGTCAGCGCCGCAATCGCCGGCGCCGGCCAGCAGCCGCCGGCCGATGGGCTGGGTGCTGGCCGCCGCTGGCGGGCTGCAGGCGCTGGGCGCGGTGGCTGCTGTGGCCGACTATCGCCGCGTCGTCGTCATCTACTACGCCTCAGCGCCGGGCCCGTTGACTGAGCGCATCGCACGCGGGCAGCGCAGCCTGTTGTTCGGCCACCATGGCGACTATGCAGCGGTCACTTCGGGCGAGCCGGCACCGCGGGTCGATCCGGCCTTTGACCGCGCCAGCCATTACCTGCTGGACACCCGCTTGATGATGGCCTGGGCTCGGGCGCTGGCGGCGCAGGGCGACGTAGACAAGGCCCGCTACCTGGCGGCGCGCCTGCGGGAATTCCGCAAGCACGACGCGAAGGACTTTTTCGCAGACTGCCCAGCAGCAGCGCGTCCGCTGGGCGCTGCAGCAGCCGGAAGTGTGAAAGGCGCCGGAAGTGCCGCAGCAACCCCCTTCACGTCCAACTTCGCCTGTGAGTCGCCTGCGCTGCCAATGGACTGGCGCCAGTTCCTGAAAACGGCGCGCTGAAGGCTGATGCGGCCCGCGCGCCGGGACCTTGCGGCGCTGCGCGTCTGTCAGCCCGCAACCCGTGAATTCAATCGCCCAGCGGCGCGTGCCACTCACCCGACTTGCCACCGCGCTTTTCCAGCACACGGATGCTGTGCATCACCATGCCACGGTCGGCGGCCTTGCACATGTCGTATACGGTCAACAGGCCCACCTGCACGGCCATCAGGGCTTCCATCTCCACGCCGGTGCGACCCAAGGTTTCAACCTGCGCGGTGCAGCGCACCTCGTAGGCGGTGGCGTCGATGTCGAAGTCCACCGTTACGCGGGTGATGGGCAAGGGGTGGCACAGCGGTATCAGGTCTGCCGTGCGCTTGGCCCCCTGGATGGCCGCGATG
>JAYSXE010000113.1:0-8569 GCA_043717565.1 Burkholderiales bacterium | reverse complement strand
GTTTCTGGCAGGGCCGCCACGGCGCCCGGCCGCTCGGGCGGCAGGCGCGGCGCCAACTGCTTTTCGGCGCTGGCGGGCGGCAGCGTGGCCGTGGGTCGCGGCACCGGGGCCAGCACGGGGCTGTCGGCCACCGGCCCGGCGGCGGTGGCGCGCAGGGCCGTCTGGGGTGCCGCCGGTGCGGCCAATGGCTGCGCGGTCACCTGTTTCAGCGGCGCGGCCGCTGCAGGGGCCGGCACCGCGGGCAAGGTGGGCACCGTGGCGGCCGCGGCCGACGCGGTGCGCGCCAGCGCACTGTCAGCGGCCGCCACAGCAGGCAAAGCCCGCGGCGAAGCCATGACCGCCAACGCAGGCTCCGGCGCTGCCAGTGCAGGGCCGGGCGTTGCTCGGGTCGGCAGTGGTGGAAGCTCTTGCTGCGCAAAGGCGGTGGGCACAAGCGGCGGCGCGGTGGCAGGCACGGTGGGCGCTTCCGGCAGCGCGCGCACTGGCGTGGGCTCTGGTGGGCTGGGGGCGGGTGGGGTCAAGGGTGCAGGTGGCGCCAGGGCAGGGGCTGGTGTCGGTCTCGGTGTGGGTGCCGGTGCCGGCGCCGGTGCAGGTGCAGGTGAAGGTGATGGCGCTGCAGCCACAGCCGCAGCCACCGCCGCCGCGGGTTCCGGCACAGACGGGTCCACCGGCACCGCAGGCGCCACAGGCAAACCGTCAGGCTGGCGGCCTGCCTGGGGCGACCAGTCACCCAGCCGGGCTGCGCCCGTCGAAGCCTCGGGGTCTGGCAGCGTCGATCGCACTGCGCCGCCAAGCCGCTGCTGCTCGGCTTCACCCACAGCGCCTGTAGGCGTGGCGGGCAGCGGGGGCGGTGCCGCCTCGGGCTTGCGGCCGTCGGGGCTGCCCTGCAAGGTGATGTTCAGGCTGCCGAACACGCCCCTGCCCTCCAGGGCCGTACCCCCCGGCGCGTTGCCCAGCATCAGCACCAACCAGACATGCAGCAGCACTGCCAGCAGCACGAAGCGTGGCAGCGGCTGGGGCATGGCCTGGGGCCATATCAGCGCGGATGCGGTGGAAAGCTGCGCGGTCATGCGGCGGGGTCAGCGGCAACAGTTGCAAGTTTCGCAGGCGATGGCGGCATTTTCAGAGGCGGTGGCGGTGCCGGCACCGGAAGAAGGCGGTTCAACCCGCCCTTTACTGGGCGCGCAGCCGGCCGTGATGCCATTCAAACGGCCGCCCGCACACCGCGCCAGCCAGGAAAAAACGCCACAGTTCAAGGTCGCGACCCACATCAGGGTAAGTTCTAATCGTGCCTTGGCCGACGCCCACCGGCGACCCTCAGCATTTCCCAGGACCGGACATGAACCAACTGCAGCAACTCAAGACCCTGACCACCGTGGTGGCCGACACCGGCAACTTCCTGCAACTGGCGCAGTTCACGCCGCAAGACGCCACCACCAACCCCAGCCTGATCCTGAAAGCCGTGCAGCAGACCGACTATGCGCCGCTGCTGGCCGAAGCCGTGCAGGAGCACCGCAGCGAAGCGCTGGACAGCATCGTCGACCACGTGCTGGTGCGTTTTGGCCAGGAGATCCTGAAGGTGGTGCCCGGCCGCGTCAGCACCGAGGTGGACGCCCGCCTGTCGTTCGACACCGAAGCCACGCTGGCGCGCGCACGCCGCATCATCAGCCGCTACGAAGCGGCCGGCACGCCGCGGGCGCGGGTGCTGATCAAGATCGCTGCCACGTGGGAAGGCATCCGCGCCGCCGAAACGCTGGAACGCGAAGGCATCCACTGCAACCTGACGCTGCTGTTCGCCTTTGCGCAAGCAGTGGCCTGCGGCGATGCCGGCGTGCAGCTGATCAGCCCCTTCGTGGGTCGCATCTACGACTGGCACAAGAAGAGCGCCGGCACAGACTGGGACGAAGCCGCCAACGCCGGCGCCAACGACCCCGGTGTGAAGAGCGTGCGCGCCATCTACAACCACTACAAGCGACACCACATCCAGACCGAGGTGATGGGCGCCAGCTTCCGCAACACCGGCCAGATCGTGGCGCTGGCCGGCTGCGACCTGCTGACCATCGCGCCCGACCTGCTGGCCAAACTGCAGGCCAGCGAAGGGCCGGTGCCGCGCGCACTGGACGCGGCCGAGGCGCGCACGATGAACCTGCCGGCGGTGCGCCATTCCGAAAAGTCTTTCCGCTGGGCGCTGAACGAAGACGCCATGGCCACTGAAAAGCTGGCCGAGGGCATTCGCGCCTTTGCGGCTGATTCGGCCAAGCTCGACGCGTTGATCGAAAGCCAGCGCGCATGACGGCGCAGGCACACCCGCGCTGCACCGACACCCCGGCCTGGGTCGCACTGCAAGGCCACTACCAGGCGCACGGCCGCCAGCTGGACCTGCGAGAGGCCTTCGCGCGCGACGCGCAGCGCTTTGCCGCGTTCAGCTTCCAGGCGCCCGAGGTTTTTGCCGACATCAGCAAGAACCACATCGACACCGCGACGCTGCACTTCCTGCTGGCGCTGGCACAGGAATGCGGCTTGCCCGCGCAGCGCGACGCCCTGCTGCGTGGCGACGTGGCAAACGCCACCGAAGGCCGCGCCGTGTTGCACACGGCATTGCGGGCACCACGCGGCGCCGGCCCTTTCAGCGCTGAGGTGCATGCGGTGCTGGACGCGATGGGCGCCTACGCCGAGCAGGTGCGCGCCGACGAAGGTATCACCGACGTGGTGAACATCGGCATCGGCGGCAGCGACCTCGGGCCGCGCATGGTGGTGCAGGCGCTGCAGGCCCATGGCCACCCGCGGCTGCACATGCACTTCGTCAGCAACGTTGACGGCCACGACATCGCGCCGCTGCTGGCGCGGCTGGACGCGCGGCGCACGCTGTTCATCATCGCCAGCAAGACCTTCACCACGCAGGAAACCATGGCCAAGGCGCAGGCGGCGCGGGACTGGTTCATCGCGCAGGGCGGCACCGACACGGCGCGCCATTTCGTCGGCGTCACCACCAACCTGGCGGCGGCCGGCGCTTTCGGCATCAGCACCACGTTCGGCTTCTGGGACTGGGTGGGCGGCCGCTATTCGCTGTGGTCGGCCATCGGGCTGCCGATTGCCATCGCCACCGGCGCCCGGGGCTTTGCCGACTTGCTGGCCGGCGCGCACGCGATGGACCAGCACTTTGCACACACACCGCTGGCGCGCAACGTGCCCGTGCTGCTGGGCCTGCTGGACGTGTGGCTGCGCAACTTCCACGGCCGCAGCAGCCGCAGCGTGGCGCCTTACCACGAAGGTCTGCGGCGGCTGCCGGCCTACCTGCAGCAGCTGGAGATGGAAAGCAACGGCAAATGCGTGGACCGCGACGGCCGCACCCTGCCCTTCGCTACCAGCCCGGTGGTGTGGGGCGAACCCGGCACCAACGGCCAGCACGCCTACTTCCAGATGCTGCACCAGGGCACCGACGTCATCCCGGTGGAATTCATTGCCGTGAAGACACCCGCGCACGGCCTGCGCGGGCAGCACCAGAAACTGCTGGCCAATTGCCTGGCGCAAAGCCAGGCGCTGATGCTGGGCAAGACCGCCGACGAAGCCCGCGGCGAAAAAGCACCCACCGCCGCGCCCGGCATCGACGCCGACGTGCTGGCGCGCCACCGCAGCTTTCCGGGCAACCGGCCCAGCACCACGCTGGTGCTGGACGAACTGACGCCGCGCTCGTTGGGTGCCTTGATTGCACTGTACGAGCACCGCGTGTTCACCAGCGGCGCCATCTGGGGCATCAACAGCTTCGACCAGTGGGGTGTTGAACTGGGCAAGGCGCTGGCCAGCCAGCTGCTGCCGCGCCTGCAAGACGGGCCGCAGGCCGGCAGCACCGCCGGCCTGGACGGCAGCACCGCGGGCCTGCTGCAAAAGCTGCTGGCCGCACACCCCGCGTGAACTCCATGGCTTCTGAACGCCCCCGCCACCGCATCGTCTTCGACCTCGGGGCCGTGCTCTTCAACTGGCACCCAGAGACCATGTTGCAACGCGAACTGCCACACGTGGCGGTGGACGACAGCAGCGCCCGCCACTGGGTGGCGCAGATCTTCCAAAGCTACAAGGGCGACTGGGGCGAATTCGACCGCGGCACCGTCAGCGTGCCCGACCTGGTGACCCGCATCAGCCAGCGCACCGGGCTGGCCCCGCGCGACGTGCAGACCGTGGTTGACGCGGTGCCGCGCGAGCTGCAGCCCATGGCTGAAACGGTGCAGTTGCTCAGGCGCCTGCATGCAGCGGGCTACGCGCTGCACTACCTGTCGAACATGCCCGCGCCTTATGCCAGCATCCTGGAGAAGAACGACTTCTTCAGCTGCTTTGAAAGCGGCGTCTTCTCTGCGCGTGTGCACCACAACAAGCCCGAAACCGCCATCTTCGAAGCGGCCTTGCAGCGTTTTGGTGTGCCGGCGGGTGAACTCGTTTTCCTGGACGACCACGGCCCCAACGTGCTGGCCGCCCGGGCCCTGGGCTGGAACGCGGTGCAATTTTTCAACGCGCAGCAGGCCGAAGCCGAGCTGCGCAGCGCCGGCTGGATAGGCGCGTTGTGAATCTGCAGGGCCCGCCTGCATGCTGAAGGCCGACGGTGCGCGCTCGCGGCGCATCGGCATCGCGCTGGTCAGCCTGACCACCTTCTGCTTTGCACTGCTGGACGCCACGGCCAAGTGGCTGGTGCAGGAACTGCCAGCGGTGGAAGTGGCCTGGCTGCGTTTTGTCACCCACGTGCTGCTGATGTCGCTGCTGCTGGCGCCGCGCTACGGCCTGCAGCTGGTGCGCATGCACAACCCACGGCTGCAGCTGTTGCGCGCGGCCATGCTGGCCAGCATGACCGCGCTGAACTTCTGGGCCCTGCAGTACCTGCAGCTGGCCGAGGTGGGCGCGATGCAGTTTTCGGTGCCCATCCTGATTGCGCTGTTGTCGGCCTGGCTGCTGAAGGAAAAGCTGGACAGCCGGCGCTGGGCCGCCACCGTGGTGGGTTTTCTGGGCGTGCTGCTGGTGATGCGGCCGGGCACGCAAGGCTTTCACCCGGCCATCCTGCTGTCGCTGGTGCAGGTGTGCCTGTATGCACTGTTCAACATGCTGACGCGCAAGATGGCGGCCACCGAATCGCCGCAGGCCATGCAGCTGCTGTCGGCCGCCGGCGCGATGGTGCTGCTGGCACCGGTGGCCTTGCTGCACTGGCAGTGGCCGGCTTCAGCGCAGACCTGGGGCCTGCTGGTGTTGTGCGGCTTGTTTGGCGGCGTGGGCCACCTGCTGATGGCCATGGCGCACCGCTATGCGTCGGCGGCCGTGCTGGGGCCATTCCTGTACCAGCAGATCCTGTACATGACGCTGTGGGGGTGGCTCGTCTTCAACCAGGTGCCCGACGCCTTCGTGGTGGCCGGCGCGCTGGTGGTGGTGGGCAGCGGACTGTACCTGCTGTGGCTGGAATTCAAAAGCCGGCGCGGTGCGGTGCTGCAAGAGCCGCCGGACTGACCGGCCTGGCGCCGCAAGCGCCGTTTTCAGTCGTGGTATTCCGGGCCGCGTGGCGGCACGTCGCCATCGTCCATCCAGGCTTCCAACAGCCGCCAGGCCACGGCCAGCACCACCGGGCCAACGAAGATGCCCACCAGGCCGAAGGCGAACATGCCGCCAATGACGCCTGAAAAAATCAGCAGCAGCGGCAGGTCGGCACCCATCTTGATGAGCGCCGGGCGCAGCACGTTGTCCAGCGTGCCCACCACCGTGCCCCAGATGACGAGGAAGATGCCCCAACCCGCGTGGTCAGTGGCAAAGGTCCACACCGCCGCGCCCAGCAGCACCGGCACCGGGCCCACCTGCGCGATGCACAGCATGAACATCACGGCCGTCAGCAAACCCGCAAAAGGCACCCCCGCCAGGGCCAGGCCCAGGCCACCCAGCACAGCCTGCACCACGGCCGTGATGCCCACGCCCAGCGCCACGCCGCGGATGGCGCCGCCGGCCAGTTCCACCGCCTCGACGCCGCGCGGCCCGCCCAGGCGGCGCGCGAAACGGCGCACCACGGCCGAGCCTTCTTCGCCGGTGCTGTACATCACGGCGGCGATGACCACGGTCAGCAAAAACTGCAGCAGCAGCACGCCCACATTGCCCACCTCGGCCACGAACCATTTGGTCAGGCCGCCGGCGTAGGGGCTCAGCTTGGGCAGCATGTCGCGCAGGCCCAGTTCGGCCGCCTGCTGCCACGCCTTCTGCACCACGCCGCCCACCAGCGGCCACTGCTGCAGCCACAGCGGCGGGTCATCGGGCAGGCGGTAGGTGGTGACCAGCTTGGCCCATTCCAGCATGCGGTCGGCATTGCCCACGATGGTGACGATGGCCACCGACAGCGGCACCACGAACAGCAACAGCAGCAGGGCCGACATCACCGACACCGCCAGCGAGCGGCGGCCCCACAGCCGCGCCTGCACACGCAGCATCAGCGGCCAGGTGGCCACCACCACCATGGTGGCCCAGATGGCCGGACCCAGGAAGGGCCGCAGGATCCACAGCGAAGCCGCCAGCAGCACGCCAATGACCAGCACGCCAAAGGTGGTGCGCGCCAGGTCGCGCGCAGCGGGTTTGGTCATCGGGGTTCCCTGTGAACGGCTGCCAGACTCATGCGTGGCGCCAGGCCGGCAGCGCTGCCCGCAGCAACACCATCACTTCGGCTTTTCTTCGTAGGGCAGCACGCTGGTGGCTTCGATGCGGTAGCTGGAAGCGCCCATGTACGAGTCGGTGCGCAGCGTCGACACCGTGCCCACGATCCACACCGTGTCCATCGAGCGCAGCCCCTTCGCGGGCGTCTTCGGCAGCACGTGAACGATCTGGTTGGCCGGCGGCGGCGGGCTGTGGATGCAGGCGCCGAAATAAGGCACCAGCAGGAATTCCTTCAGGCCTTCCTTGCTGTCTTCCAGCGGCACCACAAAACCCGGCAGCCGCACCACCTGCCCCACGATGGCCGGGTTGGTGGGCGCATTGTCCCAGGCCTGGCGCATCTGCTTCAGCATTTCGCTGGCCTTGGGGTCGCCGTCGTCCAGGGCCTGGAAGTTCAGGCCCTTGAAGTCCTTGAACGGGTCCCAGTTGGGCGGCACCAGGGCCTCCCAGGTGATGGTGCGGGCCGCCTGGCCGGCCGGCTGCGCCGCCGGCTTAGACGCAATCGGCGGCTTCATCAGCGGCACGCCGGGTGCGGCCTGCGCGTGCGCACCGGTGTGCAGACAGCAGGCGGCGAGGGTCGGCAGCAGGTGCAGGGCCAGGCGATGGATGGGGCTCATGGGGTCGGCTAACTGTTGGGTGAACGCGTCAGAAGCGGGCGGCCAGCGCATGCAAACGGCGCTGGGTTTCAGGTGCGCGGCGACAGGCCATCGGCCAACGACAGCCGGTAGGCACGCCACCCCGGCACCAGGCTGGCAAGCATACCCGCGGCCACCACGGCCGCCCACAGCATCCACTGCTCAGGCGTGGGGGCACTGGCGGCCAAGGTGATGCCAAAGCGCTGCTGAACCCAGGGCCCCGCCCACAGCACGGCCGTGGCCGCAGCCAGCGCGCCCAGCATCGCCCCGGCACAGGTGACCAGCGCGCCTTCAGCGGCCAGCAGCATCAGCACGTGCCGGGGCCCTGCGCCCACTGCGCGCAGCACGGCCAGTTCACGCCTTCTTTCGTTCAGGCCCGCCAGCACCACCGCCACCAGCGACGCCAGGCTCACCACCGCCACCAGCGCGCTGATGACCAGCAAAGCCTGCTCGCCCGGCCCCACCACCGACCACAACTCGTCCAGCGCCACGCCGGGCAGCACCGCCAGCAGCGCTTCGCCTTCATGGGCGGCCACGAAACGCTGCACGTTGAAGACCGCGACGCGGTTCTTCAGGCCCACGAGCGCGGCCGTCACCTGCTTGGGTTCAAGGTCGAACTTGCGCGCGTATTCGGGCGCAATCTTCATGCCCGCAGACGCGGGCAGAGGCGCGCCGCCAACCCAGTCCAGGTGGATGGCCTCGATGGCCTGCAGGCTGACATGCACCGTGCGGTCCACTGGCGTGCCGGTGCGCGCCAGCACGCCGACCACCGTGAAAGGCTTGTCGGCGTGTTCGGGTGCCAGCAGGTCGGCGCTGCCGTGCGACAGCGTGATCTTCTGGCCCAGCGTGTAGCCCAGCGCCTGCGCCACTTCGGCGCCGACCACGGCTTCATACAAGCCGTCCAGCGTGGCTGCAAAGGCGCGCCCCTGCGCCAGCACCAGCGGCTGGCGGTCGCCATAGGCAAAGCGCTCGAAGTAGTCGGGCGTGGTGCCCAGCACCGGCCGGCCCCGGTGCGAATCGCCCAGCGACAGTGGCACCACCCAGGCCACCGCGCGGTGCGCGGCGACGGCACGCACACTGTCCATGCGGATGTTGTGGGTGGCGCCGCCGACGTGGAACACGGCGTACAGCATCAGCTGCACCGGCGACGTGCGCGCGCCGACGACCAGGTCGGTGCCGCTGACGGCCAGGGCGAAGCTGCTGCGGATGTCGGTGCGCAGCCGCTCCAGGCCCAGCAGCAGCGCGGTGGCCAGCGCGATGGACAGCATCAC
>JAYSXE010000112.1:0-3738 GCA_043717565.1 Burkholderiales bacterium | reverse complement strand
GGGCCCCGGCCCCGGTGAACGCGGCGGCCAGATCGTCTTTGACGGCACGCCTTTCGAGGCGCGCAGCGCCGACACGCTGACCGGTGCCTACCTGGGCGCACGCAAGCAGGTGGGCTTGGGCTTTGCACGCTTGGTGGAAGCCAGCACGCCGCGCCTGGTGTTGATGGGCGCCACCGAACACAACCTGCAGAACGTCAACGTCGAACTGCCGCTGCAGCGCCTGGTGTGCATCACCGGCGTCAGCGGCAGCGGCAAGAGCACGCTGGTGCAGGACGTGCTGTACCCGGCGCTGGCACGCCATTTCGGCAAGCCCACCGAAACCCCGGGCGCGCACGAAAAACTGCTGGGCGCCGAACTGCTGGCCGACGCGGTGTTCGTTGACCAAAGCCCGATCGGCAAAACCGCACGCAGCAATCCGGCCAGCTATGTGGGTGCCTTCGACGAACTGCGCAAGATCTTTGCCGACGCGCCGCTGGCGCGTGAACGAAGCTACAGCGCCGGCACCTTCAGTTTCAACGCCGGCGACGGCCGCTGCCCCACCTGCGGCGGCAGCGGTTTCGAACACGTGGAGATGCAGTTCCTGAGCGATGTGTACCTGCGTTGCCCCGACTGCGACGGCCGCCGCTACCGCCCCGAGGTGCTGGACGTGAAGGTGGTGCGCGGCCCCATGCAGCTGAGCATCGCCGACGTGCTGGACCTGACGGTGGCCGAAGCCGCACAGTGGTTCCAGAACGACCGCGAGGTGGTGGCGCGCCTGCAACCCATCATCGACGTTGGTCTGGACTACGTGCGCCTGGGCCAGCCCGTGCCCACGCTCAGCGGCGGTGAAGCGCAGCGGCTGAAGCTGGCGGGCTTTCTGGCCGATGCGGCAGCCTCGGGTGCAGCGCGCCAGACACCGGCTGCCTACCCGTTGGGTCACAGCAAGCAGCGCGGCACACTGTTCCTGTTCGACGAGCCCACCACCGGGCTGCATTTCGACGACATCGCCAAGCTGATGCGTGCGCTGCGCAAGCTGATGGCGGCCGGGCATTCGCTGCTGGTCATCGAGCACAACCTGGACGTCATCCGCGCCAGCGACTGGGTCATCGACCTGGGCCCTGAAGGCGGCGAAGGCGGCGGCCACGTGGTGTGTGTGGGCACGCCCGATGACGTGAAGGCGCATGCCACGTCACACACCGGCCAGGCGCTGCGTGAATACGAAAGTGCGCTCGGTGCCGGCACGCTGCTGGCGGCTGAAGCGAAGCCGCGCGCCTACCGGCCGCCGGAAGACGACAACATCCGCATCGTCAACGCGCGTGAACACAACCTGCAGTCGCTGAGCGTGAACATCCCGCGCGGCAGCTTCAATGTGGTCACAGGTGTCAGCGGTTCGGGCAAGAGCACGCTGGCTTTTGACATCCTGTTCAATGAAGGCCAGCGGCGCTATCTTGAGAGCTTGAACGCCTACGCGCGCAGCATCGTGCAGCCAGCGGGCCGGCCTGAAGTGGACGCGGTGTACGGCATACCGCCCACTGTGGCCATCGAACAGCGCCTGAGCCGCGGCGGCCGCAAGAGCACGGTTGCGACCACCACCGAGGTCTGGCACTTCCTGCGCCTGCTGTGGGTGAAGCTGGGCCTGCAGCACTGCGTGCACGACGGCGCGCCGGTGAGGGCGCAAAGCGCCGAGAGCATTGCCGCGCAACTGCTGCGCGACCACAAGGGTCAGCACGTGGGCCTGTTGGCGCCGCTGGTGATCAACCGAAAGGGTGTCTACACCGACCTCGCCAAGTGGGCCGTGGCGCGTGGCCACACGCACCTGCGCGTGGACGGCGAGTTCTTGCCGCTGAAGCCCTTCCCGCGCATCGACCGCTTCAAGGAACACACGCTGGAACTGCCGGTGGGCAGCATCGTCATCAGCCCCAAGAACGAAGCTGAGCTGAAGGCCTTGCTGTCGAAAACGCTGGAACTGGGCAAGGGCGTGCTGCATCTGCTGCACCCGCTGGACGGCCTGGCCGAAGCGATGGACACCTTCGGCACCGGCGCCGGCATTGGCGACGTGAAGGTGTTTTCCACCAAGCGCGCGTGCCCCGTGTGCGGCACCAGCTACCCCGAGCTGGACCCGCGCATGTTCAGCTACAACAGCAAACACGGCTGGTGTGGCACCTGCGTGGGCACGGGCCTGAAGCTCACGCGTGAACAGCGCAAGGTTTATGACGATTCCGTCAAGGACGAAGACAACAAGGGCCGCGAACAAAGCTTCCCGGCCGAAGAAGCCGAAGCCGAAGGCCTGGTGGACGAACCGTGCCCCGACTGCCACGGCACGCGGCTGAACAAGGCCTCACGCGGCGTGACTTTTGAAGACCGCGCCATCAGCGACATTGCGCGTCTTTCGGTGTTCGAGGCCCGCGCCTGGGTGCAGGCGCTGCAACTGCATGGGCGTGACGCCGACATCGCGCGCGACGTGGTGTCGGAAATCAAGAGCCGCCTGGAATTCCTGTCCGACGTGGGACTGGGCTACCTGACGCTGGACCGCGCCGCGCCCACGCTCAGCGGCGGCGAGGCGCAGCGCATTCGCCTGGCGGCGCAGCTGGGCAGCAACCTGCAGGGCGTGTGCTACGTGCTGGACGAGCCCACCATCGGCCTGCACCCGCGCGACAACGGCGTGCTGCTGTCCGCATTGGCCAAGCTGGGCGCCGCCGGCAACACGCTGGTGGTGGTGGAACACGACGAAGACACCATTCGCAGGGCCGACCATGTCATCGACATCGGCCCCGGCGCGGGCAAGCGCGGCGGCCGGCTGGTGGCGCAAGGCACGGTGGCTGAAGTGTCGGCGCATGCCGACAGCCTGACCGGCCGCCTGCTGGCGCACCCCTTGCTGCACCCGCTGCAGGCGCGGCGCCCTGTGGCCGCTGCCGTGAAGGGCCGTGACCCGGCCCCAGGCGAGGTGCAGGACTGGCTGACCGTGCGTGGCGCCCACCTGCACAACCTGCAGCGGCTGGACGTGAGCCTGCCGCTGAACCGCCTGGTGGCGGTGACGGGTGTGTCGGGCTCTGGCAAAAGCACCTTCGCACGCGACGTGTTGCTGGCCAACGTGGCCAACGTGGTGGCGCTGAAGGTCAGCCGCGCAGGGCGCGATGCCATCGCTGCCGGCCGCAGCGGCGGCGGCCTCCCCGCGCTGAGCGGTTGCACCGGCCTGGAAGGTTTCGAGACCATCGACCGTGTGCTGGAAGTGGACCAGACGCCCATCGGCAAGACACCGCGCAGCTGCCCGGCCACCTACATCGGCTTCTGGGACAGCATCCGCAAGCTGTTCACCGAAACGCTGGAAGCCAAGGCGCGCGGCTACGCTTCAAACCGCTTCAGCTTCAACACCGGCGAAGGCCGCTGCCCGGGCTGCGAAGGCCAGGGCATGAAGACCATCGAGATGAGCTTTCTGCCCGACGTGAAGGTGCCCTGCGACGCCTGCCACGGTGCACGCTTCAACCCCGAAACGCTGGCCGTCACCTGGCGCGGCAAGAGCATCGGCGACGTGCTGCGCATGGAAGTGGACGAAGCGGTCGACTTCTTCGCCAGCATGCCCAGCATCAGCTACCCGCTGCAGTTGCTGAAAGACGTGGGCCTGGGCTACCTGACGCTGGGCCAGCCTTCACCCACGCTGTCGGGTGGCGAAGCGCAGCGCATCAAGCTCGTCACCGAACTCAGCAAGGTGCGCGACGACGTCACCCGCCGCGGCCAGCGTGCCCCGCGCACGCTGTACGT
>JAYSXE010000111.1:0-23394 GCA_043717565.1 Burkholderiales bacterium | reverse complement strand
CACCAACCTGACGGCCATGGTCTTCGGCTACGGCGTCAAGCCCAGCTTCACGGTCGACAACGAGGCCGCCATCAAGGCGCCGCCGACGGTGAACTTCGACAAGCCCGCCCCTGCAGCGGCACCCAAGCCGGCTCCCGCCGCGTCCAAGTAAGCCTGGTGCCCTGATGGCACTGCTGCCGCAGCCGGCCGCCGCTGGCTGCCCCTTCACTGGCGCCCTGCAGCGTGAACGGTCAGCGCGGCCTGCCGCTGCGCGCTGGCTGACGGGTTGGCTGCTGTTGGCAGCCACGCTGCTGCTGGGCCTGCTGGGAAGCCCGCTGGCCTGGGCGCAGGACGTGTTGGCGGTGCCCAAGCTGACGGCCCGTGTGATGGACAGCACGGGCACGCTCAGCAACGCCCAGGTGCAGGCGCTGGACGCCAAGCTGGCCGCTTTCGAGCAGCAGGCCGGCCCGCAGATCGTGGTGCTGGTGCTGGCCGCCACGGCGCCCGAAGACATCACCAGCTACGCCCAGCGCGTGGCCGACACCTGGAAGATCGGCCGCCGCACCGTGGGTGACGGCGTGCTGGTGGTGGTGGCCAAGGACGAACGCAAGGTGCGCATCGAAGTGGCCAAGGCACTGGAGGGGGCCATTCCCGACCTGGCGGCACGGCAGATCATCGACAGCGCCATCCGCCCGGCCTTCCGCGCCAACGACTACGCCAGTGGCCTGAACGCCGCGGTGGACCAGCTGATGGGCCGCATCAAGGGCGAAGGCCTGCCCGCACCCCAGGCCCGCACGGGCGGCAGCGGCGCCGACAACGACACCGGGCTGGGCCTGGAAGAGCTGGCCATCTTCTTCTTCGTGGCCGTGCCGATTCTGGGCGCGGTGCTGACCGGCCTGTTCGGGCGCCGTTTCGGTTCGCTGTTGACGGCCAGCGCCGCCGGCGGCCTGGGCTGGGTGTTCACGACCAGCGCGCTGGTCGCTGTGGGCGCGGGCGTGGTGGCACTGTTTGTCGTCGGCATTTTGGGCATCGGCTCGGCGCTGCGGCGCAGCAGTGCCGGCCGCGGCCGCAGCCTGCCGCACATCGGGGGCTGGGGCGGTGGCGGCGGGTTTGGCGGTGGCGGGGGCGGTTTTTCGTCAGGCGGCGGCGGCGACTTTGGCGGCGGCGGCGCCTCGGGCGACTGGTAAGACGATGATTGCGGCCGCTGTGAAGCCCCAACACACCCACCTCGAAGCACAGACAACGCGGACCACGCCATGGACAAACTGAGCCGCATCCTCAAGCACCGCTGGCACGACGAACACGACGCCGCGCGGCTGCTGAAGCCGGCCGCGCTGGACCGCCTGGAGTCGCAGGTGGCGCACAGCGAAAACCACCACAGCGGCGAGATCCGGCTGTGCGTGGAGGCCAGCCTTCCGTTGAGCTATCTGTGGCGCGACGCCACGGCGCGCGAACGGGCCGTCACGATGTTCGGCAGGCTGCGGGTGTGGGACACCGAGAACAACAACGGCGTGCTGATCTACCTGCTGCTGGCCGAACACGCCATCGAGATCGTGGCCGACCGGGGCCTGGCCCGCGTGGCGCCGCAATCGCACTGGGACAGCGTGCTCGGCGGCATGCGCCAAGCGTTCCAGCGCGGCGAATTCGAGCAGGGCCTGTCAGCCGCCGTGCAGGCCGTGGACGCCATGCTGGCCCAACACTTTCCCGTGGCTACCGGTCAGAACAACCCCGACGAACTGCCCAACCGGGCCACGTTGCGGTAGCCCGGCCGTGGCCCAGGGCGCGGCCCAAGCCCGGTGCTCACACCTTGAACGGCTGCTGCTTCAGGAAAGCCGCGGCCGGGCCCAGCGTGAACAGATTCGGGCTCTGCGTGGCCGGCAGCGCCGCCCGCACCCGCGCATGCAGGCTGGCGTAGGTGCCTTCAAACGCGCCCTGGGCCCACACGCGCAGCAGCTGTTCGGTGAAGGCGCCGTTGTGTTCGCCGTCCATGCTGGTCTGGTTGTCCTGGCAGCCCGAGATCAGCAACACCGCCGGCTTGAAAGGCCCCACCAAGACCTGCGCCTGCCCGCTGGGGCCGGTAACGGCCAGCTGGGCCAGCGCAGCATCGGGGTCCACCACTGCAGCAGCCTTGCGCACTGCTGCCGCCCGCAGGGCAACGTCGGCCTGCAGGCGGTCGTACATGGCCTGGTGCGCTGCGTACACCCGCTGGCCCACCGCGGCCGGCATCAACTTGCTGCGTTGGCCAGGCGGTGGCGGCGGCAAAGTGCGCGCGCGGGTTACGGTGCCGCTGTGGCAGCTGTCCGACAACACCAGCACGCGCACCCCGGCCGCAAAGCGGCTGAGTTCGAAATACAGCTCGTCATCGATCAACTGCCCGTCATACAGGCACCAGGTCTCGTCCTTGCCGTCGGTCTCGTCGCGGTTGCTGTCCTTGATCTGACCGCCGTGGCCGGAGAAGGTCAGAAAGAACAGGTCGCCTGCCTTCAGGGTGCGTGATGCGCTGCGCATGCCGGCCAGCATCGCGGCACGGGTTGCTTTCCTGGTCAGCAGCACCGTGGCTTTCATGCCCTGGGCTTTGGCGAGGGCGGCCATGTCCTTGGCGTCGAATTCGCACGCCGCCAACGGCCCTTCCCAGCCTTCGTAGGCCGCGGCGCTGACGAGGTTCAGGCCCAGATGCAGCGACATCGCGCGGGGCATTACCGCCGCAGCGGCTTTGGTGGGGGCCATGGTGATCTCCGGTTTGGGCTTGGGGGGTCGGTTCATCGTGGGGCGCCAAAGCGGCGGCAGGGGTGAGCCGCAGCGAGCGCGTCAGTATGGCGTCACCGAAGCGCCACTTGTGCGCAACCGAGGCGCAACCGAGGCACAACTGCGGCGCTGCAGAAGCGCAGAGAGGGCGCCGCGATGATGCCGCGTCACCGCACCCGCGGGCAGCCCTAACTTGCAGTGGGGTCGGCGCCTGCGGCAGAGCGTGCTGAATGGGCATCGATACTCGACGCCATGCCCGCCCCGCCGCGCCTGTTCCAGTTCACCTGGCCCTTGCTGATCGAACTGTTGCTGGGCATGACGGTGGGCATCGTCGGCACCGCCATCGCGGCCCGGTTGTCAGACCACAGTGGCGCGGCTTTCGCGATGGCGCACCATGTCTTTGGCGCGTTGTTCATCATCTTTCGAGTCGTGGGCGCGGGCGTGGGCGTGGTGGTGGCGCAAAACCTGGGCGCTGGCCGGCGCGACCGCGCCGACGCTGTTGCGCGCGCGGTGCTGGGTGCTTCAACCTGGATAGGCGCCAGCGTGGCGCTGGTGGCAGGCGCCGGCCGTTATCCGCTGCTGGACCTGCTGAATGCGCCGGCCGAGATCACGCCACTGGCCGCGCCCTTCCTGTTGGCCCTGGCGCCCGCGCTGTTGCTGGACACCTGGAACGCCAGCATGACGGCTGTGCTGCGCGCCCACCTGCGCGCCCGTGAAACGCTGGCCGTGGTGGTGCTGATGCAGTTGACGCACCTGCTGCTGATGGGCCCGTTGATGCTGGGCTGGGGCCCGATTCCGGCCCTGGGACTGCCGGGTTACGCGCTGGCACTGGTCATCGCCCGCTTGCTGGCGTTGCTGCTGCACCTGCTGCTCTGGCGTTCGCGCCTGCAACTGCGCCCGCAGTGGGGCGATGTCTGGCGCCTGCGGCGTGCCGAATTGGCCGACGTGGCGCGCATCGGTGTGCCCGGGGCGGCTGAAAACGGCGCCTACCGGCTGGCCTTCGTCGCCAGCATGGCCGCGGTGGGCACGATGGGCGCGGCCGCGCTGGCCACCCACGCTTATGTGCAGCAGATCGTCATGGTGGTGCTGCTGTTCGGGCTGGCCACCGGGCTTTCGGTGGAATTGCTGGTGGGCCGGCTGGTGGGCGCCGGTCGCGTGCGCCAGACCCATGCACTGGTGCGCAAGGCGCTGGCGCGTGGGCTGCTGGTCAGTGTGGGTGTGGCCAGCGCCGCGGCGCTGGCCGGGCCGTGGCTGCTGCGCCTGTTCACGCAAGACGCCGACATCATCAGGCTGGGCACCACGCTGCTGTGGTGGACCGTGTTGCTCGAGCCCGGCCGCACCTTCAACCTGGTGGTCATCAACGCCTTGCGCGCCGCGGGTGATGCGCGCTACCCGGTGGTGGTGGGTGCCGGCTCCATGCTGGTGGTGCTGGCCGGCGGCAGCTGGCTGCTGGGCGTGCACCTGGGGCTGGGCCTGGTGGGCGTGTGGGTGGCCTACAGCGCCGACGAATGGCTGCGCGGCTTGCTGATGTGGCGCCGCTGGCAGCGGCTGGGCTGGACCCGGCATGCCCGCGCCACGCGGCGGCGGCTGAACGAAGCCCGCTGAAAGGCTGCGCCCGGCGTCCGGATCAGTTGTCCAGCTTCCAGACCCAGACCATGCGCCCGCTGCCCGACAGAAAGCCGGGCGCGGGCGGAAAGGTGCACTTGGAAATGGTGTTCAAGGCCAGCGCGTCCAGCGCTTGATGCCCCGGCGTGCTGCCGCTGCTTTTGGCGATGGCCACGCGCGTGACCTTGCCTTCCGGGTTGACTTCCATCTCCACCTCGGTCTGCCCTGAGGCGCCAGCGCGCTTGGCCTCGTCGGGGTAGGTGGCCGGCTGGCAGGTGGCCTTGGCCACCGACACCTCGCGCGGCGCCGTGGCTGCGGGTTGTGTCGAGCAGCCGGCCAGCAGCGCGCCAAAGGCGACCAGGGCCACAGGCAGCCGATGGGCGGCCGCTGCCGGGCAACGAGAGACGGAAGGGTTCGGGGTGGCAGGTTTCATGGGCGATGGTCAGCAGTCAAACACCGGGGCCGAGAGCACGTCAGCGCACCTATTGTCAGACCTGTCACGGCCAATTCGTCCCTGCGGTACCACCACTTCTCTGGGCTGAGACGCGACCTTGGCCCCTGAAGCACCGGTCCACGTATCGCCCGCAGGCGCCAAGAAAAAAGGGCGCCGAAGCGCCCCTTTCATCCAACACTTCCAAGGGCCCGTGCGGGCCCGGGGAAATTACTTGGCAGCCTTGGCGACGGTCGACTTGGCCTTCTTGCCGGCCTTCTTCATCGCCTTCTTGGCGGGGGCGGCCTTCTCGGCGGCGGCTGCAACGGGGGCAGCGGCGGGCTTGGCATCAGCGGCTTGGGCGCCGGCGGTGGCGAAAGCGGCCAGGACGATTGCGGTCAGGAACTTGTTCATGGTGATCTCTCTATGCAATGGGTGAGGGGGAATTGCTGGGGCGCCCACTTTGTTGTCCTGGAGGACCTGAAAGGATTGCCAGCACGACAAAAACGATTGGCAGACCCAACGGTTGACAAGGTTTTTAGAAATAGTCTTTCAGGCGCGGTGTTGCTCCAGCGCCAGCGCAGCACCACCCAGGGCGGCCAGCGTGTCGCAGATCAGCGACGTGGGAATGGCCTGCAGATAGGCCTGGAAGCGGCCCTTGGCTTCGAACCGCTGCCGAAAGGTGGACGCGAAGAAGCGGTCACCCAGGCGCGGCACGATGCCGCCGCCGATGTACACGCCGCCGCGAGCACCCAGCGTCAGTGCCACGTTGCCGGCAAAGCTGCCGAGGAAGCTGCAAAACGCATCAAGGCTGCGCGAACACAGCACGTCATCGCCAGCCAGGCCCCGTTCCACCACGGCCTCAGCACTCAGCGGGCCCGCCACCTGGCCCGACACCGCGGCAACGGCCGCGTGCAGAACCGGCAGTCCGATGCCCGACAGCAGCCGTTCGGCCGACACGTGGGGGTGGTTCTGACGCACTGCGCGCAACAACTCGGCCTCGAAGTCGTCGGCTGCCGACAGCGTGACGTGACCGCCCTCGCCCGGCACCGCCACCCAGCCGTGTGGCGTGGGCACGATGCCGGCCACGCCCAGGCCGGTGCCCGGCCCGATGACCGCCAGCGCCTGGCGAACAAACACCTCGCTGGTGCTTGCGGCCCGTTGCGCACCGCCCCACACCCGCAGTTGTGCCGGCTGCAGGCCGGGGAGTGACAGGGCCAGCGCCTCGAAGTCGTTCAACAACAGCAGTTCGTGCAGGCCCAGTTCAGCCCGGGTGGCGTTTCGCGAAAACACCCAGCCGCGGTTGTTGGTGAACCTCACCTCGTCGCCGGCCACGGCCGTGGCCACTGCAAAAGCCGCGGCCAGTGGCGGCGCGTAATCGGCCCCCAGGCGCTGTTGCACTTGCGCCAGGTAAGCCTTTGCCGCGGCGCCCGGGCCGGCATGGTCGGCAGCGCGCAACGACAGCACATGGTCAACCTGCCCCGTCTGGCCCACCCAGCCAAAGCGGGCGTTGGTGCCACCGATGTCGGCCACCAACCAAGGCTTAGCGAGCGGCACAGCGCCGGCGGCGGCGGCAGCCGCACGCGGTGCGGGTTGCTGTGGTGTGATGGGGCCCATGTCGTGCGGTTGCGTGGCTGCTGGTTACGAGCCCGAGCTTATCGCCGTGCCCGCAGGCAGGGCCCGAGCCGGGCGCTACAAAAACGCGGCGACGGTAACAAAATAACAAGAAATGGACAACCCAGGCGGGGCGAAGTTACCGTGGCTCCATCGACCCGGCCAGCGCTGCGCGGCGCCTTCATGAGGCTGCAAATCGGTGCAAAACCCACAGCCCGGCGCCGGTGGACAGGCCCGGGGGGCGGTTGTCGGCGCAGCGCCCGCTAAGATTCGGATTCCCCCCAAGGAGCGTTGCAAGGGCTTTGGCGACTCGTCGCCGCCCTCAGGCTTGGGGTTGATGGTGCAGCCTGCTGGCTGTGACCCTGGCAACGGCGCTCACCCACCTCTTGACGACCTGGGTGCAGTTTCATGACCGGCCAGACGACCGCCACCGATTTCCCTTCCCCTCCCCCCATGCGCCTGTCGGGCCTGGAGCCCGTGTCCATTGCCAGCGGCAGCCTGTTCGTGAACATTGGCGAGCGCACCAACGTCACCGGCAGCCGCGCCTTCGCCAAGATGATCCTGGAAGGCCGCTTCGAAGACGCGCTGGCCGTGGCCAGACAGCAGGTGGAAAACGGCGCACAGGTGATTGACATCAACATGGACGAAGCGATGCTGGACAGCGCCGCGGCCATGGAACGCTTTCTGAAGCTGATCGCCGGCGAACCCGAGATCGCACGCGTGCCGATCATGATCGACTCGTCGAAATGGTCGGTCATCGAAACCGGCTTGAAGTGCATCCAGGGCAAGGGCATCGTCAACAGCATCAGCCTGAAAGAGGGTGAGGCCGAGTTCAAGCGCCAGGCCAACCTGGTGCGCCGCTACGGCGCGGCCACGGTGGTGATGGCATTTGATGAAAAAGGCCAGGCCGACACCTACGTGCGCAAGACGCAGATCTGCGAGCGCGCCTACCGCATCCTGGTCGACGAGGTGGGTTTTGCGCCCGAAGACATCATCTTCGACCCCAACATCTTCGCCATCGCCACCGGCATCGAAGAGCACAACAACTACGCGGTCGACTTCATCGAAGCCACGCGCTGGATCAAGCAGCACCTGCCGGGTGCCAAGGTGTCGGGCGGTGTGTCCAACGTCAGCTTCAGCTTCCGCGGCAACGACCCGGTGCGCGAGGCCATCCACACCGTCTTTCTGTACCACGCCATCAAGGCCGGGCTGGACATGGGCATCGTCAACGCCGGCATGGTGGGCGTGTACGACGACCTGGAAGCCGACCTGCGCGAGCGCGTGGAAGATGTGGTGTTGAACCGCCGCGCCGACGCTGGCGAACGCCTGGTGGAAGTGGCTGAAAACGCCAAGGGCATGGCCAAGGACGACACCGCGAAGCTGGCCTGGCGCGCAAACGACGTGAACACCCGCCTGAGCCACGCGCTGGTGCACGGCATCACCGAATTCATCACCGTCGACACCGAAGAAGCCTGGCAGGCCATCCAGGCCACGGGCGGGCGGCCGCTGCACGTCATCGAAGGCCCATTGATGGCCGGCATGAACGTGGTGGGCGACCTGTTCGGCCAGGGCAAGATGTTTCTGCCGCAAGTGGTGAAGAGCGCGCGCGTGATGAAGAGCGCCGTGGCGCACCTGCTGCCCTACATCGAAGAAGAAAAGAAGCTGCTCATCGAAGGTGGCGGCGAGGCCAAGCCCAAGGGCAAGATCGTCATCGCCACCGTGAAAGGCGACGTGCACGACATCGGCAAGAACATCGTCACCGTCGTGCTTCAGTGCAACAACTTCGAAGTGGTGAACATGGGCGTGATGGTGGCCTGCCAGGACATCCTGGCCAAGGCCAAGGTGGAAGGCGCCGACATCATTGGCCTGAGCGGCCTCATCACCCCCAGCCTGGAAGAGATGCAGCACGTGGCCGGCGAGATGCAGCGTGACGACTACTTCCGCATCAAGAAGATACCGCTGCTGATCGGCGGCGCCACCTGCAGCCGCGTGCACACCGCGGTGAAGATTGCGCCGCACTATGAGGGGCCGGTGGTCTACGTGCCCGACGCGTCGCGCAGCGTGGGCGTGTGTTCAGACCTGCTGAGCGACGAACGCGCCACGCGCTTCATTGCCGAACTGAACGCCGACTACGACCGCGTGCGCGAACAGCACGCCAACAAGAAGCAGGTGCCGCTGGTGACGCTGAAGCAGGCGCGTGCCAACAAGACGCCCATCGATTGGGCGACCTACACGCCGCCAGTGCCGAAGTTCATCGGCCGCCGCGTGTTCAAGAACTTCGACCTGTCAGAACTTGCGGCCTGCATCGACTGGGCGCCGTTCTTCCAGACCTGGGACCTGGCCGGCAAGTTCCCCGACATCCTGCGTGACGACATTGTCGGCAGCGAAGCGCAGCGCGTGTTCAGCGATGGCAAGCGCCTGTTGCAGCGCGCCATCGACGGGCGCTGGATGCAGGCCAACGGCGTGGTGAGCTTCCTGCCGGCCAACACCGTGGACGACGACACCATCGAGATCTACACCGACGACACCCGCAGCACGGTGGCCCTGCGCTGGTGCCCGCTGCGGCTGCAGACCGAACGCCCGGTGGTCGACGGCGTGAAACGCGCCAACCGCAGCCTGGCCGACTTCATTGCACCGAAAGGCGTGAAGGCCGACTACATCGGCATGTTTGCCGTCACCTCGGGCCTGGGGCTGGAGAAGAAGGACAAGCAGTTCACCGACGACCATGACGACTACAGCGCCATCATGCTGAAAGCGCTGGCCGACCGGCTGGCCGAAGCCTTCGCCGAGCGCTTGCACCAGCGCGTGCGCACCGACCTGTGGGGTTATGCACCCAACGAGGCCTTGAGCACCGAAGAACTGATTGCCGAGAAGTACCGCGGCATCCGCCCGGCACCCGGCTACCCGGCCTGCCCCGACCACAGCGTGAAGCGCGCGATGTTCGATGTGATGCAAGCCGCCGACATCGGCATGGGCCTGACCGAAAGCCTGGCCATGACGCCGGCCGCCAGCGTCAGCGGTTTTTACCTGGCGCACCCCGAGGCCACCTACTTCAACGTGGGCCGCATCGGTGACGACCAACTGGCCGACTGGGCCGGGCGCCAGGCCCTGGCCCACGACCAGGCGCGCCGGCTGCTGGCGCCGGTGCTGTAGGTTGCAGCCCCGCGGTGCCGGCGGCAAGCCGGCGTGCCAAAAGTCACAGTTGCGACCAAGCGTAAGGCTTTCTCAAGTCGCCGAGCGACACCGTCGATAGCCCCGGCATCGGTGGCCCGCGTGCCGCCGCGGCCTGACTGTCTGGGAGTCGCCCTTGATGTGCCTGCTTTCCGTTTGCGCGCGCGCTGCTGCTGTTGTCTTTGTGCTGACGGCCTTCACCGCCTGCGGTGGTGGCGGTGGGGGTGCAAGCACCACGCCTGCGAACGCTGGCGCCACCGAATCAGCATCCGGTGCAGCACCCGCCACGCCAGCGCCCGCAGCCCCGGCCGCAGTTGAAAAGCCCGCCAGCCGCACCGAGGCCGCACGCTTCCTGACGCAGGCCACCTTTGGCCCCACCGAGGCCGACATCGACCGCGTCATGCAAGTCGGCTACGGCCCGTGGATTGACGAGCAATTCGCGCTGCCCGCCGTGTCGCACCGCGCCTGGTTCGAGGCCCGCGACGCGGCAATCAAGGCCGCCAGCCCGGGCAACAACGCCTGGCACGACCAGTTCTACGAAACCTTCTGGAAGCAGGCCATCACCGGCCCCGACCAGTTGCGGCAGCGCACGGTGTTCGCGCTGTCGCAGATCTTCGTCGTGTCGATGGTGGGCAGCGACGTAGGCGACTACCCGCGCGCCGTCACCGCCTGGCTGGACATGCTGGGCACCGACGGCCTGGGCACTTACCGGCAACTGCTGGAATCGGTGTCGCGCCACCCGTTGATGGGCATCTACCTGTCGCACATGCGCAACCAGCGCGCCGACGCGCGCACCGGCCGCGTGCCCGACGAAAACTATGCGCGTGAAGTGATGCAGCTGTTTTCGATCGGTCTGGTGGAGCTGAACGCTGACGGCAGTGGCCGCACCGACAGCGCCGGCAAGTCGATCGAGACCTACACGCCGGCCGACATCAGCGGCCTGGCGCAGGTGTTCACCGGCTTCAGCTGGTCGTGCCCGAACTGGCCCGACAACAGCTGCTTCTTCTGGGGCAGTGCCGACGGCGCCAGCGACCCCGACCGCTCTTTCAACGCCATGCTGGGCTACCCGCAATACCACAGCAGGGAAGAAAAACGGTTCCTCGGCACCGTGGTGCCGGTGCAGGCCCTGCCCGACCCGCAGGCCAGCCTTCGCGTGGCGCTGGACGCGCTGGCCAATCATGCCAACGTGGGGCCCTTCATCGGCCGACAGCTCATCCAGCGCCTGGTCACCAGCAACCCCAGCCGCGCCTACGTGCGCGATGTGGCGCGAGTCTTCGCCAACAACGGCGCCGGCGTGCGCGGCGACATGAAGGCGGTGGTGAGAGCCGTGCTGATGCACCCCGAAGCGCGCATCACCAGCGACACCAGCGGCAAGCTGCGCGAACCGATGCTGAAACTGTCGGCCTACCTGCGCGCTTTCCCGCACAGCAGCGACAGCGGCCACTTCCGCGTCTTCAACACCGACAACCCCGGCAACGCCCTGGGCCAGGCCCCAATGCGTGCGCCTTCGGTCTTCAACTTCTTCCGCCCGGGCTACGTGCCGCCGGGCACGGCCGCTGCTGCGGCACAACTGGTGGTGCCCGAACTGCAACTGGCCAACGAGACCACCGCCGCCGGCTACGTGAACTTCATGCGCGATAACGTGGCCAACGGCGTGGGCCACTGGAACGGCACCATCAACGGCGTGGTCTTCAACCGCAATGACCTGCAACCCGACCTCAGTGCCGAACTGGCACTGTCCACCGATGCAGCCGCGCTGACCGAACATGTGGTGGGCAAGCTGGTGGTGGGCCAGGCCGCCACAGGCCTGAAGGCCGAGATTGCCGACGCGGTGGGCCGCATGGCGATACCGGCGCTGAACAGCACCGGCAACAACCGCCAGCAGGTGGACAGCGCCAGGCGCAACCGGGTCAACGCGGCACTGCTGCTGACGCTGGCCTCGCCCGAATTCGCCGTTCAGCCCTGACCGGAGCACCGCCCATGACCACCACCACCTCACGTCGCCATTTCCTGCGCCACGCCGGCCTGATGTCGGCCCTGGCCGGCGCCGGTGCGCCCGCCGCGCTGAACCTGCTGGCCGCGGGCTCGGCGGCCGCACAGACTGCCACCGACTACAAGGCGCTGGTGTGCATCTTCCTGTACGGCGGCAACGACGCCTTCAACATGGTACTGCCCACCGACAGCGCCAGCTGGCAGGCCTATTCCCGCACCCGCGACCAGGCGCCGGAGTCGATCGCGCTGCTGGCAGCCGGCACGGCGGCCGATGGCAACGCCGGCGCGGGCTCGCCCGCGCGGCTGGGTGGCGTGTTGCCGCTGACGCCTGCCAACGCGCAAGGCCGCAGTGTGGCGCTGCACCCGCTGATGGGCACGCTGCAGACCATGTTCAACACCGAGCGCCGGCTGGCCATACTGCCCAACATCGGCCCGCTGGTGATGCCCACCACCAAGGCCCAGTACAACCACAGCGCACACCCCAAGCCCGCGCGCCTGTTTTCGCACAACGACCAGCAGAACACCTGGCAGGCGCTGGCACCGGAAGGCGTGGTGAACGGATGGGGCGGCCGCATGGGCGACATGCTGGCAGGGCTGAACAACCGCACCGTGTTCACGTCCATCTCGGCCGGTAACAACGCGGTGTGGCTGTCGGGCCGCAACGTGCAGCAGTACCAGGTGGGCAGCGGCGGTGCGCTGCGCCTGGGTGCCGACAGCAACGGCCGCGTGTACGGCAGCACCGACCTGGCCACCGCGCTGGCGCGTGTGGCCTCGCGCAGCCGCGGCTCGCACGTGTTCGCAGGCGACCTGGCCACGGTGGCGCAGCGCTCCATGGACGCCGAGGCCATCTTGCGCAGCGCCTTGCGCCCGGCCAGCGACGCTGCTTTTGGCACCGCACCCAACAGCGGTGGCTACAACGCCAACAACGACCCCAAGCTGCAATACAACAACCCGCTGAACGGCGGGCGCAGCACCAACCCACTGGCGCAGCAACTGCAGGTGGTGGCGCGCATGGTCGACGCCGGCCTGTCGGGCGCCATCGGCGTGCGCCGCCAGGTCTTCTTCGTCAACATGGGCGGCTTTGACAACCACGACGCGCAGAACCGCAACCAGGCCGACCTGCTGGCCCGGCTGGCCCATGCCAGGCGCTACTTCGACACCGCGCTGGGTGCCGTCAACGCGCGCAACCACGTCACCAGCTTCACCGCCAGCGACTTCGGCCGCACCTTCACCAGCAACGGCGACGGCACCGACCACGGCTGGGGTTCACACCACTTCGTGATGGGCGGCGCGGTGCAGGGCGGCGATCTCTACGGGCGCCTGCCCACGCTGACCACGAAAAACAGCCAGAACAACGAATTCGACGGCAGCCCCGACCAGCTGAACAACGGCGCACTGCTGCCCACCACATCGGTGGACCAGCTGGGCGCGACACTGGGCGCCTGGTTCGGCCTTAACGCGGGCCAGCTGGCCGACATCTTTCCGAACCTCGCGAACTTCGACACCGGCACGCGCAACCTGGGTTTCATGGCCGGCTGAACAGGCCGCACATGCCAAGCCCAGCGGCTCTGGCGCGGGCTGATTGATTTCCGGCCTAGGCCATCAACCGCCGCACCGCCGCCAGCAGTTCCTGGTTCGAAAACGGCTTGTCCAGACTGGGCATGCCCTGCGACTGCAGCCATTGCTGCGGTGCCCCTGACAGCATGTCACCGCTGACGAACAGCATGCGTCGCGCCAGCCCGGGTTCAAGCTCGGTGACGGCCAGCCACAGCGCGGGGCCGTCCATGTCGGGCATGCGCAGGTCGCTGATCACTGCGTCAAAGCGCGCTTCCCGCAGCAACTCCAGGGCCACGGCACCCGACTCGGCCGTCGCCACGTCCAGGCCAGCACCTTCCAGAATGGCGCGCATCAGGTCGGCCAGGTCGGGTTCGTCGTCCACCACCAGCACGCGGCCGCTGGCCGCAGGCTGCAGCACCGCCGGCTCACCGGCGATCAACGGGCTGTCGTCGATCTGCCCTGACAGCGGCAGGCTGAGCCTGAAACAGGCGCCCCCCGCGCTGTCTTCCAGCACCAGGTTGCCCCCGTGTTCGGCCAGGATGTTGGCAGAGACGCTCAAGCCCAGTCCGGTACCCATGCCGTCGGCCTTGGTGGTGAAGAAGGGCTTGAACAGGTGCTCGCGGACCGCCGCCGGCACCCCTGGCCCGTTGTCGGCCACCCGCAACCACACGCGCGTCTGCCGGCCCGGGCGCGGGCTCTCCAGACCACTGCTGATGACGATGCGCGCCGGCAGCCCGTCGCGCTGGAACGGGCTGCAGGGCATCAGCGCGTGTTGTGCATTGACCATCAGGTTCAGCACCACCTGCCCCAACTGGTCGGGGTCGGCCTGCACATCGGGCAGCGGCCGGGCCAGGGCCAGTTTCACCACGATGCCATGTCCACGCAGGGTGTAGGCCATCATGTCCACCGCCGACTGCACCACGTCGGCCAGCTGCACCGGGCGCCGCTGCGGCGGCTTGCGGCGCGCCATGTTCAGGAAGGTGCGCACGATGCGTCCACAGCGTTCGGCGGCCTCGCGAACGCGCCGCGCATCGTCCAGCGCTTGGGTGCTGTTGTCGCCGCTTTCGGCGTTGTTCAGCTTGTCTTCCAGCAGGCTCGCGCGCCCCATCACCACCGACAAGGGGTTGTTCAGTTCATGCGCAACCCCCGCCAGCAGACTGCCCATGGCGCTGATCTTTTCGCTTTGGCGCAGCGCGTCGCGCTGGTTCTCGATCTGCCGGGCAGCGGCCACGCGCGCCGTCAGGTCGGTGATGAAGGCGATCTGGTAGTTGCCGGCGTCTTGCGGCATGGCAAAGCGCTGCACCTGGGCCGGAAACACGCTGCCGTCGCTGCGTTGGCCGGTGATGTCCACCACCGCGTCAGCAGGCAGGGTGCTGCTGCGCAGCGCTTCGGGCAACAACTGCGCAGGCAGCGGCTGGCCCACCACCTGGTCGCGGCGCATGCCCAGAAGCCGTTCGGCCGCAGGGTTGAATTCGACGACACGGCCGGCCTCATCCTGCGTGACGATGGCCATCGGCGCGTTGTCCACCATCGCCGACTTGAAAGCCTCGTGCCTGCGCTCGCGCTGCTGCAGCAGGCGCTGGTGCGCAAAGGTCTTGGTGACAGCGTCGACCCAGCCTTGCCAGCGCACACCCAGTGCGGGTGTGGCGGCGTTTGCGTCCAGCGACAGCCGGCGCATGTACGACAGCACTGCCAGCGCCGGCGTCACGAACCAGCGGCTGATGAGCCACTGGCCCAGGACGAACACCAGCAGCAAGGTCAGCGCCAGCAACGCGTTGGGCAGCAGCGTGGGCAGCACGGCCAGGCGCAGTTGCTGCAGCGGCGTTGCTTCCAGGTACACCCAGGGTGAGCCTTTGCGTTGTGCCGACACCAGGGCCCAGCCCTCACTTTCATGCAGGCCGGCGCTGCCGTCAGCGCCGGACAGCTGCAGCACCGCGCTCAGGTCGTCAGGGCTTAAACCGGCAGGCAGCCGGCTGACCAGCGACACGCGCACCGGCGTGTCGCCCATGCCTGCCCGCGCCGGCGGGGGCAACGGTTCACCCGAGTCGGCCATCACCAGACCACCGTTGCTGGCCACCCAAACCCGGCTGCCTTCGGTGCGCCACCGGCCGGCCTGCGCCTGCATGGCGTCCAGCCGAACGTCCACGCTGACCTCACCCAGGTACCTGCCACCGCGCCACACCTGCTGGGCGTGCGACTGCACCAGCTGGCCGTTGAGTTGCCCCACGTAAGGCTCGCCCCACTCGGGCTGGGCCACATGGCCCAGCGCATGGCGGCGCTCGGCGCGCCTGGCGCCCGCCAGGCGCAGGGGCTCCAGCGCGCGCAGGCTCGGCAGACCCATCGCGGCCAGCATCTCGGTGCTGGACACCCAGGGAAAGCCGAAGCTGACATTCACGTCACCGCCAACAAACCAGGTGCCTTCGAAACCCGGTGTGCGTTCCTGGGCGATGCGGGCCAGTTGCAGAAAGGCATGGGCCCGCCGCAGCCACTGCGTTTCTGGCGGCCGCCGGTCAGGTGGCGCCCACCACAGCTGGCCCAGCCGGGCGCGCATCGCGGGCGGCGCTGCGTCAAGGCTCCAGCCGTCGGTCTCGCCGGCAAACAGAGACGCCTTCAACGCCGCTGGCAGCTCAAGCCCGGTATCGGGGGGGTTGTCCCATTGAATCTCGATCAAGCGCGCCAGGTCGTGGACGTGGTGCATGGCGGGCCGGGCCAGCGCGTCCAGTTCTTGCGCGCGCGCGTCCGCGCGCCGCATCAGCTCACGCCTGGCGTCCACCATGCGCTGCTGGTATTGCACCAGCGTCAGCACCATCAGCAGCAGCAGCACCGGCACCACCAGCAGCCACACCAGCCGACGCGCAGCGGTCAGCGTGCCGCCTTCACCCGTCGTCAACATGCCGGGTCCGCGGCTTCACGTGGGCGCTGCGGGGACAAACACATAACCCACGTTGCGCACGGTCTTCAACAGCTCGGGCTTGTCCGGGTTGCGCTCGATCTTGCGGCGCAGACGCATCACACGAAGGTCGATGGACCGGTCAAAGACGTCCCAGTCGCGGTTGTGCGCCTGCGCCATGATCTGGTCGCGGGTCAGCGGCCGGTTCGGGTGGCGCGCAAACAGAGCCAGCAGGTCGAACTCGGCCGCCGTCAGTTCCACCTCACGCCCTTCAGGGTCGACCAGACGGCGCTGCTGCACCTCCAGCCAGTGGTTGCCCAGGCGGACCCGCTGTTCGTTGGCAGGGACCGGCTGCGCCGGAGCTGCGGGCGCATCTGGGACGGAAGCCGCTGGCAAGGGGGAGCGGCGCAGCACGGCGCGAACGCGGGCCAGCAGTTCGCGCAGCTCAAAAGGTTTGCCCAGGTAGTCGTCGGCCCCCAGTTCCAGGCCCAGGATGCGGTCGTTGGCCTCGCTCACGCCGGTCAGCATGATGATGGCGAGGTCGACGTGGGTCTCGCGCAGCCAGCGCGCCAGCGACAGGCCGCTCTCGCCGGGCATGTTGATGTCCAGGATGGCCACCCGGGGCACCGCTTGCGCCATCAGCAGGCGCGCCTGTTCGGCATTCGATGCCGTGCGCACGAGAAAACCGAAACGCGTCAGGAACTCGGCCAGCAGATGCAGCAGTTCAGGCTCGTCATCAACAACCAGCACGGAGGGCATCGCAGCAGCCGAGTGAACGGTGGAGGACATGGGCTTGCCGGCGACCAGGGCCAGTGGGGTTGGGGGGATTGGGAGGTGCGAACAATGATAGGGCGCCTGCCCCGCCGCTGGCGGCGCCGGTCGGCACCGGACACACAGCCTGTCGCGGTTTGACACCGCAGCCCCCAGCCGAGTCGCAACAATTGAAACGGAATGGCCGCGGCACTTGAAACGGCGGTGAAACGGGGGCTGCCCAAGATGAGCTTCAGCACGAGAGCAACCTGTACATGGCTTCCTCCTCGATTTCAAAACCGCTGTCATCCGCGTGGTTAGGTGGCCCAAGCTGCCCCGCAAGCCCTGCCGAGCGTTCGGTCGCCGCTTGGTGCTGGCGCAGTGAAGCCTTTGCCGAAGACCTTCTGGGCGACGTGCCGCCCGACAAAGAAGGCGCTGACGCCGTCGGCCAGTGGCCGGTGGCCTTGTTGTGTGTGATGCCCTTGGCACTGGCCCTGGCGGGCGGTGTCATGGCCTATTTGACGGTCTGAACGGATCAGGGAAAAGCGGCGGCCTCGATGTCGCCGCGGGTGTTCCGGCCGGGGTACAGCCCTGACGGTTGTTGCTGGTTCCGGTGCTGGGAGGCCCGGGCAGACAGCAACCGCTGGGTGGGTACTCCGGCAGGCCGTCTTTGCTTGCCAGGCGGCCTGACCCTCGGCTGGCTTCGACTCCCGTCGGCTTGCTGCAGCCGGCCAACCGGCGCCGTCATCTGCACCCCTGCAGCCGCGCTGCGCCGCTGCAGACCTACCGCACCGTCAACAGCGCCACGCCATGCGCCGGCACGGCCAGCACCAGTCCGCCGGCGCGCGTCGGCAGGTCCCGCTGGCGCCAAGCATCACGGGCCTGATAGCGCTGGCCGCTGCGGCCAAACAGGGCGGGTTCAAGCTCAAAGCGTGCGAAGCGCGAACCCATGTTGAACACGCCCACGGCCTTCGCACCCCCTTCCAGTTCCTTCACCCACACCTGCCAGCCGTTGCGGTCGAACACACGCAGCGCAGAACGGCCCAGCGCGTCCTGGTTGATGGCGACGACCTCGCTGTTCGTCAGCAGGCTGCGCGTGAACCCGTCCAGCACGGGCAGGTGGTTGCTCAGGATCAGCGGTGCCGCCAGCAGGCTCCACAGGCTGATGTGGCTGTACTGCTCGTCAACGGTCAGGCGCGTGGGTCGCGGTTCAACGGCGCCCAGGGTGCCGAGCATCAGCACGTCGGGGTCGTTGAACCGGCCGGGCCCCACCTGCGCGGCATAAGGCGCGATGGCAAAGCCCGTGGCCAGCAGGTCTTGCCAGCTGTCCTGGATGTCTCCGGTCATGCGCCAGCTGTGCCCCCCCGCTTCGGCGCCCCAGGTCCACACCCGCTGCAAGCCGTACTGGCACAGGTTGTAGACCGTGCTGTGCGGCTGCCGGCGCAGCAGGCTGCCCATCAACCGGTACGGCTGCTGGTGTTGATCCATCGTCGCCCGCCGGGGCAGCTGGTCGGCGTAGCTGCACAGGTCGTACTTCAGGTGGTCCACGGCCCAGGCCGCCCAGGTGGCCGCGTCCTGTTCCTCGTGGCCCAGGCTGCCCAGGAAGCGGTTGCAGGTGGTGGCGCCGGGCGACGAATACAGGCCGAACTGCAAACCCTGGTCGTGCAGGAAGCGGCCCAGAGCGGCCATGTCCGGAAACCGTTCGTTGCCCTGCAGGCTGCCGTCGGCGCTGCGCTGCGTTGCCTGCCAACCGTCGTCCACGTGAACACCGTTCCAGCCTTTCGCCGCCAGGCCATGGTCCAGCAGGGCCTGCACCGCGGCGCGCACGTGTTCGGCGCTGACACCCGTGCCGTGGGCCATGCCGCTGTTCCAGCCCATCGGCGGTGTCAGTGCCAATTGCTCGCCAACCACCAGCGTCCACTCGCGCGTGGTGTTGCCGCGCTCGTTGCTGACCGTCAAGCGCACAGGGTAGCGGCCAGCCACGGGCGCGGTGCCGCTGATGACGCCGCGGGCGCTGTCCAGCACCAGGCCCGCTGGCAAGCCCTCGGCCGCATGACGCAAGGGCGCCTGTCCGGTGGCCGGTATGCGGTGGTGCAGAGGGGTGCCGGGCCGCACGCCCAGCAGCCGCGCGCCGTGGAGGGCCGGCTCTGCAGCGTCGGGTGGCGTCAAGACATACGGCACGACCAAGGCCAACCGCTGCTCGTCGCCCGTGCCGGGGTGCACCAGGCGGAAACTGGCCTCCACGCCAGCGCGCGACGGCATGTCGAGCGCGACCTCGGCGCGCTGGCTGGCTGCGACGCTGACGCGCTGCTGCCCGCTCTGCACCACCCGCCCAGTTGCGTGGTCGCGCACCTGCGTGTGCAACTCCACCTCGTGGCCAATGGGAAAGCGATTGGCCAGCACCAGTGTCAGCTGCACATCGTCAGGGCCCTGGAACTGGTGGCGCAGCGCGCCGTGGTCGAAGCGAAGGCCTTCCGATCGGCGCGGCACCGACAGATTCGGCGTGCCTTTTTGGAAGCCGCCGTCACCTCCGGCATCAAACACGCGCACCGCGATGATGTTGTTGCTGTCCCAGCGCACCAGGCCCGACTGCAGGTCGACGAGGTAGTCGCGCAGGGCGTGCGGCCGCCCTTCGAAGCCACCGGGATCGGTTGGCATGCGGCCGGATTTCCCCACCCGATGGCCATTCAGGTACACCTCGTCGGCGTCGTCGATGGCCGAGAGTTGCAGCCGCAACCGCTCAGGCCAGTCGCTGGCGGCTTTCAGTGACGAAGGAATGACGACGTGGATGCGGTACCAGGCAAAACCGTCGTAGCCCGGAAAGCCCTGCGCTTCCCAGGGCAGGCTGGTGGTGACGGTCGGCCAGAGGCGGTCGTCGAAATCGGGCTGTGCCCAGTCGGGGTTGTCGCCGGTGGCAAACCGTGCCTGCTGCAGTGCGACGCGCGGTGCGCCTGCCTCGGCCACCCCAGTCGCCGCCCGCACTGTCGGCCACGCCGCTGCCAGCAGCAGCACAACGCCCGCCGCAATGAACCCTGCGCTCTTCAAGGGCCACAGCCCCGGTCGCAGGGGCGCAGCAACCATGGTCGTCGGCTGGCGCAACCCAAGCCCGTGGCCGGCCATCAGATGGGCTTGCAACCGCCCTTGAACTGTTCCTTCAGCGGTTCAGCACCCAGGGGCGGAAAGTCCATCGGCAGGTAGGGCACGGAATGGTCGGGCAGGGCGTCCAGCAGGTGGCGGATCAGCGCCAGGCGCCCTCGACGCTGGTCGTTGAAGTTCACGATCGTCCACGGTGCGTGGTCGGTGTGCGTGGCTTTCAGCATGGCGTGCCGCGCGGCGGTGTAGTCGGCGTACTTCTCGCGCGCCTTCAGGTCGATGAGGCTGAGCTTACAACGTTTCAACGGGTCTTCGAGGCGCTCGGCGAAACGCTCTTCCTGCTGCACCTGGTCCACCGTGAGCCAGTACTTGAAGAGCAGGATGCCGTCATCCACCAGCAGTTTTTCGAAAGCCGGCGCCTGTTTCAGGAAGGCCCGGGTTTCGTCTTCGGTGCAGAAGCCCATCACCCGCTCGACCCCGGCGCGGTTGTACCAACTGCGGTCGAACAGCATGATCTCGCCAGCCGCTGGCAGGTGCTGCACGTAGCGCTGGAAGTACCACTGCGTGCGTTCGCGCTCGTCGGGCTTGGGAAGCGCCACCACATGGCACTGCCGCGGGTTCAGCGTGTCAGAAATGGCGCTGATGACGCCGCCCTTGCCAGCCGTGTCACGCCCTTCGATGATGACGAGCAGCCGCTTTCCGGTGTGCTGCAACCAGTTGGCCATCTGGTTGAGCTCCAGCTCCAACGGCGCCAGGCGCTCGTAGTACTCGGCTTTGCCCAGGCGCTTGGAATTGTCGCCAGACGCCTCACTGCCTGACTTGGTGCGCGCTTTGCTCATGGAGAGGGCCTTTTCCGCAATGATCTGCCGAACGGCAGCATACGGCCAAACAGCCCCCCAAACGCCCAATGGCCTGCGAAGGGCGCGGGGTGTTCAGGGGCGCCGACCCGGCTTGGCACGGAACCAGCCCTTGACGACCGTCCACAGCAGGCCCAAGGCGTTGAGTTCCTTTACGGGCGGTGCAGCGGTAGCGACCGCTGGCTTGTCAGCGGCCGAAGCTGCCGCCGCCGTTCCAGCGCTTGCGTTGGCGACCTCCTGTACCGAGGCCCTCTCTGCAGGCGGCTCGGCGACCGAGGAAGCTTCAGCCGAAGGCACCGCAGCGGCCGCAGCCCTGAAGTTGTCGGCAAACTGCGCCAGCATCGCGTCGGACACTGGCACCAGCAGACGGCTGCCAAACTGAGCCAGCTTGCCGCTGACCACGATGGTGGCCACGCCGGCCAGCACCGATGTGCCGGGGCTGTCGCCGGCTTCGACTTGCGCTTTCAGGTTCATCGAAGCCGAAGAGCCCGACTTGTCAGCACCCTTGCCCAGCATCTGCATCGAATGGGTGGCCGGTTCCAGCGCCAGCACCTCGATGTCGCCGCCGAACTGCACGACGGCCGGGCCCACCTTGGACTTCACTGTGCCCTTGTAGTGCGTGGCGTCCAGTTGTTCAGTGATCTGCGCGCCGGGCATGCAGCGGGCCACGGCGTGGACGTCGGACAGCACGGCCCACGCCTGCGCAAGCGTGGCCTGTACCGGGTACCGTTTGTCGAGTTGAACTTCCATTTTCGGCTTCGCTCCTGGCGCTGCGCAGTGTGCACGGTATCGGGCGATCGCTGCTGCTGCTTCAACAGCATTGGGTGTTCGCCAAAACAAAACCCGCCGGGCCGTGCGGCCGAGCGGGTTGGTCTCTGAACAAAATCCGCTGCAGGCCCCGCCTGACGGGCCCGGGCGTTTTACTTGCGGCGCAGCTTCTGGATGGCGGCCAACTGCGCCGCCATGGTGGCAAATTCGCTCTGTGCCGACGCCAAGTCGATCTCGCTTTTGGCGTTGCGCATCGCTTCTTCGGCCACCTTCTTGGCTTCCAGGGCCTTGGCTTCGTCGAGGTCCTTGCCGCGGATTGCCGTGTCAGCCAGCACCGTCACCGTGCCCGGTTGCACTTCCAGAATGCCGCCGGCCACAAAGACGAACTCTTCCTGGTCGTTGTCGGCCCGCAGGATGCGCACCGCGCCGGCCTTGATGCGGGTGATCAGCGGCGTGTGCCGCGGCATGATCCCCAGCTCGCCGTTTTCGCCCGGCAGCGCAACGAACTTGGCTTCGCCGCTGAAGATGCTTTCTTCGGCAGAGACGACGTCGACGTGAATGGTGGCCATGCGGTTACTCGATCTCAGTGGATTCAAGAAGGTTCAAGAACCTGCGCGTTCCTCGGACTGAAGAAGGTTCAAGAACCAAGCAGACGGGTGTCTGGCAAGGCGCCACGCGGAAGCGCACTCCCGTGCGCTGAGCATGGCAACGCCGCCAGGCGCCCGTGTGCGCCGGTTATTGAATCTTCTTCGCTTTTTCGAAGGCCTCGTCGATGGTGCCGACCATGTAGAACGCCTGCTCCGGCAGCGCGTCGCACTCACCGGCCACGATCATCTTGAAGCCGCGAATGGTTTCCTTCAGCGGCACGTACTTGCCCGGGCTGCCAGTGAACACCTCGGCCACATGGAACGGCTGGCTCAGGAAACGCTGGATCTTGCGCGCGCGGCTCACGGCCAGCTTGTCTTCGGGGCTCAGTTCGTCCATGCCCAGAATGGCGATGATGTCGCGCAATTCCTTGTAGCGCTGCAGCGTCTGCTGCACGGCGCGCGTGGTTTCGTAGTGCTCCTGGCCCACCACGTTCGGGTCGACTTGGCGGCTGGTGCTGTCCAGCGGGTCCACGGCGGGGTAGATGCCCAGCGAAGCGATGTCACGGCTCAACACCACGGTGGCGTCCAGGTGGGCGAAGGTGGTGGCGGGCGACGGGTCGGTCAGGTCGTCGGCTGGCACGTACACAGCCTGGATCGACGTGATGGAGCCCACCTTGGTGGAGGTGATGCGCTCTTGCAAGCGGCCCATTTCTTCGGCCAGCGTCGGCTGGTAGCCCACGGCTGAAGGCATGCGGCCCAGCAGCGCCGACACCTCGGTACCGGCCAGCGTGTAGCGGTAGATGTTGTCGACGAAGAACAGCACGTCACGGCCTTCGTCACGGAACGATTCGGCGATGGTCAGGCCGGTCAGCGCCACGCGCAGGCGGTTGCCCGGCGGCTCGTTCATCTGGCCGTAGACCATGGCCACCTTGCTCTCTTCGAGCTTCTCGAGGTTGACGACGCCCGAGTCGGCCATCTCGTGATAGAAGTCGTTGCCCTCGCGGGTGCGCTCGCCCACGCCCGCGAAAACAGAAAGTCCTGAGTGCGCCTTGGCGATGTTGTTGATGAGCTCCATCATGTTCACGGTCTTGCCCACGCCGGCGCCGCCAAACAGGCCCACCTTGCCGCCCTTGGCAAACGGGCAGATCAGGTCGATCACCTTGATGCCGGTTTCCAGCAGCTCTTGCGACGGGCTCAGTTCGTCATAGGCCGGGGCCTTGCGGTGGATGACGGCGGTGAGCGTCTGGTCCACAGGGCCGCGCTCGTCGATGGGCGAGCCCAGCACGTCCATGATGCGGCCGAGCGTCGCCTTGCCCACCGGCACGGTGATGCCGGCGCCGGTGTTCTTCACCATCA
>JAYSXE010000012.1:0-10750 GCA_043717565.1 Burkholderiales bacterium | reverse complement strand
TTCATTGGCAAGGAAATCCAGACCGCCTATCTGGAAAGCTACAGCGAATACGGGCAGAACATCTTCGACCGTTATGTCACCTACGCCGACTACTGGATCCAGGACCAGGAGTACCGCGACACCGACACCGGGGAGGTCTTCGACCGTGCCAGCCTGAACGGCGAGTTGGAAAAAATCGAGAAGCCCGCCGGTATTGCCAACCCGAAGGACTTCCGCAACGAGATCGTCAACTTCGTGTTGCGCGCGCGTGCCAACAACCAGGGCAACAACCCGGTGTGGACGAGCTACGAGAAGCTGCGCACGGTGATCGAAAAGAAGATGTTCAGCAACACCGAAGAGCTGTTGCCGGTGATCAGCTTCAACGCCAAGGCCAGCGCCGACGAAGCCAAGAAGCACGAGAACTTCGTGGCGCGCATGGTGGCCAAGGGCTACACCGCCAAGCAGGTGCGCCTGCTGTGCGAGTGGTACCTGCGGGTGCGCAAGTCCAGCTGACCAACGCATGCAGCACATCGTTGACCGGCGCCTGGCCGGCAAGAACAAGTCGATTGGCAACCGCGAACGTTTTCTGCGCCGCCACAAGGAGCAGATCAAGGAAGCGGTGAAGCGCGCCATCGACGGCCGCAGCATCAGCGACGTGGAGCGTGGCGAAGACGTTCACATCCCGAAGAAGGACCTGAACGAACCGGTGTTCGGGCACGGCCAGGGCGGTGTGCGCGACATGGTGCACCCGGGCAACCGCGAATACCGGCAGGGCGATCGCATCGAAAGGCCCAAGGGCGGCGGTGGCAGTGGTGCGGGCAAAGGCCAGGCCGGCGACAGCGGCGAGGGCGAAGACGACTTCGTGTTTTCGCTGAGCAAGGAAGAGTTCATGCAGGTCTTCTTCGAAGACCTGGCGCTGCCGCACCTGATACGCACGCAGCTGGCCGAAACGCCGGAATGGAAAAGCCACCGCGCCGGTTACGCCAGCGACGGCACGCCAAACAACCTGAGCGTCATTCGCAGCATGCGCGGCAGCCTGGGCCGGCGCATCGCACTGGGCGCCGGCAGCCGCGCCGAGCTTCAAGAAGCCGAAGAGGAATTGCAACGGCTGCAGGCACAACCGCTGGCCGCCGACCCGGTGGCTGCCGCCGAAACGAAAGCGCGCATCGAATGGCTGCAAGAACGCATCACGGCGCTGAAGGCGCGGCTGGAACGCATTCCTTTCCTCGACCCCATCGACCTGCGCTTCCGCAACCGCGTGCGGGTGCCCGTGCCCACCAGCAAGGCGGTGATGTTCTGTCTGATGGACATCTCGGGCTCGATGGACGAAGGCCGCAAGGAACTGAGCAAGCGCTTTTTCATCCTGCTGTACCTGTTTCTGACAAGGCACTACGAGAAGATCGACCTCGTGTTCATTCGCCACCACACGCAGGCGCAAGAGGTGGATGAAGAAAACTTCTTCCACGCCCGCGAAACCGGCGGCACGGTGGTCAGCAGCGCATTGGTGCTGATGGAAGAGATCATCAAGGCGCGCTACAACCCGAGCGAGTGGAACATCTACGGCGCACAGGCCAGCGACGGCGACAACTGGCACCACGACAGCGGCCGCTGCCGCGAACTGCTGGCCGACAAGCTGCTGCCACTGGTGCGCTACTTCGCCTATGTGCAGGTGGCCGAAGAAGAACAGAACCTGTGGCAGGAATACATGCAGCTGCAGGAAGGCCACCGGCACTTTGCGATGCGCAAGGCGGTGTCGGCCGACCAGATCTGCCCGGTGTTCCGTGACCTGTTCAAGAAGGAAGGCGCAAAAGCCGCATGAGCACCAAGCCGCGCGCATTGGCGCTGGACCAACCGCTGCCGTTGCAAGCCAGGCCTTCGCAAGCCTTGCCGTCGCCCAGCGACTGGTCGTTCGAACTGATCGAGCAGTACCACCAGACCATCGCCGCCACCGCTGCGCGCTTCGGGTTGGACACCTACCCGAACCAGCTGGAGATCATCACCGCCGAGCAGATGATGGACGCCTACGCCAGTGTGGGCATGCCGGTGAACTACCGCCACTGGAGCTACGGCAAGGAATTCATCGCCACCGAGAAGAACTACAAGCGCGGCCACATGGGGCTGGCTTATGAGATCGTGATCAACAGCAACCCCTGCATCAGCTACCTGATGGAGGAAAACACGCTGGCCATGCAGGCGCTGGTGATTGCGCACGCGGCCTACGGACACAACAGCTTCTTCAAGGGCAACTATCTGTTCCGCATGTGGACCGATGCCGCGTCCATCATCGACTACCTGGTCTACGCCCGCAACTACGTGGCGGCCTGCGAAGAGAAACACGGGCTGGACACGGTCGAGGCCTTTCTGGACAGCTGCCATGCGCTGGCCAACCACGGCGTGGACCGCTACCGCCGCCCCAGCCGCAAGAGCCTGGCTCAGGAACTCAGTGAACGCCGCGAACGCGAGGCCTATGCCCAGCAGCAGGTGAACGACCTGTGGCGCACGCTGCCGCGCAAGGCCGAAAAAGACGCCACTGCTTCAGCCGCCAAGCGCTTCCCGGAAGAACCGCAAGAGAACCTGCTGTACTTCATCGAGAAAAACGCGCCGCTGCTGGAACCCTGGCAACGCGAGATCGTGCGCATCGTGCGCAAGGTGGCGCAGTACTTCTACCCGCAGCGCCAGACGCAGGTGATGAACGAGGGCTGGGCCACGTTCTGGCACCACAAGCTGCTGAACACGATGTACGACGACGGCTACCTGACCGACGGCGTGATGATCGAGTGGCTGACCTCGCACACCAACGTGATCTACCAGCCCCCGGTGGGCCACCGCGCCTACAGCGGCATCAACCCGTATGCGCTGGGCTTTGCGATGTACACCGACATCAAGCGTATCTGCGAGAACCCGACGCAAGAAGACCGCGAATGGTTCCCCAACATCGCCGGCAAGCCCTGGCTGCCGGTGCTGCACGAGGCCATGCGCGACTACAAGGACGAAAGCTTCATCGGCCAGTTTCTCAGCCCCAAGCTGATGCGCGACCTGCGCCTGTTTGCCATCCACGACGACGCCGACGACAGCGAGATGGAAGTCAGCGCCATCCATGACGACACGGGCTACCGCCGGTTGCGCGAAAGCCTGTCGCGCCAGTACGACCTGGGCTCGCGTGAACCCAACATCCAGGTCTGGAACGTCAACCTGCGCGGCGACCGCAGCTTGACGCTGCGCCACTTCCAGCACAACAACCGGCCGCTGCACGACAGCGGGCTGGAAGTGCTGAAACACGTGGCGCGCCTGTGGGGCTTTGGCGTGCAGCTGGAAAGCGTGAACACCGCCGGCGATGTGCGCATGCGCTGGGACGTGCCGGCGCCGCCCACACCCTGAGGCTGGCTGTTCTGCGGCACCAGTGGCGTGCCGCGCGCCAGTGCCGTTAAACCTGCTTTGCAGGGACTTTGCAAAACTTGACCGGGGCGCACTGGAATGGCGACATCATCGCCCTCGTGCCAACGATTGACGGGCGGTGAACCCATGAGCAGCGAACCCGAAACGTCTCTTGCCCTGCCGGCCCTGCCTGCGGTCCCGGCGGCGGCCTTGCTGGCCGCGTGTGGTGGCGGCGGCGACGCCGCCACCGCCACAGCGCCCCCGCCACCTGTGGACACCGCGCCCACCGACGCCGAAGCTGCGCGCTTCCTGGCCCAAGCCGGATTTGGCGCCACCGACGCGCAGATTGAACGCGTGAAGGCGCTGGGCGCCAGCGGCTGGCTGGAAGAGCAGTTCGCTGCCCCGCGCACACAAACCCATTACGACTGGATGTTGGCCAAGGGTTACGGCACCGACACCAACCTCTTCAACTTCAACGGCACCGACAACACGCTGTGGCGCAAGTTGATCGGCTCGCCCGATGTGCTGCGCCAGCGCATGACGCTGGCGCTGTCCGAGATCTTTGTCGTGTCCATGCTGGGGCTGCCCGTGAACTGGCGCGGTTTTGTCGCTGCGGCCTATGTGGACGTGCTGGAAGCCAATGCCTTCGGCACCTACCGCGAACTGCTGCGGGCGGTGACGCTGTCGCCCGGCATGGGCGTGTACCTGAACATGCGCGGCAACCGCAAGGCCGACGCCGCCACCGGCCGCGTGCCCGACGAGAACTACGCGCGCGAGGTGCTGCAGCTGTTCTCGCTGGGCCTGGTGGAACTGGACAGCAACGGAAGCGTGAAGCGCGACACCAGCGGCAAGGCGCTGGAGACCTATACGCAGGACACCATCACCGGCCTGGCGCGGGTGTTCACCGGCTGGGACTACGACGGCGCGTCGCGCACCGAAACCAGCTACACCCAGCGGCCCATGGTGGCCAACACCGCCAACCACGAACCCGGCGAAAAGCGGTTTCTGGGCGTCACCATCGCTGCAGGCACTGCACCGGCGGTGGGCCTGCAGCAGGCGCTGGACGCGATTGCCGCGCATCCGAACGTGGGGCCGTTCATCGGGCGGCAGCTGATACAACGGCTGGTGACCAGCAACCCCAGCGCCGACTATGTGGGGCGCGTGTCTGCGGTGTTCAACAACAACGGCAGCGGCGTGCGCGGCGACCTGAAGGCCGTGCTGCGCGCCGTGCTGCTGGACAGCGAAGCCCGCCGCGCCCCCGCTGCCGGCGACACCGCACGCGGCATGCTGCGCGAGCCCATCGTGCGCTTCGTGCAGTGGGCCCGCACCTTCGGCGCCACGTCGCCCACCGACCTGTGGAACGTTGGCAACCTGTCCGACCCGGCCACGCGGCTGGGCCAGAGCCCCTTGCGCTCTCCTTCCGTGTTCAACTTCTTCAGGCCTGGTTATGTGCCGCCCAATTCGGCGCTGGGCACGCTGGGCATCACCGCGCCGGAATTCCAGATCACCAATGAATCGACGGTGGTGGGCTGGGCCAACTATGCGCAGACCTTCGTGGTCAGCGGCGTTGGCGAACTGCGGCCCAACTACACCGCCGAGCTGGCGCTGGCGAACGATGCGGCTGCGCTGGTCAGACGGGTGGCCTTGCTGCTGGCCGCCGACGCGCTGCCCGCCGCCACGCTGGACACAATCACGCAGGCGGTGGCCAGCATCGCCGCCACTTCTGATGCCGGCCGCAACAACCGCGTCTACGCGGCGGTGCACCTGGTGCTGTGCGCACCCGACTACCTGGTTCAAGTGTGAAGGGGCACCCGCGATGAAACACACCAAGCACTTCGAATCGCGCCGGGCCTTCCTGCGCCAGGCCGGGCAGTTGTCATTGGCCGGTGCCGCCGCGCCCTGGGCCGTGAACCTGGCGGCGATGTCTGAAGCCGCTGCGCAGACCGCCAACGACTACAAGGCGCTGGTCTGCGTGTTCCTGTACGGTGCCAACGACCACATCAACACGCTGCCGCCTTACGACGCCGCCACGCACGCCGAGTACCTGCGCGTGCGCGGCAGCATCGCCACCGCGCGCGACGCGCTGTCAGCCACCGCGCTGACGCCCCGTGTGGGCCTGCCCGGCGGCCGCCAGATGGCGCTGGCGCCCGAGCTGCTGCCGCTGAAGGGCCTGTTTGACGGCGGGCAGATGGGCGTGCTGCTGAACGTGGGCACGTTGATACAGCCCACCAGCCTGGCACAGTACAACGCGCGCAGCGTGCCGCTGCCGCCCAAGCTGTTTTCGCACAACGACCAGCAGTCGGTGTGGCAAAGCTCGCTGCCCGAAGGCAGCACCTCGGGCTGGGGCGGTCGCATCGGCGACCTGTTCATGTCGGGCAACGGCAGCGCCACCTTCACCTGCGTCAACGCCAGCGGCAACGCCGTTTACATGAGCGGCCGCGAGGCCGTGCAGTACCAGGTCAGCACCAATGGCAGCGTGGCGCTGCGTGGCATCCAGAGCAACCTGTTTGGCAGCGCGGCCTGCAGCGCCGCATTGCGCAGCCTGGTGACGGCGCCTCACTCGCACCTGATGCGCGCCGAGCACACGCGCGTGATGGCGCGCGCCATCGACGCCAACACCACGCTCAGCGCCGCGCTGGCCGCGGCGCCGGCGCTGAACACGGGGTTCGACGCCACCAGTTCACTGGCCTCGCAACTGCGCATGGTGGCGCGCCTGATCGGCGTGCGCCAGGCCTTGGGTGCCAAGCGCCAGGTGTTTTTCGTGTCACTCGGCGGCTTTGACCTGCACGATTTTCTGGTGGCGCAGCACCCGGGCCTGCTGACGCAAGTGGGCGGCGCGCTGAAGAGTTTTTACGATGCCACGGTGGAACTGGGCGTGGCCAGCCAGGTGACCAGCTTCACCGCCAGCGACTTCGGCCGCACCCTCAGCAGCAACGGCGACGGCAGCGACCATGGCTGGGGCAGCCACCACTTTGTGCTGGGCGGCGCAGTGGCCGGCGGCCGCTTCCACGGCCAGTTGCCGGCCTTGTCGATCAACGGGCCTGACGACGTGGGCCAGGGCCGCCTGTTGCCCACCACCGCGGTGGACCAGTTCGCCGCCACGCTGGCGCGCTGGATGGGTGTGAGCGACGGCAACCTGTCGCTGGTGGTGCCCAACATCGGCAACTACACGGTGCGCGACCTGGGCTTGTTCAACGCCTGAAGGCCCCTGGGCTCCTGACGCTGCCCAGGCTGGCAGGGCCTGGCCGGCGTTCAGGGCAACAGCAGATCGGCCCCGATGTCGGCTGCGCGCGTGACGCCGCACAGCCGCATCGTGCGCTCGATCTCGTCGCGCAGGATGGCCAGCGCCCGGTCGGCACCGGGCCGGCCCGCGGCCATGGCGCCGTACAGCGTGGCGCGGCCCACCAGCACGCCCTGGGCGCCCAGGGCCAGCGCTTTCACCACGTCGGCACCGCGGCGCACGCCGCCGTCCATCAGCACCGGCACGCGCCCTGCCACGGCGGCCACCACCGCCGGCAGCAAGTCCAGTGTGGCGGCGCCGCCGTCGAGCTGGCGCCCGCCGTGGTTGGAAACGACGATGGCGTCCACGCCCAGCGCCACCAGCCGCTTGGCGTCGTCAGGGTGCGCCACACCCTTGACGATGAGCTTGCGCGGCCACAGCTGGCGCACCTGTTCCAGCCGCGCCCAGTCGAAGCCGGCGTCGTAGTTGCGCCCCACCGAAGACGCGATGGCAGACGCACTGGGCTTGGCATTGCCGGGCGTCGCGGCCAGCCCCCGCAGTGTTTCCATCGCGGGCATGCCGTGGCGTGCAAGGCGCCAGGCCCAGCGCGGGTGCTGCGCAAAGTCCAGCAGGTTGCGTGGCGTGAAGCGAAAAGGAATGGCGAAGTGGTTGCGGAAGTCGCGCTCGCGCTTGCCACCCACGGGCAGGTCCACGGTGATCACCAGCGCCTCGTAGCCGCCGGCTTCGGCGCGCTGGATCATCCGTTCGAAAAAAACGCGGTCGCGCAGCACATAGGCCTGGAACCACAGCCGGCCGGGCGCCGCCATGGCCAGCTTTTCAATGGACGTGGTGCCCGAGCTGGACAGCGTGAACGGCACGCCCGCCGCCGCCGCCGCCTGCGCGATGGCAATGTCGGCGCCCGGCCAGCCAAAGCCCAGGGCGCCCGTGGGTGCCACGGCCAGCGGCAGCGTGGCCGGCGCGCCCAGTAGCGTGGTGGCCGGGCTCACCTGGCTCACGTCCACCAGCACGCGTGGGCGCAGCGCGTGGCGTGTGAAGGCGGCGCGGTTGTCGCGCAGGGTGGTTTCGTCTTCGGCGCCGCCGTCATAGAAGTCGAACAGCGCCCGCGGCAGACGGCGCTGCGCCAGGCGGCGCAGGTCTTCGATGGCGTAGGTCTGGCTGATGTGGCTCATGGGGCTCATGCTGCTGCGGCCGGGTGGGTGGCGGTGCTGGATGCCGGGCTGGGCATCACCGACCACTGCGGTTTCGATGCCGCCCATTCGCGCAGGAAGTCGATGAAAGCGCGCACCCGCCGGGGCAGGTTGGTGCGCGCGGGGTAGATGACATAGATGTCCAGCCCCAGCGGCGGTGTCTGCGGCAGCACATTCACCAGCCGACCGCTGGCCAAATCGTCGGCCACCATGTAGGTGGGGTGGATGGCCAGGCCGCGGCCGGCCAGCGCGGCTTTGTGCAGCATTTCGCCCAGGCTGGAACACAGGGCGCCGCGCACGCGCACATTGCTGCTGTCGCCCTGCGCTGACGTGAAGCGCCACTGCGCCGTGGGGCTCTTCAGCGTATGCACCAGGCATTCGTGGCGCGCCAGTTCGGCCACGCTGCGCGGCAGGCCGGCGCGTTGCAGGTAGTTGGGCGCGGCCACCAGCACCTGCGGCGCCTTCAGCAGCGACTGCGCCACGAAGCTGGCGTCGTCCAGGGCTGGCGCAATGCGCACCGACAGGTCCAGCCTTTCGGCCACCAGGCTGGATCGGCCGTCGTCGGCTTCGATGGCAATCTGGATGTCCGGGTGCTGCGCCATGAAGCGCAGCGCCAGCGGCAGCAGGTGGTGCACGCCAAATGCGTGCGGTGTGCCGATGCGTATCACGCCGCGCGGGGTGTCCACCGCATCGCGCACCTCGGCCTGCAGTTCTTCAAAGCGTTCCAGCAGTTGCACGCTGCCTTCCAGCAGGCGGTGGCCGGCGTCGGTCAGGCCCACTTCCTTGGTGGTGCGTGCCAGCAGCTGCGCGCCCAACTCGGCCTCGAGCCAGGCGACGTGTTTGCTGACCGACGAACGCGACAAGGCATAGCGCTGCGCGGCAGCCGTGAAACTTCCGGCACGGGCCACTTCGGCAAAAACTTCCAGGCAACGCAATCGGTCCATGGGGCGTGAACTGTAGAAGGGCAGGGGCGGCCCATTGTTTCCGATTTGGAAATACTGAATTCACCGTCCTGCTGCCCACTGCGTCGAAGCTTGCGCCTACAGTGCGGCTTGCCCGACAGGGCCTGCTGCCGGATGTGGCGGCGCCTGTTGTTTTTTCCTGAGTTTTGTTTTGCAGCGCACGGAGCCCAACCCATGCAAGTCACTCCCACCGGCCAGTCGCTGGGCGCCCGCGTCACCGGCATCGACCTGGCGCAGCCCTTGCCCGAGGCAGCGCGCGACGAATTGATCGCGCTTCTGGGCCGGCACGGCGTGTTGCACTTTCCTGGCCAGGACCTGACGCCGGCGCACCTGCGCGACTTCAGCGCCCACTTCGGCCAGCTGGAGGTGAACGTGGCTGGCGCCTACCAGGAACCGGGCCTGCCCGAGGTGATGACGCTGTCCAACATCGTCGACAACGGCAAGCCCGTCGGCCTGGCCGACGCCGGGCAGGACTGGCACACCGACATGTCCTACAGCCGCATGATCGCCTTCACCAACGTGCTGTACGGCATCAAGATCCCGGTGCGCGATGGTGTGGCGCTGGGCTGCACCGAGTTCTGCAACATGCACGCGGCTTATGACGCGCTGCCGGCCGACCTGAAGCGCCGGCTGCACGGCATGACGGCCACGCACGACTTTGAAAAGTTCTGGGAAATGATGCGCCGCGAAAAAGGCAGCGCCCGCCCGCCGCTGACACCTGCGCAGCGCGCTGCCCGGCCGCCGGCCACGCACCCGGTGTTCATGCAGCACCCCATCACCGGCCGGACGGTGCTGTATTGCAACCCCGGCTACGCCACGCGCATCAAAGAACTGCCGCAAGCAGTCAGCGACGAGATGCTGGCTTTGCTGTTTGAACACCAGACGCAGCCGCGCTTCAAGTACCGCTTCAGCTGGGAGCCCCGCACCGTGCTGATGTGGGACAACATGGGCACCATCCACAATGCCGTGGCCGACTACCGGCCCGACGAGCACCGTCTCATCAAGCGCTGCCAGGTGGCGGCCACGCGCTTTTTCGAGCCCGCATGAAGCTGCTGTGCTTTCGCGGTGCAGAGGGCGCAGCCCGTGTCGGCCTGCTGCAGGGCGGGCAGGTGCTGGACATCGACGACGCCGTGGCCGCGCTGCCGGTGCCGGCCGATGTGGCCACGCACCTGGCCCGCCATGGCCTTGGGCCCGCGCCGCGCGGCATGCTGCGGCTGCTGCAGGCCGGCCCGGCTGCGCTGGCGGCACTGCCCACACAGGGGCCCACGCAGCCGCTGGCGGCGCTGGAACTGCTGGCCCCCGTGCCGCGTCCGGGCAAGATCGTCGGCGTGGGCCGCAACTACGCCGACCACGCGGCCGAGACCGGTGTGTCGCCTTTCGAGAAGCCGCGCATCATCTTCAAGCTGCCCAGTAGTGTCTGCGGCCCCGGCAGTGCCGTGGCGCGGCCTGCGGGGGTGCACAAGCTGGACTTCGAAGTCGAGCTGGCGGTGGTGATCGGCACCGCCGCCAAGGACGTGTCGCAGGCCGATGCACTGCGCCACGTGGCCGGCTACACCGTGCTGGACGATGTCAGCGCGCGCGAGTTCCAGTTCGACGTCAGCCCGCCGCAAACCACCTTCGCCAAGAGCATGGACGGCTACTGCCCCATGGGCCCGTGGCTGGTCACCGCCGACGAAGTGCCAGACCCGCAGGTGCTGACCGTCACCTGCCATGTCAACGGCGAGCAGATGCAGCACGGGCACACTGCCGACATGCTGTTCCCGGTGGCACGCCTGATTGAGTACCTCAGCGGCTTCATGACGCTGGAGCCGGGCGACATCATCGCCACCGGCACACCGGCCGGCATCGGCGCCTTTCGCAAGCCGCCACGCTGGTTGCAGCCCGGCGACCATGTGCGCCTGGAGGTCTCGGCCGTCGGCGTGCTGGAACATACGATCACCGGGCCGCAGGCCTGATTCCCAATCCCGGCCGCAGGCCTGAAACCAAGAACCACCGGAGACACCGCA
>JAYSXE010000110.1:0-3744 GCA_043717565.1 Burkholderiales bacterium | reverse complement strand
TCGCCCCTTCCCCTTGGCCACGCCACTAGCCGTCGCACGCGCCACGCCACCAGCCGTCGCACGCGCCACGCCACCACCGATCGCCCGCGCCACGCCCCGCCACAGCCCGGCAAAAACCTCGACAGAACAACAACCGAGCAGCAGGAGCCCTATTTGGGCGCGCTCGCAGCCCCCGCAGGTGCTGCAGCAGCAGCGGCCGCAGCACCAGCCCCCGCACGCCCCATGCGGGCGAGTTCGTCTTCGCTCAGGATTTCGAAGACCTTGACGACCTTCTCGACACCCGGCACGGTGCGCGCCACCTCCACGCCGCGCACTGATTCGCGTTCGGTCACGCGGCCCATCAGGTAGACCACGCCGCGTTCCACCACCACCTTGTAGGCATTGGCTTGCAGGTCCTTGGCGTCGATCAACGATGCCTTCACTTTCGACGTCAGAACCGCGTCGCCCGAACGCGCGCCGATACCGCTGTTGTTGGCGATGGTCAGATCGTTGACCACACTGCGCACGTTCTCCACCCTCATCACGGCTTGTTCAACGGCCAGCTTCTCGCGCGTGGCCGGCACCTCGCCGGTGATCAACACCATGCGGTTGTAGCTGGTCACGCTGATCTGGCCCAATGTGGCCAGCTCGCGGATGCGGGCTGCGGCGCGCAGCTCGATGGCCTCGTCCTCCAACTGAATGCCAGGCGAACGGCGGTCGGTGGCGACCAGCCCACCGCCCACCACCACACCACCAATCAGCAATGGCACACAGCCCTGCAGCGTGGCGGCCAGGGTTGCGGCCAGCGCGCAACCCACCAAGCGGGGCCTCAGCGGCCAGCGCCAGCCGGCGCCAGCGTTCAGGTCGTGCTTCGTCATGTCGATTCCTCGTCACCCATCAATTGAAAGTCCACCGCGTCGCACAGGCAGTGCAGCACCAGCAGCTGCAGTTCGGCCACGCGGCTGGCCTGTTCGTGTGGCACGGCCACCAGCACGTCGGACTCTGACAGCAATTCACTGAAAGCCGAAGCGCCGCGGCCAGCCAGCACCACGATGGTCATGTCTTTGCCCTGCGCGGCCGAGATCAGGCGCGCGCTGTGGCCTTCGCCGTCGTCGATGAACAGCAGCACGTCACCGGGCAGGCCCAGCGCCAAAACTTCCTGCACCGCCTGCACCAGGTGGTCGGCCAGCGCCAGCGCGGCCAGTGGCGGGCGTTGGCGGCCATGGCCGCCAGTGAACAAGCGCGCCATGTGCGGCGCCAGCGCGGCGCCGGCACCGCTGCCGGCCACCATCACCTTGCCGCCGCCCGTGACGGCCGCCTGCAGTGCAGCAGCGGCGTCGGCGATGGGCCGTGCCAACACCTGGGCGCACTGATACAGCAGGTCCGCGCTGTCGAAGAATTGCTGCTGAATGCGTTGGTCGAGCATGGCCAGGGCATCATATGACACGGCTGCAGCGTCACCCCTGCGCGTTGAACGCCGCCTGCAGCCACTGCACGCCGTCGCCTTCGTCCAGCGCCACCACATCAAAGCGGCAGGGCGGCGGTGCCGGCCAGCGCATCAGAAAGTGCTGCGCTGCAAACACCAGGCTGCGCTGCTTGGCCGCCGTCACACTGGCAGCCGCGCCGCCATGGCTGCGGCTGGCACGAGCGCGCACTTCCACGAAGACCAGCGTGCCGTCGGGCGCGCGCATCACCAGGTCGATCTCGCCGCCGCGCGCGCGCGGGCCGCGTGCCACCCGATAATTGCGCTGCACCAGCTTCAGGCCCCGTGCCAGCAACCACGCCAGTGCGCGGTCTTCGGCGGCGTCACCCTGGGTCTTGGTGGGCACGGTGGTTGCGGGCTTCACAGCTTTTGTGGCCGGCTTGCCGAACATCTGCACTCCCCTCTTTCTGGCCCGCATGGCGGGCCGCCACCGAAGCCGCCTGCCGTGCTGCACACCTTGCTTCAACAGGCCGCGGCTGCCGCCACCGGCCACCAAAACCACCCGGGCAGCACACTGTACGTGGTGGCCACACCCATCGGCAACCTCGCTGACATCACGCTGCGCGCGGTGCACGTGCTGGGCCTGGTGAACGCCGTGGCCTGCGAAGACACCCGCGTGGGCGCGCAACTGCTGAAGCACCTGGGGCTGCACAAACCGCTGCTGGCGCTGCACGCGCACAACGAACAGGCCGCCACGGGGCAGGTGCTGCAGCGGCTGGCGGCAGGCGAGTCGGTGGCCTTCATCAGCGACGCCGGCACCCCCGCCGTCAGCGACCCCGGCGCCGTGCTGGTGGCGCAGGCCGCGCAGGCCGGCTACCGCGTGGTGCCGTTGCCCGGCGCCAGCAGCGCGCTGGCCGCCGTGTGTGCGGCCGGCGACACGCTGGCACAGGGCTTCACGTTTGCAGGCTTCCTGCCCACCAAAGGCGGCGAACGCAGCAGCCTGCTGGCCGCATTGCTGGCCGACACGCGGGCGCAGGTACTGTTTGAAGCACCGCACCGCATCAAGGCCCTGCTGGCGGCGCTGGCCGAAGGTGCGCCGCAGCGGCGCGTGACGCTGTGTCGCGAATTGACCAAACAGTTCGAGACCATCGTCACCCACCCCGCGGCCGAACTGCCGGGCTGGCTGGCTGCTGACCCGAACCGCGAACGCGGTGAATTCGTGCTGGTGCTGCATGCCCTGCCTGCGGCTGTGCCGGCGGCCGACGAGCTTCCCGCCACCACGCTGCACACCTTGCGCGTGCTGCTGCGCGATCTGCCGCTGAAGCAGGCGGTGGCGCTGGCGGCCGACATCACCGGCACGCCGCGCAACGCGCTGTATGCGCGTGCGCTGGCTGAACGCGACGGGCCTGGCGGCGAATCCGAAGCAGGCTGATCACTGCTGCGCGGGGGCCGGCGGCGGGTTTTCCGGCCGCCGGCGCCGGCGCCGTCGCCGTCGCCGTTTTACCTGGCCTTTCCCACAGCCCCTGCACCGCGCACGGCACACCACCCCCTTCTACAATCGCCGGCTCTTTGGCCCGTCCAGGAAATGCCCTCCATGATCTCCCGCGAACCCACCATTGAACGCCTGGCCATTGCACAGCAGCTGATGCTGGAACCCTTTGGCCTGTCCGAGGCCGCGCTGTCGCAGGCCCTGGCATTGATTGGCGAGCACCGCGTGGACGACGCCGACCTGTACTTCCAGACCACGCGCCATGAAGGCTGGAGCCTGGAAGAAGGCATCGTGAAAAGCGGCAGCTTCAGCATCGACCAGGGCGTGGGCGTGCGCGCGGTGGCTGGTGAGAAGACCGCCTTTGCGTACAGCGACGACCTGGGGGTCGAATCGCTGATGGAAGCCGCGCGCACCGTGCGCACCATCGCCGCTGCCGGCCAGAACCGGCGCGTCAAGGTGGCCGCCAAGCCGCACACCGCCAAAAGCCGCCAGCTCTATGCGCCCACCGACCCCATCGGTTCGCTGGACAGCGCACAGAAAGTGGCCCTGCTCGAGAAAGTGGAAAAACTGGCCCGCGCCAAGGACCCGCGCGTGGCGCAGGTTATGGCCAGCGTGGGCGCCGAATACGACGTGGTGCTGGTGGCGCGCGCCGACGGCACCCGCGCCGCCGACGTGCGGCCGCTGGTGCGCCTGAACGTCACCGTCATCGCCGAGCAGACCGTGGCTGGCGAGGTGCGCCGCGAAATGGGCAGCAGTGGCGGCGGTGGCCGTTTCGGCTTGGCCTATTTCACCGACGCCATGATCAGCAGCTACGTCGACCAGGCCGTGGCCGCCGCGTTGACCAACCTGGAAA
>JAYSXE010000109.1:0-8589 GCA_043717565.1 Burkholderiales bacterium | reverse complement strand
GCTCTTGATGTCCAGGCAGCCGGCCAGCACCATGGGGTTGTTGGCCACGATGCCCACACTGGCACCGTCCATGCGAGCAAAGCCGATGACGATGTTCTTGGCGTTGTCGGGTTGCAATTCAAAGAAGTCACCGTCGTCCACCACCTTGTGGATCAGCTCCAGCATGTCGTAGGGCTTGTTGGCGTTGTCGGGCACCAGGGTGTCCAGGCTCATGTCCAGCCGTTCTGCACGGTCGCCGCTGGCGCGCACGGGGGCCTTTTGCTTGTTGTTCTGCGGCAGGTAGTTGAAGAAGCGGCGCAGCATCAGCAGCGCTTCCACGTCGTTGTCGAACGCCAGGTCGGCCACGCCGCTTTTGCTGGTGTGGGTGGTGGCGCCACCCAGCTCTTCGGCGGTCACTTCCTCGTGCGTCACAGTCTTCACCACCTCGGGGCCGGTGACGAACATGTAGCTGCTGTCCTTCACCATGAAGATGAAGTCGGTCATGGCCGGGCTGTAGACGGCACCGCCGGCACACGGCCCCATGATCATGCTGATCTGCGGCACCACGCCGCTGGCCATGACGTTGCGCTGGAATACTTCGGCATAGCCGCCCAGTGAAGCCACGCCTTCCTGAATGCGCGCGCCGCCGCTGTCGTTCAAGCCGATGACGGGCGCGCCTACCTTCATGGCCTGGTCCATCACCTTGCAGATCTTCTCGGCGTGCGCTTCGCTCAACGCGCCGCCAAACACCGTGAAGTCCTGGCTGAACACAAACACCAGGCGGCCGTTGATGGTGCCGTAGCCGGTGACCACGCCGTCACCCGGTATCTTGTTGTCAGCCATGCCGAAGTCGGCGCAGCGGTGTTCGACGAACATGTCCCACTCTTCGAAGCTGCCTTCGTCCAGCAGCAGTTCCAGCCGTTCACGGGCCGTCAGCTTGCCCTTGGCGTGCTGGCTGGCGATGCGTTTTTCGCCACCGCCCTGGCGCGCTGCGGCGCGCTTCTTCTCGAGCTGTTCGTTGATGTCATGCATGGGTCTTGTCTCCTCGCTCCACAAGTTCAGTTTTCATCAGTTCATCAGGTCCAGCAGCTGCCGCGCGGCCACTGAAGCCGCCAGCGTGCCGGCCGTGACCTGGCGGGTGATGTCGGGCAGCGCAGCGCTGACGGCTGCGTGCTGCGCAAACCGCTGGCGCAAGCCGGCGGCTATGCGTTCCCACATCCATGCCTGGTCTTGCGCGTGGCGGCGCGCCTGCAGGCCGCCGCTGGCCTGCTGCGCGTTGCGAAAGGTGGTGACGGCGCGCCAGAAGTCGGCCAGGCCGCTGCCCTTCAAGGCGCTGAGCTGCAGCACCTCGGTCTGCGCCTGGCCCACGCGCCCCAACTGGTGATGTGGGCCGAACAGCCGCAGCGCGCTGGTGATCTGCGCCCGCGCCCGTGTGGCAGCGGCTTCGTCCAGGTCGGCCTTGTTGATGACCACCAGGTCGGCCAGTTCCATCACGCCCTTCTTGATGGCCTGCAGGTCGTCGCCGGCGTTGGGCAATTGCAGCAGCGCAAACAGGTCGGTCATGCCGGCCACAGCGGTTTCGCTCTGGCCCACGCCCACGGTCTCGACGATGACGACGTCGTAACCCGCGGCTTCGCACACCAGCAGCGCCTCGCGCGTCTTCTCGGCCACACCGCCCAGGTTGCCACTGGCCGGGCTGGGCCTGATGTAGGCCTGCTCGTGCACGCTGAGCCGTTCCATGCGCGTCTTGTCGCCCAGGATGCTGCCGCCGCTGACGCTGCTGCTGGGGTCCACGGCCAGCACGGCCACGCGGTGGCCCCTTTCAATGAGCCACAAGCCCAGCGCTTCGATGAAGGTGCTTTTGCCCACGCCGGGCACGCCGCTCATGCCCAGCCGGAAGCTCTTGCCGGTGGCCGGCAGCAGCGCATTCAACAGCGCGTCGGCGCGCAGGCGGTGGTCGCCGCGGGTGCTTTCCAGCAGCGTAATGGCCTTGGCCACCGCGCGGCGCTGCGCGGGCCCGGGTGGGCTCAGCACGGCATCGGCCAGTGCCTGGTCGGCAGTCAGCAGCGCAGTGGTGTTCATGCGTTGGCCTGGGGGTGGTGTGCAACCGTCATGCAGCAGGCCAGCTGGCTATGGCCCTGATGCCGGGAAAGTGCTGTGCTGCGCGCCAGCCGGGCGGCGCTTCGCAGGTGGCCCACAGTTCGTTGCCGGCCACGACGAGGCCGTTGCGCACACGGAAGGTGGACTGCGCCAAATAGTGCGACGGCGGGTGCGCCACATGGGCAAAGGTCTGCACGCGGCCGTCTTGCAGCGCACGCACGTCCAGCAGCTGCACGGTCCAGCCTTCGGGGTACAGCGCATTGGCGGCGATGAAGGTGTCGGCCCCCACCAGCGTTTCGCCCGTGGCCCACCACTGCACCTGCAGGTCGTTGTGCAGCAGCGCGCGGGCCGCCGTCCACTGCCGGGCCTGCATCAGCGCCCACAGGTCACGCACCACCTGCAGGGGGTTGCGCGCCGGTGCGCGGCGGTATTCGATGTCGAACTCGCTGCGGCTGGCCTCCTCAAAACCGTGGCGCTGGTAGAAACCGTTGGCCTCGCTGCCTTGCAGCGCCGCCAGTTCCAGCGGCACCTGGCGCAGGTCGGCTTGCGAGCGGGCCCAGTCCATCACCCAGGCGCCCAGCCCCTGGCCCTGCACCTCGGGTTCGATGTACAGGTGGTCGATGCGCAACGCGGTGGGCTTGGGCCGCAGCGACACACAACCCACACGCCGCCCGGCTTGCACGATGTGGTGCATGTGCTCGGCGGCGTAGGTGGCGGCGAAGCGCTCGCGCGCACGTTCGGGCTCGAAGCGGCCCAGCGCTTCCAGACTGGGCCGCATGGCGCGCACGCGCAGCTCGAGCAGCGCTTCAAAGTCGGCGGCCGCTGCGGGCTGCAGCGAAGGGCCGGCGTCCAGCACGGGCCACATGTTCGGTGCTTCCGCTTTTCCGTTCAGGCCTGCGCGGCCTTGATCTGCTCGAGCACGTCTTTGGCACTCACCGGTATCGGCGTGCCCGGGCCGTAGATGCCCTTGACGCCCGCGTCGTACAGGAAGCTGTAGTCCTGCTGCGGAATGACGCCGCCCACGAAGACGATGATGTCGTTGGCACCCTGGTCCTTCAGCGACTGGATGATGGCCGGCACCAGGGTCTTGTGGCCGGCCGCGAGCGTGCTGACACCCACCGCGTGCACGTCGTTTTCAATCGCCTGGCGCGCGCATTCCTCGGGTGTCTGGAACAGCGGGCCCATGTCCACGTCGTAGCCCAGGTCGGCAAAGGCCGTGGCCACCACCTTGGCGCCGCGGTCGTGGCCGTCCTGGCCCAGCTTTGAAATCATCACGCGCGGGCGGCGGCCGTGCTCGTCGCCGAAGGCGGCGATCTCGGCCTTCAGCTTGTCCCAGCCCTCGGCTGAATCGTAGGCGGCTGCATACACACCGGTCACCTTCTGGATGTCGGCGCGGTGGCGCCCGAAAACCTTTTCAAGCGCGTCGCTGACCTCGCCCACGGTGGCGCGGGCGCGCATGGCGTCGATGCTCAACGCCAGCAGGTTGCCACTGCCGTCGTGGGCTGCGGCGGTCAGTGCGTCCAGCAAGGCCTGTACCCGGGCACCGTCGCGCGTGGCGCGAATCTGCTGCAGGCGCTCAATCTGGCCTTCACGCACCTTCACGTTGTCGACGTCGCGGATGTCGAGGGCGCTTTCCTGCTTGAGCTTGTACTTGTTGACGCCGACGATCACGTCTTTGCCGCTGTCGATGCGCGCCTGCTTTTCGGCCGCGCTGGCTTCAATCTTCAGCTTGGCCCAGCCGCTGTCCACGGCCTTGGTCATGCCGCCCAGAGCCTGCACCTCTTCGATGATGGACCAGGCCTTGTCGGCCATGTCCTGCGTCAGGCTTTCCATCATGTAGCTGCCGGCCCAGGGGTCGACGACGTTGGTGATGTGCGTTTCTTCCTGGATGATGAGTTGCGTGTTGCGCGCGATGCGGGCGCTGAATTCGGTGGGCAGCGCAATGGCTTCGTCAAAACTGTTGGTGTGCAGGCTTTGCGTGCCGCCGAACACCGCGGCCATGGCTTCGATGGTGGTGCGCACCACGTTGTTGTAAGGGTCTTGCTCGGTCAGGCTCCAACCGCTGGTCTGGCAGTGCGTGCGCAGCATCAGGCTTTTTGGGTTCTTCGCATTGAAGCCTTTCATGATGCGCGTCCACAGCAACCGCGCGGCGCGCATCTTGGCCACTTCCAGATAGAAGTTCATGCCAATGGCCCAGAAGAAGCTCAGCCGGCCGGCGAAGTCGTCCACGTCCAGGCCCTTGGCGATGGCCGTCTTCACGTATTCCGCACCGTCGGCCAGCGTGAAGGCCAGTTCCAGCGCCTGGTTGGCGCCGGCTTCCTGCATGTGATAGCCGCTGATGCTGATGCTGTTGAACTTCGGCATCTGCTGTGCCGTGTATTCGATGATGTCGGCCACGATGCGCATCGAAGGCTCGGGCGGGTAGATATAGGTGTTGCGCACCATGAACTCTTTGAGGATGTCGTTCTGGATGGTGCCGCTCAATTTGTCCTGGCTCACGCCCTGCTCTTCGGCCGCCACCACGTAGCCGGCCAGCACGGGCAGCACCGCGCCGTTCATCGTCATGCTGACGCTGACCTTGTCCAGCGGAATGCCGTCGAAGAGGATCTTCATGTCCTCGACGCTGTCGATGGCCACGCCGGCCTTGCCCACGTCGCCCGTCACGCGCGGGTGGTCGCTGTCGTAGCCACGGTGCGTGGCCAGGTCGAAGGCCACGCTGACACCCTGCCCGCCCGCGGCCAGCGCCTGGCGGTAGAAGGCGTTGCTGTCTTCGGCGGTGGAAAAGCCGGCGTATTGGCGGATGGTCCACGGCCGCACCGCGTACATCGTGGCCTGCGGACCGCGGATGAAGGGCTCGAAGCCCGGCAAGGTGTTGGTGTGGGCCAACTGCGCCGTGTCCGCCGCCGTGTAGAGGGGCTTGACCGTGATGCCTTCGGGGGTGACCCAGTTCAAGGCTTCCACGTTGCCGCCAGGCGCCGACTTGGCTGCCGCGCGGGCCCAGTGTTCCAGCGACACCGGATCAAAAAGGGGCATGCCTGGGGCGGCTGTCATGGCGTTCTCCTGCGCTGCGGCTGGCAGATCAAATGGGGGGCGCGGTAAGGGGACGGTTGCGCTGGCGGTTTGCGGCGCTGCGCCAGCGCTTGACTCAACACTTGACTCAAGCACTTGAGTCAAGCACTTGCGCCCACCTCACCATTATGCATAATTATAAATTCAAAACCAACACACAACTGACACCCATCACGTGGTCGCCACCGCCCTCGCCGTCCCGCCGCTGGCCCGCCGCGCGCTGTATCAAGACGTGGCCGACCGGTTGCGCGCGCAGATCTTTGGCCGCGAACTGGAACCCGGCAGCTGGATCGACGAGACCAAGCTCGCCGCTGCCTACGGCATCAGCCGCACACCCATGCGCGAAGCGCTGAAGGTGCTGGCCGCCGAGGGCCTGGTGACGATGAAGGTGGGGCGCGGTGCCTACGTGACTGAGATGTCGCGCGAAGACGCGGCGCAGGTCTACCACCTGCTGGCGCTGCTGGAAAGCGACGCCGCGGCCCAGGTGGCCACGCGCTGCAGCGAGGCCGAACGCGCCGAGCTTGCCGACCTGCACCAACTGCTGGAAAAGCAGGTGCACGAACGCGACGCCTTCTTCGCCACCAACGAGCGCTTCCACATGGCGCTGTTGCGCATGGCCGGCAACCGCTGGGCCGAAAACATGGTGACCGACTTGCGCAAGGTGATGAAGCTGAACCGCCACCATTCGCTGTTCAAGCAAGGCCGCCTCGCGCGTTCGCTGGCCGAGCACCGCGCATTGATGAAGGCGCTGTTGTCGTCCGACGCCGCCACCGCGGCGCGATTGATGCGCGAGCACTTTGAAAGCGGGCTGGAAGCGGCGGCCTGACCCGGTGACCGGCCTGCGCGGCCCACCCGTGGAGGTGCGCTTCAGCTTGACCGGTGGGTCGATCGCTGCGTCACCGCGCCGTGCAGCGCGACACTGCCGCCTGCGCCATCAGGTCGGCCAGATCATCTGCGCCAGCGCCTTGAAAGTTGGGGCTGACTGCCAGCCGGGGTGCGCAATCTGCGCCGGCAGGTTGCTGTAGCGGTGCAGCAGCAACAGGCGCAGCAGAGCCAGCCGCTGCTGGGCGCTGGGCACCACGCCATAGCCCCCGAAGAAGGCCTCACAACGCCGCACCTGGCCCGAGGCCAGAAAGGTCAGCGGGCCCAGCCAGTCGTATTCACGCGGGCCCAACAGGCCGTCGCCAAAGTCGAACATGCCGCACAGACGGCCGCCGTGGGCCAGCAGGTTCATCGGCGTGTACTCCCCGGTCAGCATCACTGCGGGGCCTTCGGGAATGGGCCCGGCAATGAAGCTCTCCACCTGCGCCAGCAGATGAGCCGGCAGCCCGGTGCGCTGCTGGCGGCCATGGCAGCCGGCGCGTTGGCGCGAGATGAAGTCGCCCCAGGCTGGCAACAGCGGTAATTCTTCGGCCATGCCCGCCAGCGGCAGTGCGTGCACTTCGGCCGCCAGCGCGCCCAGCGCCTGCAGCAGCGTGCATTTCTGGGTTTCGCTCATCTGCGGCCATTGCGCCGTGAGCGGCTGGCCTTGCAGTTGCGTCATCAACAGCCAGGGCCAGCCGTCGCGTTCGCCCATCTTCAGCAGTACCGGCGTGGGCACCGACAGTCGCCCACCGATGCGCGACAACACCGCGCATTCGAAAGCATGGTGGTCGCGCAGGAAAGGCGGGTACAGCTTCAGCACCTGCCTGTGGCCCAGCAGCGCCACCAGCACCGTGCCCGACGCCATCTGCACCAGCGGCTGCGCGGGTTCGGCGTGCTGCGCAGCCAACGATTCGATGACGCCGCGCCAGGCAGGCAGGTCGTCGTGCAGGGCATCGAATTCGGCCCAACCCATGTGGGGTGGCAAAGGGTCGCTGTGCATCATGGTGGCAGGTTGCGGCGCGTGGGGCTCGACAGCAGAAAGCAGTCCAAGGGGGCTACTGCCGTGTCAACACCACATGCGTCGCCAGTGGCGTGCTCTGGTGCCGGGTGCAGGCGTAGCCCAGGGCTGGCAGGTCCACGCCTTCGAAGAGCCGTTCGCCCGAACCCAGCAGCACCGGGGCGATTGCAATGTGCATCTCGTCCACCAGCCGCAGGCGAAGGTACTGCTGAATGGTGTTCACGCCACCACCCACGCGCACGTCCTTGGCACCTGCCGCTGCGCTGGCCATGGCCAGCGCAACAGCCGGGCCTTCGGTGACGAAGTGGAACGTGGTGCCGCCTTCCATCACCAGCGGCGCGCGCGCGTGGTGCGTCAGCACAAACACGGGGGCATGGTATGAAGGGTTGTCGCCCCACCAGCCACGCCAGCGGTCGTCGGGCCAGGGCCCCCGAACGGGCCCGAACATGTTGCGGCCCAATATCCACGCGCCCACGTTGTGAAAGCCCCGCGCAGCGAAGTCTTCATCAATGCCGGTTTCGCCACCGTCGTTGCCGAACACGTTGTTCTGGAACGTGCGCGTGGGTATGGCCCAGCCGTGCAGCGCCGTGCCACCCACGCCCAGCGGCTGGTTGATGTCCTGGGCAGGGCCGGCACCAAAACCGTCGAGCGAGATGGTGAAACTTTCTACGCGAAGCTTCGGCATGGAGGGCTCCTGGATCTGAGGGAAGACGAGCCGAGGCGGCACCGTCACCTTGTAACCCAACCCCCGCACACCGGGAACACCTGGCCCACAAAGCCTGCCGTTCAGCGCGTTTTGCATGGAACGGGCCCGCGTGAAGGGCGGATGGCGCCAAAAGCTCAGCGCACCCCGACACTGTAGCGCGGCACTTGCACAGGCAGTCTGGGACTTGGCGCTGCGGGCTGACCACGCGCAGCCACCGCAGCATGAATCGGAAAGAAAAAAGGCCACCGCGGAGGTGACCTTTTGCTTTGGCTTCGGTGCCCGTCAGGCACCTCGGCGGCGACCGGTTCAACGCTGTGCGATGGGCATCACGTTGCGTGCCGTAGCGCCCACAAACAACTGCCGCGGACGGCCGATCTTGTATTCCGGGTCGCCGATCATTTCGTTCAGCTGCGCAATCCAGCCCACCGTGCGCGCCAGCGCAAAGATGGCGGTGAACAGGCTGACGGGGATGCCTAAAGCGCGCTGCACGATGCCGCTGTAGAAGTCCACGTTGGGGTACAGCTTGCGGGCCACGAAGTAGTCGTCTTCCAGCGCAATCTTCTCCAGCGACATGGCCAGCTTGAACAGCGGGTCGTCGCCCAGGCCGGTGGCCTGCAGCACCTCGTGGCAGGTCTCCCGCATCAGCTTGGCGCGCGGGTCGTAGTTCTTGTACACGCGGTGGCCGAAGCCCATCAGCTTGACGTTGCTGTTCTTGTCCTTCACCTGCTTGATGAATTCGCCGATCTTTTCCACGCCGCCCTGGCGCTGGATGTCGCCCAGCATGTTCAGCGCGGCCTCGTTGGCGCCACCGTGCGCGGGGCCCCACAAGCAGGCCACGCCGGCGGCGATGGCC
>JAYSXE010000108.1:0-23395 GCA_043717565.1 Burkholderiales bacterium | reverse complement strand
TTTTTGGCGGCCCACAACGCCTGGTCGTAGCCGCCCAAAAAACACCTGGCAGCGCAGAACATCGTGTTCCAGCCCGGCGTCAATGAAGAGCTGGCGGCCACCGCGCTGTGGGGCACCCAGCAGATCGACCTGTATCCGCAGACGCGCAAGTTCGACGGCGTGTTCGGCATCTGGTACGGCAAGGGGCCGGGCGTCGATCGCTGCTCGGACGTCTTCAAGCACGCCAACATGGCGGGGACCGCCCGGCACGGCGGCGTGATTGCGCTCGCGGGCGACGACCACATCGCGAAGAGCAGCACCGCCGCACACCAGAGCGACCACATCTTCAAGGCCTGCGGGCTGCCGGTGTTCTTCCCGAGCAGCGTGCAAGACATATTGGACATGGGCCTGCACGCGTTCGCGATGAGCCGCTTTGCCGGCGTGTGGTCGGGCATGAAGACGATCCAGGAGATCGTCGAATCGACGGCCTCGGTGTTCGTCGACCCGGACCGCGTCGACATCGTCATCCCGACCGATTTCCAGATGCCCGAAGGCGGCCTGCACATCAGATGGCCCGACGCGGCGCTGGTGCAGGAGTCACGCCTGTTCGACTTCAAGTGGTACGCCGCGCTCGCCTATGTGCGCGCGAACAAGCTGAACCACAACGTGATCGAGGGCCCCGCAGGTGGGTCATCGGACCGGTACGGGATCATCGCCAGCGGCAAGGCCTACAACGACACGCGCCAGGCACTGTCCGACCTGGGCCTTGACGACGACACCTGCCGCACGCTGGGCATTCGCCTGCACAAGGTCAACGTGGTGTGGCCGCTGGACGCCACCATCACGCGCAGCTTCGCCCAGGGCCTGCAGGAAATCCTGGTCGTCGAGGAAAAGCGCCAGGTCATCGAATATCAGCTGAAGGAAGAGCTCTACAACTGGCGCGCCGACGTACGGCCCAACGTGCTGGGCAAATTCGACGAGGTTGAGGGCGACAACACCGGCGGCGAATGGAGCATGGCCAACCCCAGCCAGAACTGGCTGCTGCGCGCGAAGGCCGACCTGACACCGGCCATCATCGCCAAGGCAATAGCCAAACGGCTGAAGAAGATGGGCGTGCCCAGCGACATCAGCGCCCGCATGGACCAGCGGCTGGCCATCGTGGCCGCGCGTGAAGCGCAGCTGGCGGCGCTGAAGACCGACACCGGCGACCGCGTGCCCTGGTTCTGCAGCGGCTGCCCGCACAACACCAGCACCCGCGTGCCCGAAGGCAGCCGCGCCATGGCCGGCATCGGCTGCCACTTCATGGCCACCTGGATGGACCGCAGCACCAGCACCTTCAGCCAGATGGGCGGCGAAGGCGCAGCCTGGGTGGGCCAGGCGCCGTTCACCACCGACACGCACGTCTTTGCCAACCTGGGCGACGGCACCTACTTCCACAGCGGCATCCTGGCCATCCGGCAGGCCATCGCATCGGGCGTGAACATCACCTACAAGGTGCTGTACAACGACGCCGTGGCCATGACCGGCGGCCAGCAGGTGGGTGAAAGGCCTGAAGGCCACAGCGTGCTGCAGATCCAGAAGAGCCTGGTCAGTGAAGGCGTCAGCAAGCTGGTCATCGTCACCGACGAGCCCGAGAAGTACGAAGGCGCAGCGCTGGAAGCCGGCGTCACCGTGCACCACCGCGACGAGCTCGACCGCATCCAGCGCGAGTTGCGCGAAGTGAAGGGCACCAGCGCCCTCATCTACGACCAGACCTGCGCCACCGAGAAGCGCCGCCGCAGAAAGCGCGGCAAGCTGGCCGACCCCGAAAAACGCGTCGTCATCAACGAACTGGTGTGCGAGGGCTGTGGCGACTGCAGCGTGCAGAGCAACTGCCTGAGCGTGGAGCCGGTGGAAACCGAGTTTGGCCGCAAGCGCCGCATCAACCAGAACAGCTGCAACAAGGACTACAGCTGCGTGAAGGGCTTCTGCCCCAGCTTCGTCACCGTTGAAGGGGGGCAGCTGAAGAAGCCGCAGAAGGGCGCCGCGCGCACCGACTTTGCGGCCCTCGGGCCTCTGCCCGAACCTGCTTTTGCGCTGGCGGGCAGCACGCGTGCGTGGGGCATCGTGGTGGGTGGCGTGGGCGGCACCGGTGTCATCACCATCGGGCAGCTGCTGGGCATGGCTGCGCACCTGGAAGGCAAGGGCGTGGTGACGCAGGACGCAGGCGGCCTGGCGCAGAAAGGCGGCGCCACCTGGAGCCACGTGCAAATTGCAGACCGCCCACAGGACATCTGCACCACCAAGGTGGACACGGCGCAGGCCGACCTGGTGATCGCCTGCGACAGCATCGTTGGCGCCAACAAGTACACCATGACGGTGATGCAGCAGGGCCGCACTTTCGTGGCGCTGAACACCCACGGCACGCCCACGGCGGCCTTCGTGAAGAACACCGAATGGCAGTTCCCGGGCGGGTCCTGCGAAGCCGCCATCAAGGGCAGCGTGGGCGCCGACCTGGTGGGTGCCTTTGACGCTGAGCAGGTGGCCGTGCAACTGCTGGGCGACAGCATTTACACCAACCCGCTGATGCTGGGCTATGCCTGGCAGGCCGGACGCGTGCCGCTGGGCCATGCTTCGCTGATGCGCGCCATTGAATTGAACGGCGTGCAGATCGACAACAACAAGGCCGCGTTCGAATGGGGCCGGCGCTGCGCACACGACCTGGTGGCCGTGCAGGCGCTGTTCAAGGCGCAGCAGGTCATCCAGTTCGTGAAGAAACCTGGTCTGGCCGAGATGGTGGCCACGCGTGTGGACTTCCTCACCGGCTACCAGAACGCCGCCTACGCGGCACAGTACAAGGCCTTTGTCGACCGCGTGCGCGCCGCCGAAGCGCAGGCCTTGGGCGACAAGGGCCCGTCACCGTTGAGCGAAGCCGTGGCGCGCTACCTGTTCAAGCTGATGGCTTACAAGGACGAATACGAGGTGGCGCGGCTGCACACCGACGCCACCTTCACCAGCAAGATCAGCAACATGTTCGAGGGCGACTACAAAGTGGTGCACCACCTGGCACCGCCGCTGGTGGCGAAGAAGAACGAGCAGGGCGAACTGGTCAAGCAGCCCTTCGGCCCCTGGATGCGCAGCGCTTTCAGTCTGCTGGCCCGCATGAAGGGCCTGCGCGGCACGGCCTTCGACCTGTTCGGCCGCAGCGAGGAACGGCGCACCGAACGCGCACTGATCGGCGAGTACCGGCGCTGCATCGAAGAACTGCTGCAAGGCCTGAACGCCGGCAACCGCACGCTGGCCGTGGACATCGCCCGCGTGCCTGAAGACATCCGCGGTTACGGGCACGTGAAAGAACGTCACCTGCGCAAGGCCCGGCCGCGCTGGGACGCGCTGATGCAGCAGTGGCGCGACCAGGGCAGCGGCGCGCCGGCGCGCGCTGCCTGACGTGCAACGGGGCCCGTTGGAAGCGCCGGCGGTGCGGGGTTGGGCCGCCACACCCGGTACTGACGTGGCGCCGGTGCTGGACTGGCCTGCTATCGCCGCCGCGCGGAGTTTCGACACGGCGGCACGGGTGCCTCTGTTCATCGACGGGCAAGCGGCGGGTTCGGTACACCGTGCTCATCTGCAGGACTTGCGGGCATGGCCGCAGTGCTTGGCCGTGGGGGCTGACCGCGTGGAACTGCTGTCAGCAGCCGGGCCGGCCCGCAACGATGTCTTGGCGGTGATCAATGCCCGGCTCCACGAACAGGGCCTCATTCGCGGCTGGCGCCACGAAGCCTATGCGGTCACCGCGTTGCAGGGTGGCGAGGTGATGGCGCGCATCGAACGGGCTGCGTCGCGTTTCTGGGGCACGCTGACTTGCGGTGCCCATGCCACCGGTTACGTGGCCGACGCCGAAGGGCGCCCAACCCACGTGTGGATCGCACGCCGCTCGGCAACCAAACCCACCGACCCGGGGCTGCTGGACAACCTGGTGGGCGGCGGCGTAGCCGACGGCCAGACGCCGTGGCAGACGCTGGTGCGTGAGGGCTGGGAAGAAGCCGGCCTGTCAGCTGCGCAGATGGCGCGAGCCAGGCCGGGGCGGGTGATACGTTTGCACCGCGAAGTGGGCGAGGGCCTGCAGCTGGAAGACCTGTACAGCCACGACCTTGAACTGCCTGCTGGCGTGGTGCCGCGCAACCAGGACGGCGAGGTGGCCGGTTTTGACTGTCTGCCCGTCCCCGAAGCGCTGGCGCTGGCCGCCAGCGCAGCGATGACCGTGGACGCGTCACTCGTCACGCTGGACTTCGCGCTGCGCCACCGCCTGTGTGCCGAGCCACCCGGGGCGCTGGCGCTGATGCGTTACGCCGGCTAGCCCCTCACTCGCCCGGGCGACGCGCGTCACGCGCGGGGTGGCCAGGCAAGCTCAGAAGCGCTCGTGACGGTCGGCTGCGCGCAGCAAGTCGGCGGCCAGGCGGCGGTCCTGGCTCATCAGCTGGTAGGCATAGGCGCGCACCGCAGCCGCCTCGGCGGAGCGGGTAGAAACCACACGGCGTTCTGCGCGGGCAGCCCGCCACAGCGCAAAACCGCTCGCCAATGCCGAATACACGGCCCCAGCGAAGGCGGCGCCACGCGGAGTGGCCACATGGGTGGGAACGTTGACGGTGATCGAGGTCATGCTGTTTACCTTTCTTGACACCACCGGAATGCGGTGGGCTGGCTGGATACTAGGGTTAACACTTAGGTTTCGCCACTGAATAATTTAGATGTAAGGTATTAACAAAATGAATAACTGACGCGCTCCCGCCCCATGAACTTCCGCACCCTGGACCTGAACCTGCTGCGCGTGTTCGACGCCGTGATGACCGATGGCAGCCTGACGCGCGCGGCCGGCACCCTGGCCATGACCCAGCCGGCGGTCAGCCACGCCTTGCGCCGGCTGCGCACGGCGTGCGCACAAGAGCTGTTTGTGCGCCACGCTTACGGCATGCACCCCACGCCCTACGCCCAGAGCCTGTGGCCCCAGGTGCGCGAAGCCTTGTCCACCCTGCGCCGCGCGATGGCGCCAGACGACTTCCAGCCCCGGACCGACGCCGTGCAGTTCCGCATCACCATGGCCGACGCCACCGCCGCGCTGCTGGCGCCGCCCCTGGTCGACACCATCGAACGCGAAGCGGCCGCGGCCAACCTGCGGGTGCTGCCGCTGACCACACGCGACCCGCGCCGCCTGCTGGAAGCCGGCGAGGCCGACCTGGCAGTGGGCTACTTTCCCGAAGTGATGGCCGCGGTGCAGGCCCAGGGGCCCAACAGCGGCCTGCGGCACATGCGCCTGTACGACACGCGTTATGTTTGTGTGATGCGCAGCGGCCACCCGCTGCGCGACCAGCCCATGACGCTGGACCGCTTCTGCGAAGCGCAGCACCTGCTGGTCAGTTTTTCTGGCAAGCCCTACGGCTATGTGGACCAGGCCTTGGCCAGCCTGGGGCGCGAACGCCGCATCGTGCTGACGGTGAACCAGTTTTTCACCGCCGGGCGCGTCGTGTCGCGGTCGAACCTGCTGACAGTGTTGCCGCAGAGTTTCGTGGCGGCCACCGGTTACGCCGACGAGCTGGTGGCCTGCGAACTGCCGCTGACACTGGCGCCAGTGCACGTGGTGATGCTGTGGCCCCTGCGCCTGGACAGCGACCCGGCACAGCGCTGGCTGCGGCAGAAGGTGCTGCAGGCCGCCGCGTAAGACCGGGCAGCCAGAAGGCAGCCGCCTACAGCACCGCAGCCATGGCGCTGGCCGTGCGCTCCACGTTGCCGGTGTTCAAGCCAGCCACGCACATTCGGCCGGAGCGCACCAGGTACACGCCGAACTCCTCGCGCAGCCGGTCCACCTGCGCTGCGCTGAGCCCGGTGTAGCTGAACATGCCGCGCTGGCTGAGGAAGTAGCCGAAGTCCCGCCCCGGCCGCTTCGCCGAAAGCACGCTGTGCAGGCTGCGGCGCATGGCCAGAATGCGTTCGCGCATGGCTGCCACATCGGCATGCCACGAGTCCCGCAAGCCGGGGTCGCCGAGCACCAGACTCACGATGCCCGCGGCGTGGATGGCCGGGCTGGAATAGTTGCGGCGCACCGTGGCCTTCAACTGGCCCAGCACCAATTCGGCCTCGGCCGCGCTGCCGCACACCAGGCTCAGCGCGCCGGCGCGCTCGCCATAGACGCTCATGCTCTTGGAAAAGGAATTGGCCACCCAGAAGCGCAGGCCGCTGGAAGCCAGTGCGCGCACGGCCCAGGCGTCTTCCTCAATACCGTCGCCATAGCCCTGGTACGCCAGATCCAGAAAGGGCAGCAGGCGCCGCGCTTGCAACACCGGTATCAACTGTTGCCAGTGCGCCTGCGTCAGGTCCACGCCGGTGGGGTTGTGGCAGCAGGCGTGCAGCAGCACCAGGCTGCCCTCGGGCACCCGGGCCAAGGCTTGCAACATGCCGTCGAAGTCCAGCCCGCCGGTGCTGGCGTCGTAATACGGGTAGGTGTGAACCTGCAAACCCGCGCCTTCAAACATGGCGCGGTGGTTGTCCCAGGTCGGGTCGCTGACCCACACGGCCGAACCCGGCAACCACCGGTGCATGAAGTCGCCAGCCACCTTCAACCCGCCGCTGGAGCCCACGGTCTGCAGCGTGACCACGCGGCCGCTAGACAGCACCTCGTGCCCGGCACCAAACAACAGGCCCTGCACCGCCTGGCGCATGGCGGCAGAACCCTCGATGGGCAAATAGGGCTTGGGCACGCTGTCCGTCAGCATGCGCGACTCGGCCTGCTTCACGCAGTCCAGCACCGGGATGCGCCCGTCGTTGTCGAAATAGATGCCGATGGACAGGTTCACCTTGTCCGCACGCGGGTCCTTCTGATAAGCCTCGTTCAGGCTGAGGATGGGGTCACCGGCGTAGGGCTCGAGGTGAGAAAACATCAAAAACGTCCTTTGGGAAGAGAGTGGGGGTTCAAGCCAGAAGGTGCGACGGTGCACATGGGCGCGTGCCGTCAGGCGTCACGCTCAGGCGCGTTCGGCCAGCGCGGCTTCGATGTCCTTGCGCAGGCTCTCGGGGCTGTCGTTGGGCGCATAGCGCTTCAGCACCTGGCCCTTGCGGCCTACCAGGAATTTGGTGAAGTTCCACTTCACGCCCTCGCTGCCCAGCAGCCCGGGCGCCTGCACCTTCAACCATTGCCACAAGGGGTGGGCATGCGCACCGTTGACCTGCACCTTGCCCAGCATCGGGAAGCTGACCCCGAAGTTCAGCTGGCAAAAGGATGCGATTTCGTCGTTGCTGCCCGGGTCCTGCGCACCAAATTCATTGCTCGGGAAACCCAGCACCACCAGGCCGCGGTCGCGGTAGTCGGCCCACAACTTTTCCAGGCCCGCAAACTGGGGCGTGAAACCGCAGGCACTGGCGGTGTTGACGATCAGCAGCACCTGGCCGCGCTGTGTTGACAGGTGCGCGGGCTTGCCGTCGATCGACAAGGCTTCGAAGTCATAAACGGTGGCAGCGGGCATGGGCATCGGCTCCTCGAAAGTGGGCTGCCGGCACGGGCGGCCCTTGGCGGCGCATCAACCGCGACAGTCGATATTAGTCGTGCGACGCCAACAGCGTGGCGCCCACGATCAGCGCGCCACCCAGCGCGAGTTGCGGCGTCACCTGCCCGGCACCCAGCAGCACGGCAGAGCCTGCTGCAAACAGCACTTCAGAAATAACGACCACTGCCGTCACGTTGGCCGGCAGGCGCGCGGCGCCATACAGCAAGGCAAGGTTGGAGCCCACCATGAACAGCGCCAGCGTCAGCCCCAGCAGCATCCAGCCCACCGCCGGGGCCGGTGGCCATGGCGCGATGCTGGCGCTTGAAAGCGCCACCGCCACCAGCGCGGGCACAACGGCTCCGCCCGTGAACAAGGCCAGGGCGCGAGCGGCCTCGGGCTGCCCCGCTTCACGCCGCAACAGCACGTTGTTCAAGGCAAAGCCAAAACCACCCAACACCGCCAGCCACTCGGGCAGCTGGGTGGGCAGTGGAAAGCCTCCGTGCGCGGGCCACAGCACGGTGCAGGCACCCGCCAGCGCCAGCGCCACGCGCAGCGCAGCGCGGGCTGTCAGCGGCTCTTTCAGCACCAGGCGCGCCAGCAGCACGGCCCACAAGGGCATCAGGTAGAACAGCAGCACCACGCGCACCACGTCGCCAATGGTGACGGCCCAGTTGAAGCTGGCGCTGGTCACGCCGGAAGCCAGCGCCAGCACCCACAAGGCCGGCTTGCGCGCCAGCAGGCCCCAGGCCGATGGCTGCCACAGCCAGACTGCCAACACACCCAGGCCGTAGATCATCACCGTGGCCCACAGTGGATGCAGGCCCTGCTGCTGCAGCTCACGCAGCGGCCACCAGGAAACGCCCCAGACCAGGGCGTTCATCATCAAGGCCGCCACCGCCCAGCCGCGGTGGCCTGTGTCCACGCCCGCAGCGCCTGCAGCAGGCGCCGCTGGCTCAGTGGTGGTCACTGCGCGCGATGTCCAGCAGGCGCTGCACCTCGGTGCCATGGTTCTTCAGGTTGCTGAGGTACCAGCGCCTGATGAGCTCCATAACCCCGGCCACGATCAAGCCAAAAAGCGCGATTGCCATGAAGGCTGACAGGCCGAAGCGCGTCATGCCCGCGTAAAACGCGCCCAGCCCCAGGATGCAGGCCTGCTCGTTGAAGTTCTGTACGGCGATCGACCGGCCCGCACCCATCAGGTTGTGGCCCCGGTGCTGCAGCAACGCATTCATCGGCACGATGAGAAAACCGCACAAAGCCCCCAGCAGCACCAGGAAGGGCGCCGCCACCCAGACGTTGGTCATCACCACCAGGCCGATCATCAGCACGCCCACAACGATGCCCAGCGGTATCACCTTCACGGCGTGTTCCAGCTTCATCTTGGTGGAAGCCACCACCGCGCCCACCACAGAGCCAACGATCACCACGCCGGCCAGGTTCGACGCCTGCGTGGTGCCATAGCCCAGGGCCGCTGCGGCCCACGCAAACACGATGAGCCGCAGGTTGCCGAAGATGCCCCACAGCAGCGTGGTGGTGGCCAGCGTGATCTGCCCCAGCCGGTCGGCCCACAGGCGCGAATTGCACTGCGAGAAGTCCTTCACCAGGAATGTGATGCTGCCGTTGAACGGTTGCAGCGGCGCGTTGGTGCGCGGAATGCGAAGGTTGAACGCTGCCGCAATCAGGTACAGAAAAACGATGACCGAAATGGCGGCTTCGGGCGCGGTGTCGACGCTGGTCTGGAACATCGGCAAGTCGAACGACAGCAAACCCGGTGCCATGTTCGGGCCCACCAGTTGGCCGCCCAACAGGATGCCGAGGATGATCGAACCCACGGTCAGGCCTTCGATCCAGCCGTTGCCTTTGACCAGCTGCGAAGCCGGCAACAGTTCGGTCAGGATGCCGTACTTGGCCGGCGAATAGGCCGCGGCGCCCAGGCCCACCACCGCATACGCCAGCAGCGGGTGCCCGCCGAACAGCATCATCAAGCAGCCCACGATCTTGATGCTGTTGCTGATGAACATGACCCTGCCCTTGGGCAGCGCGTCGGCGAAGGCGCCCACGAAGGGCGCCAGGATCACATAGAACAACGCGAACATCGGTGCCAGCGCCGGCGTCTGCCAAGCGGGCGCCTTGGACATGCGCAGCAACTCGATGGCGGCCACCAGCAGCGCGTTGTCCGCCAGCGAGCTGAAGAACTGCGCCGACATGATGGTCGAAAAGCCTTTTTTCATCGTGTCGCGCGGCGCAGCCGCCGGTGACGATTCCGCCAGCGGACGCGCTCTGTCTCCATCTTTCTGATAAGGCCCCAGGGTCAAGGGCGGGCGGGTTATAGCACGCAGGGCTGGTGCACAGGCGCTGGCAGAATCGTCAAGCCGTCTGCGGCGTGGCGAACAACACGCGCCGGTTGACGCGGCGCCCGGCTTCCGCCAAGGGCGGCCCTTTCCAAAATCCGCTGCCATGCCACGCCCCATCCAGGCCCTTGTCCACACCGCTGCACTGGCGCACAACCTGAAACTGGTGCGCCAGGCGCAACCCGACGCACGCCTCTGGGCGGTGGTGAAAGCCAATGCCTACGGCCACGGCATCGAACGCGCCTTTGTCGGCCTGCGCAGTGCCGACGGCTTTGCCCTGCTGGACCTGGCCGAAGCCGAGCGCGTGCGCGCACTGGGATGGCGCGGGCCGGTGCTGCTGCTGGAAGGTGTGTTCGAACCGCGAGACCTTGAACTGTGTTCACGGCTGGACCTGTGGCACGTGGTGCACTGCGAACAGCAGATCGACTGGCTGGCGGCCCACAAAACCGGCGTGAAGGCGCAACAGGGGCACCGCGTGTTCCTGAAGCTGAACAGCGGCATGAACCGCCTGGGCTTCAGGCCCGCCGCCTACCGCGGCGCGTGGGCACGCCTGGCAGCATTGCCGCAGGTGGACGAGATCTCGCTGATGACGCACTTCTCCGACGCCGACGGCCCACGCGGCATTGCGCATCAGGTGGCCGCTTTCGAACATGCCACGCAAGACCTCTCGGGCGAGCGCAGCCTGTCCAACAGCGCCGCCATCCTTCGCCATGGCGCGCAGCCCCTGCGCAATGACTGGGTGCGCGCAGGCATCGTCAGTTACGGCAGCGCCCCCGACCACCCTGAACACAGCAGTGCCCACTGGGGCCTGCAGCCCGCCATGACCTTGCGTTCCAGGCTGATCGCCACGCAGAGCCTTCAAGCCGGCGACACCGTCGGATACGCCAGCAGCTACATGGCCCCACACGCCCAACGCATCGGCATCGTCGCCTGCGGCTATGCCGACGGCTACCCACGCCACTGTGGCACGGGCACGCCGGTGCTGGTGGACGGCGTCCGTACGCGCACCGTGGGCCGCGTTTCCATGGACATGCTGGCGGTGGACCTGGAGCCGGTGCCCGACGCCCAGCCCGGCACCGAGGTCACCCTGTGGGGCTGCGGCCCCCGCGGCTCCATTCTTCCGATTGACGAAGTGGCGCAGGCGGCGGGTACCATTGGTTATGAGTTGATGTGCGCATTGGCGGCCCGCGTGCCGGTGAGCGCCGTCACTTGACACCGTCAGTACCCCATCAACACGAGAGGAGCACACCGCCATGGGCATCATTGGAACCATCATCGTCGGTCTCATCGTGGGCGCGATTGCCCGCTTCGTGTTGCCGGGAGAACAGAAGATGGGCTGGATATTGACCGGTGCTCTGGGCATCGCCGGCTCGCTGCTGGCGGGCTTCATCGGCCAAGCGCTGGGTTGGTACCGCGCCGGCCAGGGCGCGGGCTGGGTGGCTTCGGTGCTGGGCGCCGTGGTGTTGTTGTTTGTGGTCAGCAAGCTCAAGGGCGGTGGCGGTGGCTCGGGCGGGCCAACGGCCTGAACCTGTCGCAAGCTTCTTCCGTCAGCGCCTGTCAGCGCCACCCGGCCCGCGGTCCCCGCGGGCCTTCCGTTTCAGCGCCTGATGTCACGCTGGCTCATTGACCCTGCTGAAGTCGAATTCACTGCCATTCGCTCGCAGGGCGCTGGCGGTCAGAACGTCAACAAGGTTTCCAGCGCTGCCCACCTGCGGTTCGACATCACCACGTCGTCGATGGCGGAGCCGGACAAATTGCGGTTGCTGGCCTGGCCGGACCAGCGCATCAACCGCCAGGGCACGGTGGTGATCAAGGCGCAATCCCACCGCAGCCTGGCTGCCAACCAGTTGGACGCGCTGGCGCGTCTGCAGGCGCTGGTGGACCTGGCGCTGGAGCCCGTCGCCGACCGCAAGGCCACCAAACCGACCCGGTCGTCGCAACGGCGGCGCCTGCAGGCCAAGACCCAGCGCGCCGAGACCAAGGCCGGAAGGCGGCCGGGGCATCACGGCGACACATGAAGGGACAGCCATGGCACCCGACGTGCCCCGTCGCAGTGTCTCGACGCCGGCCACCACACCCCGCATTTGAGGGATAAGCAGCCTGGCGTGCGCCGCAGAAACAACAGGTGGAAGGCAGGTGTCGCGCTATCGCAAAGGGGTTGCGGCGCCTCCCAAAAGGCCGGAAATCCTCAATCTGTGTCAAAAGTCACGTCGGCTTTTTTGACAAGTTCAGAACGGGAAGAGGGCAAGTCATCCGATAACGTAACACTCTCGGTCTAAGCAATTGATTTATAGACCTTTTTTACATTGGCATACGGTTTGCTAGCTTCTGTACCTTTGGTCCATGGCGCGCAAGGGAATGAATCCGGCAAGCCCGCTGACAAGCCCGCTGACAAGCCATTCAATTTGTATCAAGGATTCCTAAGTGAAAAAATATGTTGTTGCATTTGCCGCGCTTTGCGCCATTGGCTCGGTTGTGCAAGCCGCCCCCATCATCGGCACCGCCTCTGTCGCGCTGCTGGGCGTCAGCGCCCTGCCGCCGCTGGCCGTCATCGACCTGGGCTCCACCTTCAGCTTCGCCGGTTCGGTCTGGTCGAGCGGCACGGGTGACCTGAGCGGCGTGGTCGTCGGCTCCCCCCTGACGACCAGCGCGGTCACCGTGGCGTTGGGCCAACCTACTGCGATGAGCTCGAGCATGGGTTCTTTCGCCGGCCTGATCACGAACGTGCAATCCATGGGCGGCGTCAACAACCGCACGGTCACGTTTTATGCCCTCGGCGATTTCATTCCCTCGTTTGGCGCGTTCACCCCTGGCCCCATGAGCATGACGTTCTCAGCCACCCAGACCGGTGGCCCGAACGCCGCTATTTCTGCCTCGTTCACGATTGCTTCGCCGCCCGCCGGCGTGCCTGAGCCAACGAGTCTGGCACTGGTGGGTTTGGGCATTGCTGGCCTGGGCTACGCCTACCGTCGCCGCGCCTGACCGCAGCGCGGGTCTTTGGGGCCCCGAAAGTAAAGCCCGGGAGCGCAAGCTTCCGGGCTTTTTTCATGGGTTGGCCTGCAGTTGCCCTGCCTCTGCCGCCTCCGAACCGGAAGCACCCCGAACGCCGCCAACCCGGGGCCGCGTGGACAAGCGGGCTCGCGCCTACTGTTCACGGCCTGTGGAGCAGCGACTTCAAGCTGCGCATTGCAGACACGTCAAGAGCAGAAGCAGCTTCAGCGCTATTGATGTGTTCTGAATCTCACTGCGTCGTGTGGGAGCACATTTCGTCGGCGCTGAACCCTGGACCAGCGCGCGAAATGGCGGAGGAACCCGTCAACCGCGGCAACAGTCCCTTTTCGCGCAGCTGCTCCGGCCCATGCGCTGAACCAGAATCTGGCCACGCGCACCACAGTCTCGGCCTGCGCGATTCCCAGATCCCACTGGAGGATCAAAGCTGTCGCCAGCGAGTAGGCGTAAAAAAACCGGGGCAAGCCCCGGTTTGTACGCAGCGCAGTAAGCGCTCAGACCTGAATCAGGCCTTGACGCTCTTGCGGGTCAGAGCCAGACCGACCAGGGCCAAGCCAACCAGTGCCAGAGCCGAAGGCTCAGGAACGATGCCCGGAGGAGGCGTGGTCGAGTTGTTGAACGAACCATTGATCTGGCCGCCAGGGCCAGCGTTCTGGGTGTAGGCAGCCGACCAGAACACCGTGACTGGCTCGAAGCCCGTGCCCACGGTCTGGGTGATGGTGCCGATCGCCAGGATGCCCAGCGAGTTCGCACCCGGCGTACGCGAGGTCACCGTCAGCGATTCAACAAACGTGCCCAGGGGCGTGGTGAACGTCTTCGTGAACTGGCTGCCAATGGTCACGCCCAGGGCGTTCGGGTTCAGCGTGACAGCGGAGCCTGAGACCAAGCCGATGTTGTTGGCAACGATGGCTGCTACCACGTTCGGGGCACCCGTCGTGATGGTGGCGGCATTGGTGATGTCGCCGGTGTCAGCAGTGAAGCCACCCAGGGCGGCGACGTTGAAGATGACATCGATGGGAACAGCGGAAGCTGAACCAGCGAAAGAGATGGCGGCAGCAGTCATGGCCGCGGCGCTGATACGAGAAAGTTTCATGGTGTGTCCTTCTTTGAGTACCACGTAAAACCACGCGGCTGACGTATTTGATAGCAAGCGCTGTGCCAACGTCATTTTCTTGATTTATTTCAAGGACTTGCGAACCGAGGCCAGCGCCGCCCGCTCCCACCTGTAAATTTTCTCGACGCGACAAGTTCGCCGGGCGGATGCAGATCAGCGGTACGTGTGCGCTCACCAACCCTTTTGATGATCTTACGGCCGGGCCTGCGCCAGCAATTGCCGCACCGCCGCCTGGTCGGGAAAAGCTGACCCCAGGTCGCGCAGCGTTTCCAGCTCGACCCGGGCAGCAGCCTTGTCGTTTGCGGCCAGGTGCATGCGTGCCAAGCGCAACCGCAGCGGCGCTGGCGATGGTGAGAGTTGCACGGCGCGGCGCAGGGTTGAGGTGGCGTTTGCGTAGTCGCCTTTCAGAGCCAGGGCCTGAGAAAGCGTTTCCAGCACCTCGGGAACCTTTGGCGCCCGGGCGGCTGCACGTTCGGCAATCGCCACGGCTTTGGGGTCCTTTGCCTCCACCAGAATCCAGGCCAGGTTGTTCAGCATGGCCACGTCGTCGGGGGCAACCGCCAGCGCCTGCTCATAGTAGGTCTGCGCCTGGGCCCGATCACCGGCGTTGTAGGCCGTCGCAGCAAGCTGCCTGAGCATCGGGACGTTCTTGGGCTGCTTGTTCAAGCTGTCAGCAACCACCCGCCGGGCTTCGTCGGCCTTGCCTGCACCACTGAGGGCTTGAGACAAGCGCGCCACAAAGGGCTCACCGCCTGGCTTGGCCATTGCCGCGCGAAAGGCCGCTGCGGCCTGGTCCCAACGCTTCTCCGCCATGTGCACTTCGCCTTCCAGCGCAAAGCCCAAGGGATTGGTCGGAACATCACGCTGGAGCTCGCGGCTGCTGGCCAGCGCTTTTTCAGGCTGTTTCTGCAGCAATGCAGCTGTCACCGTCAGGCGCTTGGCCTCCAGGTCGTTGGGCGCAAAGGCCAGCAGCTGCTGCAGCGCTTTCACCGCCCCGGCACCGTCTTTCATGGACAGCAACAGCTTCGCTTGGCCCAGATAGCCCGCTGGCTCGCGCGGCGCAATGGCGGTCAGCTTGACGTACGCCGCCAACGACTGGCGGGCGTCGCCGACACTGGCCAAACACCGGGCCAGGGCTTCGTAAAGCTGGGCGTTGTCCGGAATGGTGGCGACGGCGTTCCGGGCGGCTTCCAGCGCACGGTTCAGGTCCCCGGTTGCGAAATGGCGCTCGATCAGCAGCAGGCGGGCCTTGGCATGCCGAGGGTCCGCCTTCGTGGCCTTTTCCAGATCGGCCACGATGGCTTCCTGGGTGGCGCCTCGATCCTGCCCCAGCGCGGCCAAGGCGATGTACAGCTCCGGGTTCGACGGATCGCGCTTGATCTGCACTTCCAGCCGCTGCTGCGCCATGTCCTTGCGGCCTTCAGCCATGTCAAGCCCGACCAGGTTCAGGATGGATTGGGCGTACTGGTCGTCCTTCTTCAGGGCAGCTTCGAAAGACTGCCGCGCCTCGGCTTTTCGGTCCATCTTCAGCAGCACCTGACCACGAAGGTCGTCGGCTGCCGGTGATGAAGGCTGTTTGCGCTGCAGCGATTCGATCGCGTTCAGTGCGGCCGGGTAGTCCTTGCGCGCAATCTGGGCGCCAATCAGTTGCAAGTCGGCTTCATCGCTTTCCGACGATGCAGCCAGCTTTTCCATTTCCTGAATCGCACTGTCGGCGTTGCCCTTGGCTGCGCTCATCAAGGCCTGCGCCAGCCGCACGGAACTGCTGTTGCCGTGCAACTTGGCGGCGCGGCCAAAAAGCTGATCCGCGCCCACGGGATCGCCCTGCATCAACCTGGCATGGGCTGCCACAAGCAGCACTTCGGGCAAGGGGTTGGCGCCATCCACCAACGGGGCCAGCGTGCCGGTGGCCAACTCGGGTTTGCCCTGCTGCAGGTAGGCCCGCGCCAGGTAAAAGCGCGCGGTGATGTTGGCCGGTTGGGCCTGCACCACCCGGGCCAGCTGGCTCTCGGCCTGGGCAAAGGCCTTGAGCTTCAATTCGTTCAGGCCTGATGCCAGCAAGGCCTCGGGCACGGTCGGGGCCATGTTCAGGGCAGTCTGGAAATGACCGCGTGCGGCGGTGTAGTTGCCGTCCTGATACTGGAGCCGGCCCTCGTAAAGCGCCGTCATGAAAGCTTTGGGCTCAAGTTTGCGCATGGCCTCCAGGCCCGCACGTGCAGCCGGAAAGTCCTGGTTCGACAAGTGAATGCCGACCATGGGCGCCAGCGCATCAAACTTCTTCGGATTGACTTCCAGCGCCTTCTTGTAAGCCAGCAAGGCCTCGGCGCTGGCCCCAGGAATCCGCTCATGCAACCGGCCTTTGAATGCCCAGGCGTTGTCCTGTTTTGGATCTTCCTTGAGAAGATCATCGACCAGGGTCATCGCCTGCTCGGACTGGCCGGCGGCTTCGGCCAGCTGCGCGCGGATCAGGCGTGTCTCTGAATTGGCGCCCTTGAACCGCTCGGCGCGGTCCAGTGCCTGACGTGACGCGGGCAGGTCCTGCAAGAGCAAGTGCGCCCAAGCCAAGGCCGTCTGCACGCTGGCAGCAGCCTCTGGGTCTTTCACCTGAAGTGGCCCCACCAGCAACGGCACCTGAGAGGCTTGGCCGCCGAGCATCAGCGCATTGGCCAAGGGCCGCGCCACTTCATCCACGGAGTACTTCAGTTCCAGCGCACGCTTGAGTTCTGCTGCAGCAGACTGCGCGTCGCCAGCGGCCGCAAACTGTTGCCCGAGCAGGAAACGCGCCTGGCCGTTCTTGGGGTCCGATGCGACCGCATTTTTCAGATGAACAAAGGCAGCCGCCGAGTTCTTTTCCGCCAGCGCCTTCTGGGCAGAAGCGATCTCGTCAGTGGCCGACCGTGAGCACGCGCTCAACAGGCTGACGGCCAACACCAACACGGCTGCAGTCCACACATAAGAGGACATTGATATCGATGACACGGCTACTCCAACGACAGTTCCGTCTTTCGCCGGAACCCGGCTCGGACGAGAAGGGCGCTGCAGCGACAGTCAACCATTATGGTTGCCGCTGCATCCCGCAAACGCCCACGGTGGCCACCCGCCGCAGACGGGCGAGGGCCAATACAAACAGCAAGCCGCCCGCCGGGGAAACCCGGATTTCGGCCCGAGCAGCATGCCCGCAGAAAGCGGACCCAATCTGGCGCCGGCCCTGAACAATGACGCAGGTTCAGCAAGTTCAACAGGCTTGCTGTGCAGGTGAAAGCCGGCTTCGCCGCGATGGGTGGCGCCTTCCGCAAGCACCGGGCAGTGCCCTATGGCAACACCGTGAGCTTGGCGGAACGCGTGAAAACCGTCCTGCCACGCGAGTCGGTGATGCGAAGGCCGATCAGCGACCCATCATCGGACAACTGCACCGACGAGATGACGTACCGGAAGTTGTTCGTGAAGAATTCCGGCCCGCCCAGCCCGGTTTCAGCGCCGTTGACCAGCCAGCGCAGCGCGAAAGGGGCCGTACCTTCCACAGAGACGGCAAACGCGGCCGGATCGCCGTTGCGCACGGTCACGTCCAGCGGCTCGACGGTGATGCTGACCGGTATGAATTGCGCTGAAACACGCAGCGTGGCTGCTGCGCTGGTCACGCTTCCGGCCACGTTGGTGACTTGAACGGAGAACTGTGCGTTGTTGTCAGCCGGTGTTGCCGACAGCGAGTAGCGGGGCTGGTTGGCTTCGGCGATGGCCACCCCATCTCGGTACCACTGGTATGCAAAAGGCGAGGAACCGGCCATCTCGACTTCAAAAGTGGCCGTTGTCCCTGCCTCAACCGAAACAGCACTCGGCCCGCGGGCGAAGCTGGGCTGCACCGGGGCAGGTGTTACAGATAGTCGCACGGCTTGACTGGTGCGCGAGCCCGCCGGGTTTGAAGCCGTGACGGAGAACTGGGTGCCGTCGTCGCCCAGGTTCGCCTGCAGGGTGTAAGTCGCCTCAATGGCACCGGCGATGGGTGTTCCGGCCTTCAGCCATTGGTAGGTCGGGCTGCCGGACGCTGCGGCTGAGAAGGTCGCGGCCTGTCCGGCAACCACTGAAACGGGCGCGGGCTGCACTGAGAAATCGGGCACGACAGGAACGGGCGGCAAGACAGGCAGTGAAGAGCCGCCGCCCCCGCCACTGCCGCAACCGCTGATCAGCCAAGCGGACTGAAGCAGAAGCAAGAAACTGAAGGTGCGCAAAACTGCTGAATGCATGGGTCGAAATTCCTGCCTGACTTTGATGGCCAAGGTTGTCCTGTAGCAATGCAGATTACAGAGAGCGCGCGAAGGTTGGCGTAAGACAAGGAGCACAAGTGCATGCTCATTCGTGCCCGATTGCAGCCTAATTCATCAATGCGGCAATTGGGCCGTTGCTTGAAACAGGAAGGCGGCAGACGCGTGATGTTTGGCTCAGGTTCGCCTGCCGCGTGATTCAACCCTGGTCTGGAAGGGCGAAAGCGCTTGCGTCCGGCAATGCAACCAAGCATCCGAGCCGCCGATGCCGCACTCGGGCGGCCACGCACAATCGCCCCATGGCAAAAACCCAATTCATCTGCCAACAGTGCGGAGCCGCACACCACAAATGGTTGGGCCGTTGCGCCCAATGCAACGCGTGGAACACACTGGAAGAAACGGTGGCAGAGACGGCCACCCCCGCCCCCACTGCGGGCGCGCAGCGCAACAGCCGATTCCAGGCGCTGGCCGCCAGCCAGCCAGTGGCCACGCTGTCTGAAATCGACGCTGCTGAGGTGCTGCGCACGCCCACGGGGCAGGAAGAACTGGACCGTGTCCTGGGCGGCGGCATTGTCGAAGGGGCCGTGGTGCTGATCGGAGGCGACCCCGGCATCGGCAAGAGCACGCTGCTGTTGCAGGCACTGGATGCGCTTTCGGCGCAAATGAAGGTGCTTTACGTCACCGGCGAAGAAAGCGGCGCGCAGGTGTCGCTGCGCGCGCGGCGCCTGGGGCTGGCTGGCAAGGCGGTGCGGGTGGCTGCGGAAATTCAGCTGGAGAAGATCCTGGCCATCATCGACGCCGAGGCGCCGCAGTTCGTGGTCATCGACTCGATACAGACTGTCTATTCCGACCAGCTGAGTTCAGCGCCCGGCTCGGTGGCACAGGTGCGCGAATGCGCTTCGCAACTGACGCGTGTGGCCAAGACGCGCGGCTGCAGCGTGGTGCTGGTGGGGCATGTCACCAAGGAAGGCGCACTGGCCGGGCCGCGCGTGCTGGAGCACATCGTGGACACGGTGCTGTACTTCGAGGGCGACACGCACAGCAGCTTCAGGCTGGTGCGTGCCATCAAGAACCGGTTCGGCGCCGTGAACGAGATTGGCGTGTTCGCGATGACAGAGAAGGGGCTGAAGGGTGTCACCAACCCCAGCGCCATCTTCTTGTCGACGCACAGCGAACCGGTGCCCGGCACCTGCGTGCTCGTTACGCTGGAAGGCACGCGGCCGCTGCTGGTGGAAATCCAGGCGCTGGTGGACAGCGGCGGGCCCAGCCCGCGGCGGCTGAGCGTGGGCCTGGACCGCGACCGGCTGGCCATGCTGCTGGCGGTACTGCACCGGCACGCCGGGGTCAGCTGCATGGACCAGGACGTGTTCGTCAACGCCGTGGGCGGCGTGCGCATTGGTGAACCCGCCGCCGACTTGGCGGTGCTGCTGGCCATCCAGGGCAGCCTGCGTGGGCGCGCGTTGCCACGCGGCTTCATCGCCTTCGGCGAAGTGGGCCTGGCGGGCGAAGTGCGGCCAGCGCCTCGCGGGCAAGAAAGGCTGAAGGAAGCCGCCAAGCTGGGCTTCAACGTCGCCGTGGTTCCCAAAGCCAATGCACCGAAAAGGCCGATCGAGGGGTTGACGGTGCACGCAGTGGACCGCATCGAGCAGGCCATCGAAGCTGTGCGTTCGATGCAGTAGCCCCCGTTTAGCGCCTGCCGGAGCGCCACTGCGGCGCTCTGGGGCGTGGGTCGTAGAAAAAAACAAATCGGTCCGGACCTTGTCATCGGCCCACACGACCCCTACGTTACGGTCACGCTGCTGCAATGGTGCCTGGCAGCATTTGGAAAGGGCCGGTCCATGTTGCTCAAGCGTCTGTCGGTGTTGTGGTCGGTGGTGCGCGGTGACGCACGGCTGCTGTGGCGCGCGCTGCGACACCCGCAGGCCCCCGGTTGGCTGAAGCCGGCGGCGCTGGCATTGGTCGCTTATCTGATCTGGCCGGTGGATCTGATTCCCGACTTCATACCCTTTTTGGGCGTGATGGACGACGTGGTACTGATACCGCTGGCCGTCCGCTTCCTGCTGGACCGCCTGCCGGGCAACCTGCGCGCCGACATCGCAACCTAGCCGCGCCCCCCCTGCCCCAGTAAGCTCAGGCGCGTTTGCGCTCCAGAGCCGTTTGACGCAGCCCGTAAACCAGACGGGCTGCTTCGTTTTGCAGGCGGTAGGCGTAGGTGGTCCAGCGCCGATACCAGGCGAACTTGCGCCGCACGCCGGCTGGCGACACGATGGTGGTGGCGATGGTGCTGTCGTGCCCGCACGGCGTGGGGGTGACCAGCCGCACCTTCAAGCCAAAGCGCCAGCCTTGGTCGAACACGTGGTCGTAGGGCAGGCTCATGGGCAGCAACTGCTGGAGGTAAGCCTGCGCTGCGCGGCGGTTGATGGCGTAGGCGCTGCTGCCGGTGCAGCGGCTCAGCATCACCGCCAGCTGGTGGCCGGCGGCGATTTCAAGAAAAGGCTGCGGTGTGCCGGAATGCACGGCGGACAGCTTGCACATGTCCCAACGCTCGTGCTGCCGGGCCAGGCCCTGAAGCACCGTGGGCAGGCTGTTGTGCACCAGCACATCGTCTTCCAGCACCAGCGCATATTCGGCGCTGCTTTCCAAGAAGGCCTGCATCACGCGCACGTGCGACAGATAACATCCCAACTCGCCCAGCACGGGCAGCATGCCGTGCTTGCGGCGGTAGGCCGGCTCGTCCAGCAAGGCCTGTTGTTCGGGCGCCAGGGAACGGGCGTCCACGGCGGCCAGCCGGTGGAAGGGCAAACCCAGGCGCTGCAGTTGCGCCGTGATGCGCGCCAGGCGTTCCGGCGCGCGGTCCAAGTTGATCACCCATGTCTGAAAACCCGTCATCGCCCGCATTCTCACCCAGCCCCTGGCGCCAGCCGCTGCGCCTGCGCGGCCTGAAGGGGGCGTGGTGAACAGCCCGGCCCTGGGGTGGGCCCTTGCCGTGGTGGCGGTGGCTGCTGGCTATGCGGCGTATGGCTGGCCGGGTGTGCTGCTGGCCGTGTCGATCGTCGTGTTCTGGCTGCTGCTGCAGTTCAGCCGCACCATGCGCCTGATGCGCAATGCCGCGCAGCAACCCATCGGCAGTGTCAAGAGCGCGCTGATGCTGCAAAGCAAGATGCAACACGGCCTGCGGCTGGCTGATGTGATGAAGCTGACCGGCAGTTTTGGCCAACCCGCCGCCGGCCCCGTTGCCGGGGGCGCACCCGCCGACACCGAGACCTATATCTGGACCGACGCCGGCGGCGACGCGCTGCAAGTCACGCTGCAAGCGGGCAAAGTCAGCGCCTGGGAACTGCAGCGCGCACCGGCCACCGAAGCCGGCGCCTAAAATCCCGCGCTGACCCCGCACCCAAGCACACGCTGGCGCAGCCTGCGCCGCCAACAAGGAACCTTTCCCATGTCGATGTCCGACCGCGACGGCAAGATCTGGATGGACGGCCAATTGGTCGAATGGCGCGACGCCAAGATCCACGTGCTGAGCCACACGCTGCACTACGGCTGCGGCGCTTTCGAAGGCGTGCGCGCCTACAACACGGCGCAGGGCACTGCCATCTTCAGGCTGCAGGAACACACCGAGCGGCTGTTCAACAGCGCCAAGATCCTGCGCATGAAGATCCCGTTCACACCGGAACAGGTGATGGAAGCGCAGCGCACCGTGGTGCGCGAAAACAAGCTGGAAAGCTGCTACCTGCGGCCGCTGGTGTGGATCGGCGACCAGAAGCTGGGTGTCAGCCCCAAGGGCAACACCATCCACCTGATGGTGGCGGCCTGGGCATGGGGTGCGTACCTGGGCGAAGAAGGCCTGAAGCGCGGCATCCGCGTGAAGACCAGCAGCTACACGCGCCACCACGTGAACATCACGATGACGCAGGCCAAGGCGGTGAGCAACTACACCAACAGCATCCTGGCCAACATGGAAGCCACCGACGAGGGCTACGACGAAGCCTTGCTGCTGGACCCCAGCGGCTTTGTCAGTGAAGGCGCGGGCGAGAACCTGTTTGTCATCAAGAAGGGCGTGGTCTACACGCCCGACCTGAGCGCCGGGGCGCTGAACGGCATCACGCGCGACACCATCTTCAACATCTGCCAGGACCTGGGCCTGACGCTGAAGGAAAAGCGCATCACGCGCGACGAGGTCTACATCTGCGATGAGGCCTTCTTCACCGGCACGGCGGCCGAAGTGACGCCCATCCGCGAGCTGGACCGCATCGAACTGGGTGCCGGCAGCCGCGGCCCCATCACCGAGAAAATCCAGTCGGCGTTTTTTGACATCGTCAACGGCCGCAATCCCAAGTACGCCAACTGGCTGACCGCGGTTTGACGGCCAGGCGCACCACGCACGCGACAGGCACACCATGAACACGCCCAGAACCGCCGGCGCCGCTGCCCAAAGCGCCGTTGAACTCACGGCCGCCGACCTGCTGGGCCACGGCAGCACCTTCTGCCCGAACCCGCGCATGGCGCTGTGGAGCAACCACCCCAAGGTCTTCATCGACGTGGGCACCACCGGCGAAGGCCGCTGCCCCTATTGCGGCACGGTGTACCGCCTGAAGGCGGACGAACAGGCCCACGGGCACTGACGCTGCCCGCCCGCCCAGGCGCGGCGGCAGGGCCGGCGGCTATGATCCGCCGCCCTTTGATGGCCCCTTCATGAACGCGCCCGCCGTATCGCTGAACAACGCCCAGATGCAGGCCGTGCATCACCTGGAAGGGCCGTGCCTGGTGCTGGCCGGGGCGGGTTCGGGCAAGACGCGCGTCATCGTGCACAAGATCGCCCGGCTGCTGCAGCACGGGCTGGGCCCGAAGCAGATTGCGGCCATCACCTTCACCAACAAGGCCGCCGCCGAGATGCGCGACCGCGCCAAGGCGCTGGTGGGTGCACGGGCCGCCAAGGACCTGGCAGTCAGCACCTTCCATTCGCTGGGCGTGCGCATGCTGCGCACCGACGGCACGCGCGTGGGCTTGCGCCCCAACTTCAGCATTCTGGACAGCGACGACGTGCTGAACGTGCTGAAAGACGCCGGCGGCTGCACCGACAACGCGCTGGCCCGGCGCTGGCAGTGGGGCATCAGCCTGTGGAAGAACCAGGGCCTGGACGCCGACGGCGCCGAGGCCGCCGCGGCC
>JAYSXE010000107.1:0-1715 GCA_043717565.1 Burkholderiales bacterium | reverse complement strand
TCGGCGCTGGCGGTATCGCGGGCCAGCGCTCGCTGCGTCTCGTTGAACAAGCGGGCGTTCTCCAGCGCAGCGCCCATCGCTGCGGCCCACGTTTGCAGCAGGCGCACTTCATCAGCCGTGAACGGCCGGCCGGGCTCGTGGCTGTCCAGCGTGATGCCGACCAACAAAGCGCCGTGGGCAAAGATCGGTACCGCCGGCGTGGCCAGGCTGGACGACAAGCCCTCAGGCGGGCGCAGGCCCCAGGCATCCATCTCGGCGCGGCCGTTGGCCAGCACCGGTTGGTTGGCATACAGCGTCGGCATGAAGCGGTCGCTCTGGTCGTTGCTGACGGGCGGTGGGCGGACACGCTGACTGCCGCTGGGACGCCGGCTCGCCCGCCCCGCAAGGGCATTGACTCAAGGACAAGCCATGAAGAAACTTCTGCTCGCCGCAGCTGCGGCTCTGTGTCTTGCCGAGACCAGTGCGGCCGCACCGCCGGCGTATTACGTCGACGAAACCAAGCTGCCCTTTGCCGCAATGCCTACGACCCTTCGCAAGGCGCCAAAGACACGCATGTCCTGACGCAACTCTTCACCGGGCTGGTCGGCAACCCCGGGCGCACCTACATCACGGGCGCCTCGATGGGCGGGCATGTCACCGGCATCGTGGCCGAGCAATGGCCGCGGTCATATGACGGCGCCATGCCGATCTGCGTCGTGCTGGGCGACTACGGGTTGTTCGATTACTTCCTCGACTTCAAGGTCGGCGCGCAAACACTGTCGGGCCAGAACAAGGTCTACCCCTATGGCCCCGACTACCTCACCAGCACGGTGCCCGCCACCAAGGCCGGGCCGGGCGTGCCGTTCCCGTATGTGCTCAACGGCGCGGGGCAAAACTTCAAGGCCATGATTCAACTGCGCTCGGGCGGCGTGTGGCCTTTGTTCGACCACGGCTGGATGTTCTGGAACGGCGTGGCCGGTGACTTCCTGTTCGGCCGGGGCGTGGGGGACGGCACCTTGCCGCGCGCCCCCGGTGTGGCGGTGCAAAACAGCGATGTAACCTACCAGTTCGACACCAACCCGGCACTCAGCGCCGCCGAAACTTTGTTCAACAACTCGGTGCTGCGCATCACCGCCGACCCGCAGGGCCGGCGCAACAACGGCATCGCCAACGTGGCACCCACCACCGGCGACCTGCGCATTCCCATGCTCACGCTGCACACCCTGGGCGACCTGTTCGTGCCCTTCCACATGGAGCAGGAATATGCGCGCCGCGCTGCGGCCAAGGGCAACGCGCACAACCTGGTGCAGCGCGCCACGCGCGACTATGGGCACTGCGCGTTCACGCCCACCGAGCTGGTGACCACGTTTGTGGACTTGGTGAAGTGGGTAGAGGGCGGCATCAAGCCAGCGGGCGACGATGTGTTGAACCCCGCCGCCGTGACGCATCCGAACTTCGGCTGCACCTACACCGACAAGCTGCCACCGCGACAATGGAACACCGTGCCCGGCCTGGCGTTCCTGACACCACCTTCGTGCTCAGCGGTACCTTGATCAAGCGCCATCCCGAACGCCGACTGGACATGCCGCTGGCGTGTTAGGTGTCCAGGCCGCGCCGGTGGTGTTCGCGACGCCCATGGCCAGGGCGCTCAGCGCAACACCCAGCCCTTCGGCACGGCGTGCATCAAGGGGCTGTCGAAGACGCCGACCACGCGGCTGGCGCGTGATGCGCCCAGG
>JAYSXE010000106.1:0-1715 GCA_043717565.1 Burkholderiales bacterium | reverse complement strand
CGCTGGTCTGGCTGGCGCTGATGCTGATGCTCGACTGGCCGCAACACCAGCGCACGGCGGTGCTGTCGCTGGTCTATGCCGCATTGCTGGCACCCAGCGTGGCGGTGGTGCTGCGCCATGGCTGGTTTGCCGAGCGCTCGCTGCGCGCGGTGGGGCTGACCATCACGCTGGCGCTGGGCGCGCTGCTGCTGCGCGCGCTGCATGCCTGGACCCACCCAGCCGAGTACACCGATCTGCTGCAGCCCAGCCTGGCCACCGGCCTGACCTATCTGGTGGCCTTTGTCTGCCTGCTGGCGGCGGGCTTCGGCTTTGTGCTGGCGGTGTTCGAGCGCCTGGCCCAGCAGATGGAAACCCTGGCCACCCACGACGGCCTCACCGGTTGCTGGAACCGCAGCACCACCGATGCGCTGCTGGCCCATGAGCTACAGCGCGCCCACCGCAGCGCCACGCCGGTGGCCTTTGTGCTGCTGGACCTGGACCATTTCAAGCATGTCAACGACCAGCACGGCCACCGCACCGGTGACGCGGTGTTGCAGGCCTTTGCCCAAGCCGTGCGCAGCCGGCTGCGCGCCTCCGATGTGTTCGGCCGCACCGGCGGTGAAGAGTTCGGCCTGGTGCTGCCCGGTACTGACGTGGCCGGCGCCCGCTGGTTGGTGGAAGCCGTGCGGCGTGAGGTGGAGGCGCTGCGCGTGGCCAACAGCGACGGTTTGCCGGTGCAGGTGACGGTGTCGGCCGGCGTGGCGGTGGCCGACGCCCACAGCAGCTTGTCGGGTGACCGGCTCTACGGCCAGGCCGACCAGTCGCTGTACGAAGCCAAGCGCGCCGGCCGCAACCGCGTCGAGGTGTATGGCATCAGCGCCGGTGCATCCGCCGCCCTGCCTTTGATTTGAGCAAGTGGGCGCCGTGGATCCGGCTTTGCCGGGCCACTGGTGTCGCCCCCTTGAGGGGGAAGCGCTGAAGGCGCTTCGGGGGTGGGCCCAATCACATCAATAGTTCAGTCCCATCGCTTCGCGCACGTCGCGCATCGTCTGCCTGGCCACCGTGCGCGCGCGCTCAGTGCCCATCTCCACGATCCAGTGCACCTGCTTGGGGTTGGCCAGGTAGGTTTCGGCGCGCTCCAGCCAGGGCTGCTGCTGGGCGATGATGGCGTCGATCACCGGCTGCTTGCAGTCCAGGCAACCGATGCCGGCGCTGGTGCAGCCCTGCTGCACCCAGGCCTGCGTGGCGGCATCGGAGTAGACCTTGTGGAAATCCCAGACCGGGCATTTTTCGGGCGTGCCCGGGTCGGTGCGGCGGGCGCGTGCGGGGTCGGTCTTCATGCCGCGCAGCTTCTTGGTGACCACCGCCGGCGGGTCGCGCATGGCCACGGTGTTGCCGCGGCTCTTGCTCATCTTGTCGCCGTCGGTGCCGGGCAGCTTGGCGGTGTCGGTGAGCAGCACGCCGGGCTCGGTCAGCACGCTCTTGCCACTGCCCTTCAAGTGGCCCAGCAGCAGTTCGAGCTGGTCGTTGTCCAGCGTGCCGCTGCCGTGGGCTTTCTTCACCAGCGCCTCGCCCTTGGCCAGGGCTTCGGCCGAGCCGTCCTGGCCATAGGCCTTGCGCTGCTTCTCCACATACCGTGCATCGTCCTTGCCCAGCGCCGCCAGCGCGCCAGTCACCAGCACCGCATGGTTGGGCGCGCGGCCGTACAGGTGGTTGAAGCGGCGCGCCACCTCGCG
>JAYSXE010000105.1:0-1717 GCA_043717565.1 Burkholderiales bacterium | reverse complement strand
GATGAACCCCACGCTGGACCGTGTTCTGGGCCTCACGCACCCCTTGCTGCGATGCCTGGCACCGCTGGACGCCGTGCTGATGCCGGCGCTGGGGCTGTGCTGGATCAGCACCTGGCCCGCTGCTGGGGGCCTTGTAGGGGCCGTATTGGGGGTGCTGTGCCTGTGGACCGCGATCAAGCGCGCAAGCCGCGCGGTGTTCGGGTTCGAGGACTACCCCTGGATGACGCTTCGCCTTGCGAAGCTGGCCATCGCCGTCTGGACGGTGATGGCGCTGTTCAAACTGGTCTGGTTCATCCAGGGGTGAAGACAAGGGGCCGTGTGCAATGGCTGCAGACTGACCCGATACAGATGCGGAAAAGAAGATGGCAGGATAGGCTGCGCCGGCTTGTTTGTGTCACGGGGGCTGCCTGATGGATGCCGCCTCGTCACCCAGCAGGCAGCCCCCGCAACGGGCGACGCTTCACGTCGATGTCGGCGCCGAGCTGTCGGCGCAGATCCGCGCGGCGGCCGCCGCTGGCGGCAGGACCCCTTCGGAGTGGACACGCGACCTGCTGCAGCGCGAGCTGGCTGGAAACGCGGCCCCTGATGAGCAGCCATCCAAGCCAGCAGACCGGCCCGGGACCCCGACCCCGCTGCCAGCTGCAGTGGCCGCACCGGGCCGGCTCGTCCTCGACGCCGAGCTGGCCAGCCTGCTGCAGCAGGTGCAGCAGCAGGGCCAGTTCCGGACACGCCCGGCAGCGCTGCGCCTGGTGCTGCGCCACTTCCTGGGCCAGGGATCAGCACAACCACAGCCCATAGACGCCACGCCGCTCAAAGACGGGGTGGCTGCGTTGATGCGCTCCAACCACGAGCTGCTGCCTATCGGCAGAAGCATCAACCAGATCGCCAAGTCGTTGAACGCCGCCGAGGGTGGTTTCAGGACCGTGGACACCCGGAGCCTGCAGGCCTTTGCGCAGGCGCTGCGCGTGCACGTGGACCAGGCTGCGCGCGTGGTGTCCAACCTTCGGGGTCTGGTAACCCCGCACAAGGAGAAGCTGTGAGCACCCAGGGACCCAAAGGCGGTGCCGGCCCGGCAGCGGCGCACAACCAGCCTCGCAGCACGCTGGACACCGACGGCATGTTGTCGGAATGGGGCGCCCGCCTCTTCTACCCGGCGCTCAAAGGCAAGGGGAACGGCGGCGGTGGTGGCGGCCCGCGCCCGCTGATGGTGGCAGCCGCAGCGGCGGGCTCAGCGATCTCTGCACACGAGGTGCGCAGCCATATCCGCAGTACGGTGTCGCCTGGCGCCACCCAGGTCATGGTCAAGATCACCGGCGGCGGCAAGGGCATGAAAGCCATTGCCGCCCACTTCCGGTACATCGGCCGGCAGGGCAAGGAGGAGGTCGGCGGCAAAGGCCAGACTCTGGAGATCGAAGACGAGCGCGGGGAGAAGATCCAGGGCAGCCTGGGACTGGCGCAGCTGGCCGACGAGTGGCGGGTGGCCGGTGCCTACATCGGGGAAGAGAGCAGCCGGCGGGAGGCTTTCAACATCATCTTCTCGATGCCGGCCGGCACACCGCCGGAGGCTGTCAGAGAAGCCACGGCCGAGGCGGCGCGTGAACTGTTCGAAGGCCACAAATACGTGTTCGTCATGCACGAAGACCAGGGCGCACCCCACGTGCACCTGTCGGTGCGGGCTGACCGCTACGACGGCACCCGGCTGTCGCCCAGAAAGGCC
>JAYSXE010000104.1:0-23550 GCA_043717565.1 Burkholderiales bacterium | reverse complement strand
GAGGAGGCTGACAAAGCAGGCATAGACCTACACTTATCCACAGCTGGCCGTCACGCGGCCAACGTCCATCCCCGGGTCAGTATTGGATCGGCAGGGTGTGTCAATATTGGATCGGCGCCGACAGCCCAGCGCCTGCCCCTTGCCGCCCTGACGTTTGGCGAGATTGAAGCCGTCTTCAAGGTACCCACGTAGCTTTTCGTAGAACAGGCGCTCCTCGGCACCCATCACAAACGATTCCGTGTGCACCCACCGCCGAGCAAACAGCGGCGATCCGTCCGGCTGGCAGGCATCGGCCTTGGTGCGCCTGAACATCACCGTGTTCAGGCGGTGCCGGTGCTCTAGCATTTCTTCAGGGCTGCTGAACAGCGTCGGGTTCAACAACTGCACCAGCATCCAGAACTGAAAGTGGTTGCCCTGATGCGGCGTCGCAGACAGCAGCAGCAGGTCGCGGCTGTGCTCCTTGATGGCTTCCGCCAACTTGTAGTTCTCGGTCTTGCGAATCTTGCCGCCTGCGCGGAAGGCAGTCAGGTGGTGCGCTTCGTCGAACACCACCAGATCCCAGCGCGGGGCGTCCAGCAAGCGCTTGATACGCGCCGGGCGCTTCAATGTGTCGATGCTGGCGATCAGCCGGTCATGCTTGGCAAACGCATTGGTCTTGCGGTCAGTGATGTCGCCCTCGGAGCCAAACACCTCGAACTCTAGATTGAACACCTCGTTCAATTCACGATGCCAGTTGTTTACCAGACCGGCCGGCACGATCATCAAGGCCCGATGCAGTTCGCCACGGCTTGCCAGCTCACGCAGGATCAACGCCGTCTCAATCGTTTTGCCTAGCCCCACCTCGTCAGCGATGAGATAGCGCCGAGGAGACGCGGTCGCTATGCGGTGTGTCAACACCACCTGATGCGGCAACAGGTCGATCTTGGCCGAAGTGAGCGCCGATGCGCTCTCCATGATGGGCAGCGTATGAGCTTCGTAGGACAGCCATGCCCTGCGACCACGCTCAGCGCCACCATCCACCGCACGCAAGATGCGCTCTGTTCGTGAGAGCGCGCGGCGAATGGAGCCGACCGGTACGCGGCGCTCTCCAACGCCAAAGAACGCACGCAGATAGCCTTCGCGAACGGCGTCGAGCACGACGCCCTGGCCGTGCTCTTGATGGGTGATCCGTTCGCCGGGCTGGAACTGAGTCGCTGCTTCCACGCGCCGACCTCAGGTGATCCGCAAATGGAACAGGCCAGCAGGCTTGCTGCCTTCACGGAGCAAGACCTCCTGCGGATACTCGTTTGCTTCTCCCCAAAGAACGCGGCCGAACGCCAGCAGCCTGTCGCTATGCGGTGCCGCACAGCGCCACTCGACGGAGTCCGTGGCGGGATGAAACTTAATCCGTCCGTGACCCGATGGCAGCCAAAAAATCAAAGCCGCTTCACCCTCGAAGTACGACTGAAACGACAGAATTGCATCCTTGACCTCATCGCCCAGCCAAGTCTCGGCGTCCTCGGGTGTCAGCAGATCAAGGCCGCCTTCCAGCCCCGCGACCACAAGGGTGTTGTTGCCATTGCTCGGTAGATCATCGGGCCAATGGCCGGTCGCCTGCAAAAACTGGCGCAGGCTCCAAACCTCATTGGCCACGCACACCTGATTGCGCGCCTCTTCGTCCCATATCCAACTGGTGCCGCGCCGCTGCCAGACCGTGTCGAGCAGTTGCTTCATATCTCGTACTCCTCAAACAGCGAGCTCTGCGTCGGCTTGACTGCCTGTGTCGCCGCCCACCCGTTGTAGATCGAGACCGCACGCGAGGCCGCATTGCGGCTGGCCTGATCCGGGCCGTTCTTGTGCAGCCATTCGAGCAAGGGCTTTAGCGCCACATGGGGCTTGAAGGTCTCGTTCTTCAGCGTGTCGGATGCGTTGATGCCGCTGCTGTCGAAGCACGCACCAATCAGCACCAGCGCCTGATCCAAGTCCGAGGTCAAACGGCGCTTGTGCTTGCCAGACCATTCGCGTGCGAAATAGAGTGGATTGACCCGAGTGAAGACTTTGCTCTTTTCCGAGCACCAGCCGCGTTGCTCGAAGTCGTCAGGCGTGGTGATGGAGCCCTTCAAGAACTTCTGCAATTGGTCGCGCTTCAGCTCAGTCGCACTGCCAAAGGTGCGTAGGAACTGGCGCGTCATCGGCTCAGCGTTGACTGGCGGCGGCTCCTTGCCCTTATCCGCGTCTTCGTCGATGAGCTGGTTGATACCAACCAGCGCATCCTTTACCGAGATCGTGCGCCCCTCGTCCACGTAGACCTTGCCGTAGTGGCGCGAGAAATACTCCAACGCTTTGCCGCGCCGAATCACTTGGATATCCGCCGCAGGCAGACCTTCCTTCGCGTGGTTCTCAAGCATCGCCTGCAACTGTCGCACGTCAGCCATGACCTCACGGCGCATCCGGCCCCAACTCACTGGTTTTGGGTCTTCGGTCCGCTTTCGGCAGACGTGAATGATGTCGTACTCGATCGTCTGCGACCCAAATGTTCCCGGTTTCGCGCCGTCGCCTTTCGTCTCATCCGAACGGATAGGGTACGTCGCTTCGAGATAGAAGCCTGCGTCGAACAGCGACTCTAGTACCGCCACCCACGGTTCGTCTTCACTATGGTGAAAAGTGAATGCCAATAGCCCACTTGGCTTGAGAATTCGGTGCGCCTCTTTCCAACATTGGGTTAGGAGGCGTTGATAGAAACCGTCAGCATCCTCTGGTTCTCTCGCTCGGTTCGCTACTGCCTCTAGCGACTTTGGTGTGTAGTCCGCAGAAAAGTATTCCGGGTACTTTCCACGTAGTACTAGGCGTAGCCAAACATAGAAGTAGTCAGACAACTCGGAGTAGTGAAGCAATCCGCCGAAAGGTGGATCAGTAATGACCAAGTCGATAGACTTAGATGCCTGCAGTGCAAGCTCGGTGGATGATCCGCATAGTATCTGTGCACCTAGTGGCGAATCGCCAATAGAAACCTTTTCACTCTTTCCGGTCACTTCCTTGGCTATTGCTGGCGCAATTCGACTGAGAGACTCGGCACTGACAACATCCCATGGCGCGGCCGACCACTCTAAACCCTTCCTCAACACTTCGACTGTCGAAGACCAGGGGCCATATCCCATTGGTGAGAAGACACCCACCTCGATAATGTTGCTCTTGGGATGAAAGTTGCTATTGGAGAGCGCCGGTGCAAGCTTATCAAGCTTGAGGTGCCAGAAAGAGAGTGAGCTTTGGTTCCGCAGAAAGTTTTGAAAGGCACCCAAGACAAATTCTCTCGTTTCCCACGAAAAGCTTCCGACCTCGGCAATGTTCTTCAAGAGTAGCGAGTTGACCAATAGCTGACGTGGATTGAACATCGTCCACCAGTGTGTATAACCGTGGTTTGGAATACCTCCGTTATTCAAATGTGTCATGAATCCATAAGGAAGCTCACTCTTGGGCCAATAGTCAGCGAGGTCTGAATCCTTTCGTGCTTCCCACTCTGCAGTCGCGGCGTCGTACTGCTGCGCGATTCGTTCATCAAACGGGGTAAAGAATCGGCCACCATAGGGAACACCCGTGAGATCGCGTTTCGGTGAGTAAGCTTGCAGTGCGTAGCCTGCCATAGCCCCAGTCTTTGACGTTGCTTTAATGCTGGTTAGTACATCCTGTACAGTTCCGCAGGCCGCGCAGGAATAGCTTGATTTCTTGGGAACAGTCCCCGTATCCGTCCTAAAGGTAACCTTGGTGTCCGGGCAGGTAACTTCGTCCGGCAGTGCGCCGCGGACTTCAAGCAATCTGATCTTCGACGCGCGCTCAGCGTCCCATCGGGCGGTTGATGCTGAGTTATCTTGGGCTGTACCACCAAACGGCTTTCCATCTGAATCTAGCTTAGCGCTGCCAGCCAGCCATTGCGGATGAACCAACAAGGTCAAATCCACCTTCTTCTTCGTACCTTTGCCAAGGTTCACGGCTACTGTGTGATCACAGTGTGGGCACACGACACCCTTTCTTCGATCAAGTACTGAGAATGGGTATTCGGAAGTCGCAACGCACAGGGGAGCATCAGGCGCCATGCGAGCCGCGAATTCCTCTACATGGAATTCACCACCACAACTGGTGCAGGTATGCTCCCAGTGCTTGACCGTTAGCGACTTCATTGCCATCACTGGACTACCCATGATTGGAGTTCGGTGGCCACACCCGGTTACTTGACAAGGTCCGTGCTTCGCCCAAAACGTATAGATAACCTCAGGGCCTTCGTAGGTGTATTCAGACCGCTGTCCGTAGGTCAAACTGAGTGGATCGAAATCTGGCGGCATTTGACGTTTGGTCGGCGCATGTGTCCACTTGCCCTTCTCGCCATTTGGCCCGTCGCAGTAGTAGTACGGCATGATCTGAGGCTTGACTGCGGCCTCGATTTCGGCGAGCAAGCGCTTCACTTCATCCGGATCGACTTTGGAGAGTTCTTGTTTGACCACGAACCACGCCACCGGATTCAGGTCATTGCCGATCATCTGCATTCCGAGGCGAGAGCCCTCGACCAGCGTTGTGCCGCCTCCCATAAAGATGTCCGCGACCTTCAGGTGCTTGAACGCGCCCTTCTTCTGGTGGTTGGCGTAGTAGTTGTCCCACACTAGCTTGGCCGCATGCGATTTGTCGTCGGGAGCCTTGGTGGCCGCCGCGATGAGCATCGAACGAAACACACTGGAGCGACGCCGCGCCCACCATTTCGACATCTGGTAAATGGGTTTGCCAGCGTTGCCTTCGATGATTGCCACCTGATTGACCGGCAGGATCGGGAAGTCGACTTCCAGGCAGGTCTTTGGACGGTTCGGATCGTTGAAGTCGACGGTATCCATTGCGACCGTCTTACCGGCGCCGACGGCCTTGGCGACTTCCTGGGCGAGCTGTTCTTTTTTGGATGCCATTGGTAGTTCTTAGTGGTCTGTGTCGCGGGACTGACGACGCATGTTTTCAACTGCGGCGACGAGATCAACGTCGGCCTTCGGCTTCGCCCAGCGCGTCCAGAACGGAATCGTCGCGCTGCGTGGCTCATGTTTGGGTTTGCTCATCTTGATGCGCGTAGGCAACAGTGTTGCGTCGCCGACCACGACAGCCTCACCCACGTCGAGCGTGGGTAGCACCTCCATCAAGCCTTCGAGACTTTCTGGCAAGAGCTGCCTGACGACGGCTTGGTCGGTCTTGTTGGCCAGGCGTAGGGCAATGATGTTGCTGCACTGACTCAGGATGGTGGTGCTCACATCAGAGGGGCGCTGGCTAACGACCATCAGGCCAACGCCATACTTGCGGCCTTCCTTGGCAATACGTTCGAAGTTTTCCAGTGCTCGCTTTTCGAGCGGGCCGGTGGATGCGGCATTGCTCGGCAGATACAAGTGTGCCTCGTCACACACGATCGCAACCGGATGGCGTGCATCGCCATCCGCACCTGGCGAACTCCAGAATTGGATTTGATAGACGAGCCGGGCGACAAGGCCGACAACGACGGGGAGAATGTCCGAAGGCACCTCCGAGAAATCGATGATCTTGATGCCGTGGTTGACGCCATCCTTCACGTCGTTTGTGCCTAGCAGCTTTTTTGCAAGCTGATGCAGCGAGTCGTAGGCCTCGTATTCCGCCGGCGCCTGATACATGAACGCATACCGCCGGTCGTTCATCTTGGTCTTTAGGCGGATCAGAAAGCGGGAGAGCTTTCCGGCGAGCGGGCCTTTCTCGGTTTTCGGCAACCCCTTTCGTGGTCCGCTGGCGTAGGTTTCACCCGTGTCGATGGCTTCTTCATTCTTGTCGTCCAGCGACTGCACCAATGCCTCAAGCCGATACGGAACCGGCGTGTCTACCGTGAAGCCTTCCAGCAGTTCCGGCTTGCTGAGCGCGACGATGGCGGCACGCTTCATCTCGATCACTGAGTCCATCAACGCCAGTGCCTGGTTGGGCGCGTTGTCGCCTGACCGATCCACGAACACAGACTGCATCTCGTCGTAAGTTAGCAGCCAGAACGGCAGGAAGATCGCATCGCCTCTCTTCGCCTTCAGGTCGCCGATGCCGGCGATGCGGTAATGTGAGGCGAACTTCATGCTCGAATACTCGCCGTGCAGATCGAGCACGATGATGTTGGCGTGTGGCAGCAGCGCGGACTGCTCCAGGATTGACGCCACTGTGAAGGACTTGCCTGATCCCGTACTGCCGAGCAAGGCGGCGTGCCGCTGGAACAGTTTGTCGCCGTCGATATAGGCGCTGGCCTTGCCGTCGAGGGTGTAGGTCCCGACCCTAAGTGGCGCGACCGCCTCGGCTTTCGACGACGAGCTAAGGATGCCCATGAAGTCTTCGAGCGACTTTTCTTCGATGGGAAAGACCGGGCGGTTGATTTCGGGCAGGGAAAACACGGCGCGGGAAAACGTGTTGTGCCGTTCGCCGTCGCGTGCGCGATAGGTACCGACTAGGCTGACCGCAACACCGTTTTCCTCTTGCTGGACGGCGGTTAGGTCCTTAGGAACTTCCCCTTCTTGTAGCGTTGGTAGTTCTACGGGGTGACGCCAGACGCGTTCGATGATGCCGATCAGCCATTCGTCGCCAAACGACTGAATGGCAACGAGGCGACCAACACGTGCTTTTTGTAAGCGCTGACCATCCGTCACGCGGATGGTGATGCGGGCAGTCTCGACGCTGCGAACTTCGCCGAGAGATTGAGCCTCGGTAAACGTGAAAATGCTCATCGTGTCTCCCTATTCAACGAACGCTTTTAAGAAGTCATCAAGCTGCCAGAGCGGACTGGCAGACGACATGGAAGCGCCATTCCATTGGCACACGGAGCCCGTACCTTGTGCGAAAAATGCGATGGCGTGCGGATGCGTCTTCAATACATGCTCGATGCTGTCGGTGCTGTCTCGCGTGACGATGAGCATGGGCATATGCGTCGCCAGTCTGGATTTGATGACCCCTTGCAGGTGATCATCATTGAAGCCAAAACCGACACACAGCAGCGCATTGGCGCTCGCGATGACATTGTTCATCTCCATCCGCATGGTGTCGAACAAAGTGTTGAGCAACGCATCCTGATACTTCGATGGGCCGGGCACAACGATGGCCCGCGCGGCGTGCGAGGTGTCGTTCAGAACCTCTACCGGACCTTCGGCCGTCGCCAGCCAGCTGATTGAGCCATGCGGCTTGTGCAGACGCACCGTTTTACAGGGTCTATGGTCTGCCTGGTACCCCTTCTTGTCAGCAGCCCAGACGCGGCTGAATTGCGATTGAAATAAGGGGTTGGATCTTGGCCTGCGGCGTCTGAATCCTGAGAAGCCTGTGTCCAGCGAAAGTTCTGCAAGGTCGCAGAAAAGCTCCAGCAGCGTGTCGTAATTGGTGGTGATGATCGAAATGCTGTCGGCGTTCTGAGGCGAGCCTTCATACAACCGCCGAAGCAGGCGAACCGGCGCGAGGGTCTTGGGTGCTGCGTGCGCGAGCACGGCGATCTCGGCGCGCATAGTTTCTTCAAGGATCAGCTTGGCCGTCTCCTCGCGTATCGCGGCAACGATTTCATCGCGCCCGCTCACACCCTGTGGGATGGTGTTGAGACCGGCCTCAAGGTTGCTCGTGATCGCTGCGATCGCGCCTGCCCAGACGGCCTTCGCATCGGCGGAAGTCAGCCGTTCTTCGATGACGTTGACGAGGTGACTTCCCAGCGCGCCCATGTGCGGAAGCCCGTAGCCGCAGGAAAAGCCAGAACCGACAAGGACTACCGGGGTTGCTCGGAAAATCTTCTGAACTTCGGAATACAAGTCTTCCGGTAGGCCCGTGGCGGTCATCGCGTAGCTCTACTTGGTCAGTTCAACGAATGGCGAAAGAACCTCCAACAGCGAGAGGCCACCGTGGGTCAGCGTTGGGTAGCCGCCCTGGCTTTTCCATTTCCACCGACCAAGTGCCAACAAGTGAGCGCCGTGCGGGCTGTTGATCTGGAGTGCCACGGGCGGCACGAAAGGGCCGGTCTCACCGCTGCCCTTGGTGCTGCGCCCGCTGGCGAAGGTTTTCTTGAGAAACTGGCCGACCTCGCCATCCGCGTCAGGGAAGTAGCCCGTGGCGGCATAGCCGTGGTCGGAGGTGATGACCAGACGCCGCCCGGTCGCCAAGCTCTCAACGAATGCCCAGAAGTCATCGCTGCTGAGTTGATCGGCGGCATCACGCGTCAGCGTGGCGAGGCCCTGGCCCGCGCCTGATCCGTCGTGAACCTTGCTGTCGGGCCAGTGATGCCAGAACACCCAGTTCGGCGTGCCGTTGAGCAGGCCCTCGCAGTCCTTCCAGGCCATATCGACACACTCAGTCTGCGCCGGCTGCAGCATGTGGACAAGACCGCCGCCGTTGTTCTGAAGCTGGCTGCGACTGCCAAAGCCCAGCGCTTGCGCGAACTGGTTGGTTTCGCCGGGCAGTTCGGATGCGTTGGCGGATACCTCGTGCAGCGTGAAACCGCGCTCCTTTGCCCCTTGCAATAGCCAAGGCAGTTCACGCAGGGAAAGGCCATCGAGCACCAACACCGCTTTGGCGCTGTAGGGCTCTGTCCACCAGCGAGCCAGTCGATCCGAGGTGCGCTCGACGGTGTCGCCGAAGGCTTGCCACAAATCCCAGCCGGTAGAGGACAGGAAGTGGTCAAGTGTGCCGATTTCGCGGTCGCGCTTGATGACCTCGCTGGGTGCGCTGCCTGCAGCCAGCGGCTTGGACGCGATGTCGACGGCGTTGTTGATGATGACGCGCCACGCGTCCTTGGCAGTGCCCTTGGTGAGGCTGTTCAATACTGCTGGGTCGAGTGCCATCAGGTGTCGTCCTTCTCAAGGCTGAGCTCGAAGGTCATGCCGTCGGGCAGCTTCTTGAGCAGTTCCTTGAGTTGCGCCCCGGTCGCTGCCGACACCTTGATCGAGACTTCGGCGACAGGAGTAGCAGGGCCTATGCCCCAGCCTTCAAGTTTGCCGATCAGATTCAAGGGGGAGGTTGCCGGGTTGCTCAGGGGGATGCGAGGTTTGCCACCAGTGTGGGAACCGCCACCGAAGAGCCCGCCACCTGGCGGCGGGGTGCCACCTCCCGGTGTCGTTGCACCGCCGGTGGGGGGCAACGGTGGCGTTGTGCCACCTCCAAAGAGGCCGCCGCTTTCGCCGCCAGTTGGCGGCTGGGGCGCCGGGGGCGTCGTGCCACCCGTGGTGGGCACCGCCGAGGGTTCCATCAGGAACACTTCATCGAGTTGGCGGCCGGTATAGGAAAGTTTGGGGCGCAGTCGTTTCCAGGCTGAATCTTCATCCTCGCCGGGCTGGGTCTGCAGGTATTCAAGGCCGCGCAAGTTAATGGCGATCTTGCCCCGCGCACATAGGCGCAGAATGCGCTCCTTCATCGCGGTTTCGCCAAGCCAAGGGATGCAGTCCTGACCAGCCGGCCGAGGCTCTTGCAGTTCGCGCAGCAGTTTGCCGACCGCCGAGTTGTCAGCGGCGGCTTCAAGCACGAGGGCTTCGAAGTCCTCGGGCACGAACAGGTCGTTGGTCAACGCCTCCTCGATGCCTTCTGGAATCTGAGCGCCTTGCTTCTTCAGGCTTTCGACGCTGAACACGCACTGGTTCGGATCAGCGAAATTCCAGCGGTGCAGCACCGCAAACCGGTCGAATCGCTTTTTCAGGATGTCGCGCAGGGCACTCTGGTATTCGGTGTGCAGCTTCTTGTACTCGGGGTTCTGACCGCTCCACTCCTGCGCCTTCATTTCGGCACGCGCGAGGATCAGCAAGTCGCGATCCTGGAAGGCATTGGTGGAGCCGGATCGGGGCAACAGGAAGCGGATGGTGTTGCGGCGCTTCTGCAGGTGATCTTTGATCCAGCGGCCCAGGCGCTGGTCAGTGTTGTCCGGCTCCTCTGGCAGCACCAGAACTGGCAGGCGGTCGTCCCAGCGCTCAGGTTGCTCGGCTTCATCCAGCGTTGACCAAGGATCTGTCTGCCAAGTCTTCGGCAACGCGATCACACGGAAGGTCTTGGCGACCTCATCGGTTCCGCCGATCACGTAGCGAACCTGCTTGGCAAGCTGTGCTTGGTCGGAGCCATCGGTGAACAGCTTGTCGTTGCGAGCACAAGCCATCAGCTTGGCGCGAGGGTTCTCTTCTTCCTTGAAGACCAGCCGGGGCCCGTCCTGGTGGATGTTGAAGCTGTTCTCGACGATGGTCGCAAGCTCCACCTGGAACGCGTTGTCGTCAACCGCCTTGGTGCGCGTGATGTCGACGTGCAGCGTTGCCGGTTCGGCACCAGCCAAGTTGCCGACAGCAATGGATCGCAGCCACAAAGCGCCCAGAATTTCCTGGAGGTGCGGGGCAATGCTGGCGTGGTCAGACACCGCCTCAGTGACGGAAATGATGTTCTGCTGGGCCTTGGCGCGCAGTGTGCGGTGGTGCTCGTTGGAGACGGAGTCGAGCAGAGCGCCGATACCTGAAGCATCGTCATCAAGGCGGAAGTCCGCAGCCGTGAGCACTGGGGCCACCTCACCACGACTCTTGTAGAGGTTGGCGAGGATGCGAATCATGTCGCGCGTCTCCTGCGCGTCGGTGGCAATCAGTACCTGCTCTTCAAGCAGGCGCAGCAGGTGTGGGGCAAACGGCCAAGAGACCAGGAATTCCTTGCGCTTGCGCTCATGCTCAGCGGTAGGCACCTCCATCAAGCGCAAGCTCTCAGTCACGTGAGGCTCGATGAGCGAAGCAATTTGGGGCTTGGTGATCTGCAGACGGTTGGTGAACAGACGATGCAGCAGCATCCGGCGGCGATCCTGCTGTACGCGCTCGGGATTGCCGCCAGCCATGAAGTCGATGGCTACCGGGTTGACACGGTGAACTTGCTGGTAGGCGTCGCTGCCACCGTTTCGAACTGAAATCACCAGCACCAGCAATTCAGGATGCTCTTTGGCGACCTCGGAAAGGATCTGGATGAAGTTGAACGCCCAGTTTTTCCACGGGTACTGCTTGGTGTTTGTCAGGCCGTCGTACCAAGTCTGGAATTCGTCCAGCAGCAGCATCGTCGGGGTGTGCTGAAGCAACTCAAGGATCAGCTTGTCAGAAGGGATGTCGGTCTTGGCCGCGCCCATGCCCTCCCACTTGCCCTTGATGTAGGTGCCGTGGGGATGACGATCAAACAACAAGTCCCACAAGAACTTGTAGCGCTGCCGGTGAAGGCTCTCGCCGATCACCGTCATTCCGCTGCGCAGCCCGATCTTGCCGATCTGTGGATCGCTCAAGGTCGTGGCCCACGAGTTCAGCCACGCACCTGTCGATTTCGTGTCGTTCACCGCGTGGTAAAGCGCGGCCATCAAGTGAGACTTGCCAAGGCCACGCTCGCCTATCACCACTACTGGGCGACCTTGGTTCGGTCCAACCGCCTCGATCCCCTTCAGCAGGTCGTGAGTCGGGTAGGTGATCTCCAGGAACTCCTGGGCGGCAATCTGTGTTGCGCCAGTGTTCGAATCGTTGGAGAGTTCAATCGCAGTGCCTTTGAGGCGCTTGCCCTTGAATTCGTCTCTTAGGCTCAAACCGAGCATGGTTGTCTCTCCCTGTGATTGCGCTCCGCGAGCGGAGGTGAAGGCCGGTTCTTGGATTGCTGGCTGACCTAGCGGCGCGCCTTGCCCGTCTTTGCTGCGGGAGTTGGTGATAGCACGCCAGTTCGAGCGGCATGATCCATGACCAAGACCTCCAGCATCGAGGTCAGGGAACGGTGCTCACGGTCAGCCGCAGCCTTCAGCAGCGTCTTGATCTCTTCGGTTGTGCGGATGGTCAGCACTTCTGTCTTGGTTCGGGCCATTTTTAGCCTCCGTCTTCGGTACTGCGAATGTACTGCCTCGTGCTTTGGGCCCGCGAGAGAAATTGGCATTGGCCAGACGACACCAGACCGGGGCGCCAGGGTGGTCCCGGCCAGCTTGTGGTTAGACCTATAGGGTCAAGTGTTCCGGGTGCCCGGTCGTCCCCCGGTGTCGCCGAGGCGTATTACGTTTGTACTTGCCTGACCACCGCAGAGGTTGAAGCAATCCCGCGTAGACAATCTGTGGCATGACAACACTTCGTGCTCAAGCCCTGGCGCCGTGGATCTGCCGTGACCCGGACGAGAAGGCTGCGCTGGCTCGTGTGTTGGGGCATGGCGGTGTACCCGTCGGTGCAGGTGACGATTTGGCCGCGCCGGATGGCGCGCCTGGCCGGCCGGATCGGCCTGTCCTTGTCGATCACCAATCGCTCAAACAGCGGTCGATGGCGACCATCGAAGGGCGGGCTGCGTTGATCCATGCGTTGGCCCATATAGAACTGAACGCCATCGACTTGGCCCTGGATTTGTGCTGGCGCTTTGCTGGGATGCCTGACGAGTTCTATCGGCAATGGGTCGGCGTTGCTCAAGAAGAGGCGCTTCACTTTCAACTTCTGCATGACCACCTTCGAACGATGGGGTTCGCCTATGGCGACTTCCCGGCCCACAACGCGCTGTGGGAGATGGCGGAGAAGACCAAGGACGACATCCTTGCGCGTATCGCACTTGTTCCCAGAACACTTGAAGCGAGGGGGTTGGATGCTTCACCTCCGATCAGAGCCAAACTGGTCGGCGCTGGTGACCGGCGGGCCGGGGAGATACTGGATGTGATTTTGCGCGACGAGATAGGGCATGTGGCGATCGGAAACCGCTGGTACCGCTACCTCTGTGAACAGCGCGGGTTGGAGGTCATTGCGACCTATGCGGAGCTGGCGCAGAAGTACAGGGCGCCCAGATTGCGAGGGCCTTTCAATATTGAAGCACGTCGTGCGGCCGGCTTCGACGAGGCGGAGCTGTTGGCGCTTCAGCAGGTTCAGTCCAGCGGTTGAAGTGTCAATTGGGTCAATGGCTGTGTAAGCGTCCGGGTCGGTGGCTGGGTCGGCGCGTAGAAGGCTCATTTGCTCCACAGCGCCGCGACGGCAACTACCACCGCGCCCAACGTGCCGATTGCTGCCAGCATGGTCCAGCGTGTCATCCACACGGCACGATGTTCAGCGCGTGCGGTGTCCTTCGCGTCAAGAAATTGCTTGGCATGCTTGGTCTTCCAGCCGGCGTAGCCGCCGGTCAGAAGCCGCTTCCGCACGTACGCTTCATTGGTGGCTTCCAACTCACGGTAGAACTCTTCGATCACGTTGCGCTGCATGGCTCACTCCCCCAGTTCGCTGCGTGAGCCGATGTCGTTCACGCGCTCGACCAGCGCTGCGTACTGCTCGTTGGAAACCAGCTTCTCGCCCGTCTCATCCTTCTGTTCGCGGAGGCGCTTCATGACGTTGTAAGGGTTCAGCAGCAGTACGTAGTGCATGGGGCCCTTCACCCCCTTGCGGAAGTCGATGAAGCCGATCTCCTTGAGCACTTCCATGTGCTGCCGGAACGTGGATACGTTGCGCTGACCCCCGTACCCGGCCTCGTATGCCATCTGTGCCTCGCTGGCGATCCGCACCAGGCCTTCACCATAGTGGTGAAGCCAAAGGGCGAAGTAGGTCTTGCCAGCCGGGACCGCCTTCCCGTACTTCTTCTTGGCGATCTCGTTGATGATGTTGATCACCAGAGACAACGTGCGCGGAACCTGGGCGAAGCCGAAGCGCTTGTGCTCATTGCTAAGCAGCCAGATATCCTCATCCTTGACGTCGGCCCAGTGCACCTTCCGCAGGTCGATGTTTGTCTGCTTAGCCTTCTCACCCTTTTTCTGAGCCTGCTTGACATTCGGCGCTTCGACCTTGGCGGCGAACAGCGCAGCTAGCCCAGCGTCGCCGGTGGCACCTACGGGTGGGGCCGGGGGCGCGAAGACCGCCGCTGCGGTCTCAATGGGTGTCGCGGGTGGTGGTGGCGTGGGCGCTACAGGGGCTGGATCGGGCTTGGTTTTCATGGTGCGACAGAAGCAGTTCGACACCCTGGATTTTCCAAGCCTGTAGCGGAAATGCAAACGCCCAGTCAGTGAGCAGTCGGCAACTTCGGCATCAGGAGACCAGTAGGATGTCGTGCATCTCTGATATCTCAGATGTGAGTTGTTGTTTGCGCATTCGTCTTTTGCTGATCAATCAACGAGTTGCGTGAAAATTGCTGTATCAAGCGTATCGACCGTATCGCGGTTAGCGTATCGCTGTAGTATCTCTGCGCTATCCGGGGTTAGAAGGGACTCGCGCGGCCCACCTAACAGCTAACTTTACATACGAAATCGGCCCTGTCTTCGCTTGTGCAGGCCAGCGCTCGGGCAGTGGTGGCGTCTCATCGTTCGCCTAGAACTAGGCCCGATGGTCCAGTTGGCTGGGTGTGAGACTGCGGGCAGCGGGGCAAGCCTTGCCGGATCAAAGAAAAACGGTTGCCTGGTGTGCCGCGGCGGCGCGACCGTCCGACGCTCAGCCAGCGGCACGGCCTTCGGCAAGCTGCAGAGCATCATCGCGTCTTGTTCCACGATATGGAATACTAAACAACAACAGCATTTTGATGGCGTTCAGCTCGATGTGCGCCACCGCGTGCAGCAATGCAGCGCGGCCATCGGGCGTAAACGGTGAGCGGTGCTGCACGGCGCCAGGTTCCACCAGCACCGGGCGGCCGGTGCGGCCCGGCAACGGGCTGGTGCAATTCAGCTGGGCCTGCGTGTCCACCCAGCCACCAGCCACAGGGTGCAGTGCCAGTGCGGCAGCCGCTTTGGCCGCGGGTTCTGCAGTCAGCAAGGCCTGCAGCGCGGCATGTCGAAGCTCCATCCCTAGAATTATCGGCTTTGCCTGGACCTGCCGCCGCGCCGGCCCGGGCTGAAAGGACGCCGCAATGGCCCTGTATCAATTGGATGACGCCGTTCCCGACCTGGACCCCACCGCCTGGGTGGCCGACAGTGCACAGGTCATCGGCAACGTGCGCATGGGCGCGGGCAGCAGCGTCTGGTACGGCGCCGTGCTGCGGGGCGACAACGAGTTGATCACGCTGGGCAAGGGCACCAACGTGCAGGAAAACTGCGTGCTGCACACCGACCCCGGGTTCCCGATGAACTTGGGTGACGGCGTCACCGTGGGGCACCAGGTGATGCTGCACGGCTGCACCGTGGGTGAGGGTTCGCTGATCGGCATCCAGGCCGTGGTGCTGAACGGCGCCAGGATCGGCCGGAACTGTCTGGTCGGCGCGGGTGCCATCGTCACCGAAGGCAAGGAATTTCCCGACAACTCGCTGATCCTGGGCGCGCCGGCCAAGTGGGTGAAGGAAATGTCCACTGAGCAGATTGCACGCTTGAAGGCCGCTGCAGAGCACTACGTTCGCAACGCGCAGCGCCACCGCACGCAACTGAAGAAAATCGGCTGATGGGCACGCTGAAGAAGTTCATCTTTGAAGGCCTGCCGGTGCGCGGCATGCTGGTGCGACTGACCGGCAGCTGGCAGGAACTGCTGCAACGCCGGCAAGGCGTGGGCGCACACCCGCCCGAGGTGCGTGTGTTGCTGGGTGAGATGGCGGCTGCCGGCGTGCTGATGCAGGCCAACATCAAGTTCAACGGCGCGCTGGTGCTGCAGATCTTTGGCGACGGCCCGGTGAAGTTGGCTGTGGCCGAGGTCCAGAACGACCTGAGCTTCCGCACCACGGCCAAGGTGGTGGGTGACGTGCCGAGCGGCGCGCAACTGGAAGCGCTGCTGAACGTGCACGGCCAGGGGCGCTGCGCCATCACGCTGGACCCGAAGGACAAGCTGCCGGGCCAGCAGCCTTATCAGGGCGTGGTGCCCCTGCATGGCGACCAGCGCGAGCCGCTGCAGCAGGTGCAGCAGGTGCTGGAACACTACATGCTGCAGTCAGAGCAGTTGGACACGCGGCTGATACTTGCCGCCAACGACGAAGTGGCCGCGGGCCTGCTGATCCAGCGCATGCCGGTGCAGGGCGAAGGCAATCTGGAAGGGGGCGCCGGTGCCCGTCGCAATGAAGACGACATCGGGCTGGACGAACACTACAACCGCATCTCGATGCTGGCGGCCACGCTGACGCGAGAAGAACTGCTGACACTGTCGGTTGACGAGATCCTGCACCGCTTGTTCTGGGAAGAGACGCTGCGTGTTTTCGACCCCCAACGGCCGAGTTTTGCCTGCACCTGTTCGCGCCAACGCGTGAGCAACATGCTGCGCGGTCTGGGGCGCGAAGAAAGCGACAGCCTGCTGGAAGAGCGCGGGCTGGTGGAGGTGGGGTGCGAGTTCTGCGGCGCGCAGTACCGATTTGACGCGGTGGATGTGGGTGAGTTGTTCACGCCTGTCGGCGACCAGCCGCCGGCGGGGCAGGGGGTGCACTGAGACTGCGCTTGAGGCTGTAGTCTGTGCGGGGGTGGGGTGGCGCAGCGAGGCGCTTGATTGTTTGCTTGCTGGCTTGCTCGCTTGTTTGCTTGCTTGCGAAATTGCGTGCTTGCAGTGGGGTGGTCGCGAACCGGCGGGGCGTGCTGCTCCGCTCATGTCCCCCTTTGGCGGCCGGTGGCCGCCAATTTCCTCCTTTACTTCGCGGCGCAGCACGCCCCGCCGGCTCGCTCATCACGTTGGGGTGGCGCGCCTTTTTTTTCTCTTATGGGCCGGTGGCGGTGGGGTGACAGGCCGCGCGGGAGTGCGGTGCTCAGGTTTGTGTGGACTGGCGCAGCGCCCTTTCGTAGGGCGCATCGCCGCAGCACTCGCACAGCCAGCGCGGGCTTTCAGTAGGGCCTTGGTCCAGTCGTGTGAACAGGCCTGGGGCGGGGCTTGTTGCGGGGCTTGCGCTGCCGGGCGGACGCAACAGCGGGGCCAGTGCGGCCAGTGCTTGCCGCAGGCGCGCGGGGCCGCTGCCGCCCACCACGGCGAAAGGCAGGCTGTTGTCGAGCAGCAGTTTGCGTATGGCGGTGTCCACCGGTTCGCGCACCTGCGGGCCGTCGCGCTGGTGGCCGTCGGGCACCCAGGGCAAGTCCAGGGCTGTCAGCAGGCTGAAGGCCATGCGGCGGTGCAATTGCAAGGCGCGCGGGTGCAGGCTGCTGTCGCCGAAGACCCAATCACTGTAGACGGCCGTCATCAGGCCCGTGGTGTCGCACACCACCAGGTCGTGCTCAGCAGCCGCAGCGTTGATGCGGGCGTGTTGCTCTTCCAGGATGGCGGCCTGCTCATGCTGCTGCGGTGTGCGGCCATGCTGGTCGCACCACTGGCGCAGCGCCTCGGGCACCCAGGCAGTGCGTCGGTGCGGTTGCTGCAGCGCCAACGCCAGGCCCTGGGCCAGCGTCGTCTTGCCGGTGCTCTCGGCGCCCAGCACGGCCACACACAGTGCGGGCTGGGGCGGGGGAGCGCTTTCTGCTGTCATGGTGCGGTGGGGGTCTGGACGGCCAACCGGTGCCAGTGCCGCCAGCCCCACAGCGCCAGTACCGTGAAGATGCCGTACAGCACGGCCGTCAGCCACAGGCCCTTGTAGGCAAACAGTGCAACGCTGACCACGTTCACCGCCACCCAGGTGGGCCAGTTTTCCACCCGCTTGCGGGCCAGCAGCAGCTGACCGGTGATGCTGGCCACCGTGGGCAGGGAGTCGAAGTAGGGCACGTCGCTGTCGGTGGTGCGGGCCAGCAGCAGGCCCAGCAGCGGCCAGGCCAGCAGCGTGGCGGCCAGCGCCTGCACGCGCTGGCGCGGCCGCATGTGGCCTACCTGCAGGGCGCCGCCGCTGGCTGCGGTGCCGCGCAGCCATTGCCACCAGCCCCACAGGGCCAGCGCGATGAACACCAGCTGCAGGCCGGCTTCGCCGTACAGCTTGTTTTGCGCAAACAGCAGGCCATAAGCCGCAGAGGCGACGATGGCCAGCGGCCAGCCCACCGGGTGCACGCGCAGGTTGGCCAGCACCATGGCCAGCGATGACCAGAAGGCCCCCACTTCCAGCCAGCTGACGGGGCTGCCCCAGGCGGTGAAGGCCGTGGTGGTGACGGTTTCCAGCAAGGCGCGCGCAGCGGTCAGCGCTTGTCGGTGAGCCGCACGAGGATCTCGTTGGACTTCACCATGCCCAGTTCGGCACGCGCTTTTTCTTCCACCATCTCTTCGCCTTCTTTCAGGTCGCTGACCTCGGCGGCGGTGCGCTCGTTGCGGTCACGCGCTTCTTCGTTGGTGGCGCGCTGCGCTTCCAACTGCTTGCGCTTGCTCATCACCTGGGGCAGGCTGGCCTTGCCGAACCACAGGTCGGCCTGCACGGCACCCAGCAAAACGGCAAGTACGACGGTGAACCAGCGCATGTGTTGAATTCCCCTGGGGGCCGAAGCTTACCCGCTCAGCGCCCGGCGCCCAAGGTCTGGTTGAATGCCTTGCGGCCGGGGTAGCTGGCCACGTCGCCCAGGTCTTCCTCGATGCGCAGCAGCTGGTTGTACTTGGCCATGCGGTCGCTGCGGCTCAGCGAACCAGTCTTGATCTGGCCCGCATTGCTGCCCACGGCGATGTCGGCGATGGTGCTGTCTTCGGTTTCGCCGCTGCGGTGGCTGATGACCGAGGTGTAGCCCGCGCGCTTGGCCATTTCAATGGCCGCGAAAGTTTCGCTGAGCGTGCCGATCTGGTTGATCTTGATCAGGATGGAATTGGCGATGCCCTTGTCGATGCCTTCCTGCAGGATGCGGGTGTTGGTGACGAACAGGTCGTCGCCTACCAACTGGACTTTCTTGCCCAGGCGTTCGGTCAGCAGGCGCCAGCCGTCCCAGTCACCTTCATGCATGCCGTCTTCGATGCTGATGATCGGGTACTTGTCGGCCCAGCTGGCCAGGATGTCCACCCACTCGGGGGCGCTGAGCGTCAGGCCCTCGCCTTCCAGGTGGTAGCGGCCGTCGCGGTAGAACTCGCTGGCCGCGCAATCCAGGCCCAGCGCAATCTGTTCACCGGGGGTGAAGCCGGCCTTTTCGATGGCTTCCAGAATCATCTGGATGGCGGCTTCGTGGCTGGCCACGTTGGGCGCAAAACCGCCCTCGTCGCCCACGCTGGTGGGCATGCCCTTGGCGTCGATGATCTTCTTCAGGGCATGGAACACCTCGGCGCCGTAGCGCAGCGCTTCGCGGAAGCTGGGCGCCCCCACGGGGATGATCATCAGTTCCTGCAGGTCCAGATTGTTGTTGGCGTGCGCGCCGCCGTTGATGACGTTCATCATCGGCACCGGCAGGCTCATGCGGCCCATGCCGCCGAAGTAGCGGTACAGCGGCAGGCCACTTTCTTCAGCGGCGGCGCGGGCCACTGCCATGCTGACGGCCAGCGTGGCGTTGGCGCCCAGGCGGCTTTTGTTGTCGGTGCCGTCCAGGTCAATCAGCGTCTTGTCCAGAAAGGCCTGTTCAGAAGCGTCCAGACCCAGCACCGCTTCGCTGATTTCGGTGTTCACGTGCTCCACGGCCTTCAGCACGCCCTTGCCGAGATACCGGCTCTTGTCGCCATCACGCAGTTCAATGGCTTCGCGGCTGCCCGTGCTGGCGCCTGAAGGTACGGCCGCGCGGCCCATGGTGCCGCTTTCCAGCAGCACGTCGCATTCCACAGTGGGGTTGCCGCGGCTGTCCAGGATTTCCCGGCCGACGATGTCAACAATGGCGCTCATGCAGTTTCCTTGGGGGGTAGCTAGGGTTCTTCAGGCGGCGCGCGCGTTTCAGCGGCCGCTGGCCTGGTTGGGTTGGGCAGGGCTAGATCGGCGCTTCAACGCCTTCAACCAGCACCATGTTGAAGCAGGCCGTCGCGCCCTGCCGCAGGCTGCGCGCGTGCACGTAGCCGGGGCTGTCGTACATGGCCTTGGCCGCTTCGAAGTTGGGGTAGCGCAACACCGTCAGCCGTGGTGGCTGCCAGTCGCCTTCCAGCACCGTCATGCGGCCGCCGCGCACCAGGTATTCACCACCGAAGGCTCGGGCCACGGCCGGTGCTGCAGCCAGGTAGCGCTTGAAGGTTTCGGGGTCGGTGATTTGCGACTCGACGACGATGTAGGCAGGTGTCATGGCGGCCCGTTTCAGCAGGAAAAGTCGTTTTCGAGGAGCGGCTGGCGCTTGATGACCCGGTCCAGAGACACCAGCTGTTCCAGCAGCGCCTTCATGTGTTTCAGCGGCACGGCGTTGGGGCCGTCGCTCAATGCGTTGGCCGGGTCGGGGTGTGTCTCCATGAAGAGCCCGGCCACGCCCACGGCCACGGCTGCGCGCGACAGCACAGGCACGAATTCGCGCTGGCCGCCGCTGCTGGTGCCCTGGCCGCCGGGCAGCTGCACGCTGTGCGTGGCGTCAAACACCACCGGCGCGCCGGTGTCGCGCATGATGGCCAGGCTGCGCATGTCGCTCACCAAGTTGTTGTAGCCGAAGCTGGCGCCGCGTTCACAGGCCATGAAGCGGTCTTCGCTCAGGCCCTTTTCGCGCGCTGCGGCGCGGGCCTTGTCGATGACGTTTTTCATGTCACCCGGCGCCAGAAACTGGCCCTTCTTGATGTTCACCGGCTTGCCGCATTGCGCCACGGCGCGGATGAAGTCGGTCTGCCGGCACAGGAAAGCCGGGGTCTGCAGCACGTCCACCACCGCCGCCACTTCGGCAATCTCGGCTTCACTGTGCACGTCGGTCAGGATGGGCACGTTCAGTTCGCGCTTCACCTTGGCCAGGATCTCAAGCCCTCGCTGCATGCCCGGGCCGCGAAAACTGGCGCCGCTGCTGCGGTTGGCCTTGTCGTAGCTGCTCTTGAAGATGAAGGGAATGCCCAGTTCGGTGGTGATCTCCTTCAGCCGCCCAGCCACGTCCATCTGCAGCTGTTCGCTCTCAACCACGCAGGGGCCGCTGATCAGGAAAAACGGCTGGGCCAGACCCACCTCAAAACCACAGAGCTTCATGCCAACGCCTTGGTGGCCGCAGCGCCCTGGCGGTGCAGCTGTTGGGCCAGCGCGGCCTTGATGAAGCTGGTGAACAGCGGGTGGCCGTCCCAGGGTGTGCTCTTGAATTCCGGGTGGAACTGCACGCCCATGTACCAGGGGTGTTCGCTGCGCGGCAGCTCGATGATTTCCGTCAGCTTTTCAGCCTGCGTCAGCGCGCTGATCACCAGGCCCGCCTGCTGCAGCCGTTCCAGGTAGTTCACGTTGGCTTCGTACCGGTGGCGGTGGCGCTCAGTCACCACGGGGCCGTAGATTTCATGCGCCAGCGTGCCGGGCTTGACGTCGGAGCTCTGCGCGCCCAGCCGCATGGTGCCGCCCAGGTCGGAACTGGCGGTGCGCTTCTGGATGCTGCCGTCGCGGTCTTTCCACTCCTCGATGAGCGCGATCACCGGGTGCTTGCTGTCGGCGTCGAATTCGGTGCTGTTGGCGTCGCCCATGCCCGCCACATGCCGTGCATATTCGATGGTAGCCACCTGCATGCCCAGGCAGATGCCCAGGTAGGGAATGTGCTGCTCGCGGGCGTAGCGGGCGGCCACGATCTTGCCTTCGATGCCGCGCTTGCCAAAGCCGCCGGGCACCAGGATGGCGTCATAACCGGCCAGTTGCGCAGCGCCGCCCTCGGTCAGCGTTTCGGCGTCGACATACTCGATGTCCACACGGGCGTGGTTTTGGATACCGGCGTGGCGCAGCGCCTCGTTCAGGCTCTTGTAGCTGTCAGACAGTTCGGTGTATTTGCCACACATGACAATCTTCACCGTGCTGGCCGGGTGTTCCACTTCGTTGACCAGTTCGTCCCAGCGCTGCAGGTCGGCGGGCTTGCTGTCCAGCTGCAGTTTCGTGCAGATCAGTGCGTCCAGGCCCTGTTCGTGCAGCAGGCGAGGCACCTTGTAGATGGTGTCCACGTCCCACATGCTGATCACGCCGTGCGGCTGCACGTTGGTGAACAGGCTGATCTTGTCGCGCTCGTCTTCAGGAATGCGGCGGTCGGCGCGGCACAGCAGCACGTCGGGCTGGATGCCGATCTCGCGCATCTTCTGCACCGTGTGCTGCGTGGGCTTGGTCTTCAGTTCACCAGCTGCGGCGATGAAGGGCACGTAGGTCAGGTGCACGTAGGCGCTGTTGCCAGGGCCGCTTTTCAGGCCCATCTGGCGCACAGCTTCCAAGAAGGGCAGGCTCTCGATGTCGCCCACGGTGCCGCCCACCTCGACGATGGCCACATCGACGTCGCCCGCACCACGCTTGACGAAATCCTGGATCTCACCGGTGACGTGCGGAATGACCTGCACCGTCTTGCCAAGGTAGTCGCCCCGGCGTTCTTTTTCAAGCACGCTCTTGTAGATCTGGCCCGCGGTGAAATTGTTGGCGCGCTTCATCTTGGTGGTGATGAAGCGTTCGTAGTGGCCCAGGTCGAGGTCGGTTTCGGCACCGTCGTCGGTGACAAACACCTCGCCGTGCTGAAACGGGCTCATGGTGCCCGGGTCGACGTTCAGATACGGGTCGAGCTTGATCAGGGTGACCTTCAGGCCACGCGACTCGAGAATGGCCGCCAGAGACGCTGCTGCGATGCCCTTGCCCAGAGAGGACACCACGCCGCCGGTGACGAAGACAAACTTGGTCATGTCATTGGACAGTCTTCTTTCGGGCGCCCCGCCTGCTGCAGGCAAGGGCCGCAAAAACTGCCGTGTAGGTAAACGGAAAGTATACCGGGGTGGCCCTGGCCGAAGCCCGGCTGGCAGCACAGGCCACCGCGCAACAGCGTGGTCGGCACGCCGCAACGACAATGCGGAGCATGGGCCCACAACGCATCGTCTGTCTCACCGAAGAAACCACCGAATGGCTGTACCTGCTGGGGCAGGAGCAGCGCATCGTGGGTATCAGCGGCTACACCGTGCGGCCACGCCGCGCGCGGCAGGAAAAACCGCGAATCAGTTCGTTCCTGGACGGCAAGATCGACAAGATCGTGGAATTGCAGCCCGACCTGGTGATCGGTTTTTCCGACATGCAGGCGGCGTTGGCTGACAAGTTGATCCGTGCCGGGCTGAACGTGCTGGTGACCAACCAGCGCAGTGTGGCGCAGATCTTCGACACGCTGCGGCTGGTGGCCGGGCTGGTGGGCCAGCAAGGCCCGGCCGAGCAGTGGATCGCGCAGTGCCAGGCCCGCCATGCCCAGGTGGCCGCCCAGGCCTCAGCTTGGCCGCGCCGCCCGCGGGTGTATTTCGAGGAATGGGACGAACCGATGATCAGTGCCATCCAGTGGGTGAGTGAACTGGTGTCGGTGGCCGGTGGCGACGACGTGTTTCCAGAGCTGGCCTGCCAGAGCATGGGCCGCAACCGTGTGGTGACCGACGCGCTGGAGCCCACGCGCCGCGCGCCCGACATCGTGGTGGGCTCGTGGTGCGGCAAGAAGTTTCGCCCCGAACGGGTGGCCGCGCGGCCGGGTTGGGCAGATGTGCCTGCCGTGCGCGCCGGCGCGCTGCATGAGATCAAGTCCTGCGACATCCTGCAGCCCGGCCCGGCGGCGCTGACCGACGGGCTTGAACAACTCCACCGTCACTTTGCGGACTGGTCCGCTTCTTCATGATCGACCTCACTCAACAGACTGAACTGGCTGCCCGCCTGCAGCACGACATCGACCACAAGACCAAGCCACTCGGCGCACTGGGTCGCATCGAAGCGCTGGCGCTGCAGATCGCGCTGGTGCTGGGC
>JAYSXE010000103.1:0-23866 GCA_043717565.1 Burkholderiales bacterium | reverse complement strand
GCCGGTGCTGGCTTCGGCCAGGCTGAGCACGATGCGGTAGGTGCCGGCCGGCACGTCGGGCACGTGGACGCCCGGCAGGGTGTAGCGAACGTCACCCGCCCATTCCGTGGTGGGCCTGCGCGGCCCCCGCACCGCGGGGTCGTGTTCGGTGCTGAAGGCGGTGTTGCCGTTGGCATCCAGAAACTGCAGCAGCACCTTGTGTGGCGTGTCGGTCGGTGAAAGGCTGCGGAACTGGAAGGTCAGCGCCAGACTGGCGCCGGGATTGACCGTTTCGGCGTAAGGCTCGGCGCGCGACACCACGATGCTGGCCGCCGCCTGTGCAGGGGGGGCCAATGCCAGCAAGCCGCACAGCAGCACCGCGTTGGGCCTGAAAGCTGATACCAAAGTGTTGCGCATAGGGGGTTTGGGGCGGCTGGACGGGGCACGTGACGCGACCTGAAACCGTAGCGCGCGCGCCCTGCGCAGGTTGTAAGCAGATGCGTTGTGGGCGCCGGCCCCGCCCGCCCGGAAATCAGTCCCGTCGGACCAAGCCCGTCGCCGGCCGAGCCGCCGGCCACGAAGACGGATTCGGCGGGTGCAGCCGGCTCAGACGAACTGCACGCCCAGCTGCGGCAACAGGCCCGAGAACGTCGCCCGCCAGCGTTGCCCGGGCTGCACTGGCCAGGCATCGGTCCAGGTGCCGGTGGTCACCACGTCGCCGGCAGCGATGTCGGGCGCGCCCGGGCAGGCGCGCAGTTCGTTCACAAAGTGCTGCAGGGCCCGCAGTGGGCTGTCCAGCACTGCGGCACCCTGGCCTTCGTCCACCTGCTTGTCGCCTTGGTGCAGTTGCACGCGCAGGCTGGCCAGCGCCGTGTGCAGGGCGTCGCCGCTGGCGGCGGCCGTGGCCACGCCCTGTTGCGGGCCCACCAGCAGCAGGGCATGCAAGCCGCTGTCGGCCACGGTCTGCGCGGCGCGGAATTTCCAGTCCGGCAGGTGGCACTGCACCACCTCGAAGCCCGGTGCCATCCAGTCCAGGCTGTGGAACAGCTGCTGCAGCGTGGGATGTACCGGCGGTGCCACCTTGAAGGCGAATACCAGTTCGGGTTCGATGCGCGGCTGGCAGGTGGCGGCCAGGGCTACGGACCCTTGGCCCTGCGGCGCGTGCGTCAGCGAGGTGTTCCACACCGTGCCCCAGATCGGGCCGAACACGTTGTAGCGCGGCCAGATGCCGCGGTTGGTGAAGCCCACCTTGTAGCCCACCGGGCGTTCCCCGCGGGCCTGGCGCAAGGCGCGCACTTGCAGCGCGGTCTGGTAGGCCGCGGGCAGGTCGTCCAGCCCGGCCAGGCTGCCGGTCGGCCAGGGTTGCCCGCTGTCGCTGTGGGCCAGCAGTTGAAGGGGTGTCATGGTGAAACGCTGGGGTTGGTGTGTGGGGGCCTATTGAGCGTAATCCCGCTGCAACAGCTGTGGGCGGCAACCATAAACTGCTTTGCCCCGCAGGGTTGCATCCGGGCCGGCTGAAGCCCGCGTGTCGGCCCCCGCGCGGCCTTACAAGCCTGCGTGCCGCGACGGCCGGGCAAGCGCCAGGCCCCCCCACCGATCAGGGCATCGGCCCACCACCCGCCCTGCAGTTCCAACACCCAATGCCGGCCCAGCCCACGATGACAGCAACCGCCTCCCACCCCAGCGCCGAGCTGGCGCGCTTTGCGGCGCAGCTGCAGTTCAGCGACATTCCGCCGCCGGTGCTGCGCCGCACCGAAGACCTGTTCCTGGACTGGTTGGCATCGGTCCTGGCCGGCAAGGGCGCGCGGCCAGTGGAAAGCCTGGCCCGGTTCTGGTTGTCACAAGGCCCGGCCGAAGGCCCGAGCGAGGTGCTGATCCACCGCCGCGGCAGCAGCCCGCTGGTGGCCGCCGCAGTGAACGCCGCGGCCTCGCACTTCGCCGAACAGGACGACGTGCACAACGGCTCGGTGTTCCACCCCGCGGCGGTGGTGTTCCCGCCGGCGCTGGCGGTGGCGCAGGCGCTGGGGCTGTCGGGCCGGCAGTTGCTGGTGGCGGCGGTGGCGGGCTATGAGGTGGGCATCCGCGTGGGTGAATTCCTGGGCCGGTCGCACTACAAAGTGTTCCACACCACCGGCACCGCCGGCAGCGTGGCCGCTGCCGCCGCAGTGGGCCGCCTGCTGGGCCTGGACGCGCCAACCCTGCTGCACGCCTTCGGTTCGGCCGGCACCCAGGCCGCCGGGCTGTGGGAAGTCCTGCGCGACGCGGCCGATTCCAAGCAGCTGCACACAGCGCACGCCGCAGCCACCGGTCTGCAGGCGGCGTATCTGGCGGCCGACGGCTTCACCGGCGCCCAGCACATCCTTGAAGGCCCGAAGGGCATGGCCGCCGGCATGTCCAGCGACGCCGACCCCGCGCGCCTGACGCAGGGCCTGAGCAGCCGCTGGGCCACCGCTGAAACCTCGTTCAAGTACCACGCCTCATGCCGCCACACCCACCCGGCGGCCGACGCGCTGGTGCGCCTGATGGACGAACACCGGCTGGCCGCCAGCAACATCGACAGCGTCACCGCCCTCGTGCACCAGGGCGCCATCGACGTGCTGGGCCCGGTGACGAACCCGCAAACGGTGCATCAGGCCAAGTTCTCGATGGGCACGGTGTTGGCGTTGGCCGCGCTGCACCGCCACGCCGGGCTGGCGGTGTTTGACGCCGAATACCGGGCGCCGGCCGTGGTGGCCTTCCGCGACCGCGTGCACATGGTGCTGGACGCCGAAGTGGACGGTGCCTACCCGGCGCGCTGGATCGGCAAGGTGCAGGTGCGCACACGCGACGGCCGCGAACTGCACGCCCGCGTCGACGAGCCCAAGGGCGACCCCGGCAACACGCTGTCGCGGCCCGAGCTGGAAGCCAAGGCGCACAGCTTGGCGGCCTACCGCGGCGGTGCCACGGCGGCCGAGATGCAGCGTGTCATCGAACGCGTGTGGGCGCTTGAACAGGCAGCAGACCTTCGGCACTGGTTGCCCGCCTGAAGCCTGTTGCTGTGGCCCCTGAGGAACCCCGCACCACCAGTGCCCCACCAAGCCCTGCCCCCGCGCAGCCCGGCCGGAATGTGCCCGCATGCCGCCGGGCTTGTCAGCGCCCCGACCTTCTTTCCTTGCCTTTTTTAACGACTGGAGACCTTCAGCCATGAACACCAAGCGCCTCTTCAACCAAGCCCTGCTGGCCGCGGCCACTGCCCTGCTGGGCACCGCCGCGCTGGCGCAGCAGGCGGCCTACCCCACGCGCACCATCACGCTGGTGGTGCCCTTTGCAGCCGGCGGCCCCACCGACGTGGTGGCGCGCTCACTGGCTGCCGTGATGGGCAAGACCCTGGGCCAGACGGTGTTGGTTGAAAACAAGCTGGGCGCCGGCGGCACGCTGGCCGCTGGCTATGTGGCCAAGGCCGCGCCCGACGGCTACACCTTCTTCATCCACCACAACGGCATGGCCACCGCGCCGGGCCTGTACCGCAAGCTGGCCTTCAACCCGCTGACCGACTTCGAATACGTCAGCCAGGTGGTGGACGTGCCAATGACGCTGCTGGGCCGCAAGGACCTGCCAGCCAGCACGCCGCAAGAGCTGTTCGCCTGGGCCAAGGCCAATGCCGGCAAGGCCACGCTGGCGCACGCCGGGCTGGGCGCCGTGTCGCAGCTGTGCGGCATGCTGTTCCAGCAGGCGGTGGGTGCCGACCTGAACACCATTCCCTATTCGGGCACGGCGCCGGCCATGAATGCACTGCTGGCAGGGCAGGTGGACGTGCTGTGCGACCAGACCACGCAGACGCTGCAGCACATAAAGGCCGGCAGCGTGAAGCTGTTTGGCGTGACCACGCGCGAGCGCATCAAGTCATTGCCCGGCACGCCCACGCTGGAAGAGTCGGGCCTGAAGGGCTTTGAAGTCAAGGTCTGGCACGGCATCTACGCGCCCAAGGGCACGCCCGCGGTGGCGCTGGACACCTTCGGCAACGCGTTGCGCGCCGCGCTGAAGGACCCCACCATCGTGGCGCGCATGGCCGACCTGGGTGCCGACATCGTGCCCGAGAGCAAGCAGACGCCCGAAGGCCTGCGCAGCTGGCTGCGGCCCGAGATCGAGAAATGGGGCGCGCTGATCCGGGCGGCCGGCACGTACGCCGATTGATGCGCTGATTGAAGCACTGACCGAAGCGCCGACTGAACGGGCCTCTGTGGGCCAACACCGCCCGGCCAAGAAAAACGCCCCGTCGATGCGGGGCGTCTTTTTTGCAGCGGCGCCATGCGCGCCGCGTACAACAGCGGGAGAAGGATTACTTCTTCGCGCCGACGGCTTCCAGCGGCTTGGCCTTTGGGTCGTTGGCAGCATCCTTGGCGGCGCCCTTGACGGCTTCGGTCTTCTCGGCCGGCTTGGCGGCAGCAGCTGCGGCGGTCGCAGGCTTGGCGTCCTTGGCAGGCGCGGCAGCGGCGGCCGGCGCGGGCTTGGCGTCCTTGGCAGGTGCGGCAGCGGCAGCAGGCTTGGCATCCTTGGCCGGGGCAGCAGCCTTGTCGTCCTTCATGGCGGGCTTGGCGGCAGCGGCGTCAGCCTTGGCCGGGGCAGCGGCCTTGGCGGGGGCAGCAGCAGCGCCCTTGAAGCCAGAGCCATTGACGGTCATGCCTTCGGCCGAGAACTTGGCAGCGTTGCCTTCGCCCACGCCCTTGACGCGTTCGATGAAGTCGTTCCAGTCCTTGAAGTTGCCTTTCTTGCGCTCGTCCAGGATCTTGCCGGAGATGCCGGGGCCGATGCCCTTGATGCCATCGAGTTCTGCCTGGGTGGCCTTGTTGACGTCAACCGCAGCAAAGGCGGCGAAAGTGAACAGCGCCAACATCAGGGCTGCGAGTTTCTTGAACATGGGGGTCGTCCTCTTTAGGGATGGGGTGAAAACAAAGGTTATGGACTTGGTTTGCGCTTGACGGCGCCCTTGCCCAGAGGTTGGGGGGTCGCAATCGCCTTGCCTCAACTGGTGAAGCGGGCCCGCGGTTGACAAGCCTTACGAGGATAGGGGCAATTCCTTACGCGGCCACCCGTCGGCGACTCGGGGTTTTCGCTTCATCCTGCGGGCGGCAATTCGGCGCGACGGGGCTGGTCGGCACCGCGGCGGGAACAGGTGATGGCCGCCGCCTGCGCCGCAAAAGCCAGCACGGCGGCCAGCGCAGGGCCCCCCAGCGTGGCCAGGCCGGCACGTGTGAGCAGCCCGCGTTCTGACAGCGCTGCCAGCAGCGCGGCCTGGAAGGTGTCGCCGGCGCCGACGGTGTCCACCACATGCACCGGCACGGGCGTCACGGCCTGGTGGTCGCTCGCGGTCCAGGCCCAGGCGCCTTCGCTGCCGCGCGTCACCACTACCAGGGCCACGCCGTGGCGCAGCGCAACGGCTGCGAAGTCGGCGGCACTGCGGCCTGGGAACAGCAGCTGCAGGTCTTCGTCGCTCACCTTCAGCAACGCGGTGCGCGGCAGCATCCACTGCAGCGTGGCTTGCCAGCGCGTGAGGTCGGGCACCACGTTCAGGCGGATGTTGGGGTCGTAGGCCACCACGCTGCGCGCATGCTCGCGTTCCACCAGCGCACACTGCGTGTGCGCCACCGGCTCGGCCACCATCGCGTAACTGCCGAACTGGTAGGCCTGCACCTGCGGCGCGGTGGGCACCTGGTGCAGCGCGGCCAGCGGCAGCAGGCGGTCGGCAGCGCCTTCGCCCATGAAGGTGTAGCTGGGCACGCCCTGCGCATCAAGCCCCACCAGGCTGAGCGTGGTGGGCGCCGCAATGCGCTGCGTGCAGACGGTGCTGATGCCCTCTTCCTGCAGCGCGCGCAGCAGCCGGTCGCCCAGGAAGCCGGTGGACACGCCGCCGAAAAAAGCCACCGGCTGCGCCAGCCGCGCCAGGCCCAGCGCCACGTTGAAAGGGCTGCCGCCGATGCGCGCGTCCAGCTGCACACCGGTGGCGGTGTCGGCCACGGCAAAGACGTCCATCAAGGCTTCGCCACTGACGACGATCATGGATTGAACTCCAGGTCAAAGGGACTGAAACGGCATTGCGCCGGCCCACCGTGGGGCCTGGCACGAGGGCGTTGTCGCCTCAAGGTCCGCTGGCCGATGAGGGGCGGTGCCATGCAGGACTCTACCCGGGGGCCAGGCTGCAGAAGCCTTGGGCTGGCGAAATGGTCCAGCCGCAGGGGCAGCTGAAGGTCTTGCTCGACAGCGTTGTTCAGGTGCAAGGTCGGCCGATGAACCGACAATCCAACCCCACCATGAACACCACCGAACGCTATCTCGTGGCGATGCTCATCGTCTTCACGCTGCCCTATCTGGTGTGGCGGCTGGGCCGCACCGAGTACTGGGCGCCGCTGGTGGTGGTGCAGATCGTCAGCGGCATCCTGCTCGGCCCCGGCGTGCTGGGGGCGGTGTTCCCGGGCTATTACGAATTCGTATTCACCCCGGCTGTGGTGCAAAGCCTGAACGGCGTGGCGTGGTGGGCGGTGATGCTGTTCGTGTTCATCGCGGGCATTGAGCTTGACCTGTCGCAGGCCTGGAAGCACCGCGTCGAAAGCGGCATCACCGCCAGCCTGGCGCTGGGCCTGCCCCTGCTGTTCGGCTGCGCCGCCGCGGTGGTGATGCTGGCTGCAGCACCCGGCTGGATGGGCCCGAAGGCGCAGACCTGGCAGTTCGTTGCCGGCGTGGGCATGGCCTGCGCGGTGACGGCGCTGCCCATCCTGATCTTGCTGATGGAGAAGCTGGCCATCCTGCGGGAACTCATCGGCCAGCGCATCCTGCGCTACGCCAGCCTGGACGACATCGCCATCTGGGGCGTGCTGGCGCTCATCCTCACCGACTGGCAGCGCGTGGGCAAGCAGTTGTTCTTCCTGGCCGCCTTTGCGCTGCTGACCGTGGCGCTGCGCGCGCTGATGCAGCGCCTGCCCGCGTGCGACCGCTGGTTTGCTGCGCTGGTGTGGTTGCTGCTGTGCGCGCTGGGTGCCGACTGGTGCGGCCTGCATTACATGGTGGGCGCCTTCCTGGCCGGCGCGGTGATCGACAGTCACTGGTTCGACCAGGAACAGATGGACCTGCTGCGCAACAACGTGCTGATGGTGCTGATGCCGGTGTTCTTCCTGAGCACTGGCTTGCGCACCCAGTGGGACGTGGGTGGCGTGGCCGTGTTCGTGGCCGCCGCCGGGCTGCTGGTGGCCAGCGTCAGCGGCAAACTGCTGGGCGTTCACATCGCCGGGCGGGTGCTGAAGTGGCCGCCCGACGAGGCCCGCCTGATCGGCTGGCTGCTGCAGACCAAGGCGCTGATCATGATCATCTTCGCCAACGTGCTGTTGGATAAGCAGATCATCAGCAACGGCACGTTCACCGCGCTGCTGCTGATGGCCGTGGCCAGCACCATGCTGACGGTGCCGGTGGTGTCGCCGATGCTGCAGCGCCAGCCGGGTTTGCGCCACCGCGCCTGACGGGCACGCGTCGAGCCGGTTGCGCATGGCTGCGGATGCACCGCAAGCGCTGGCTTATGCTGGCCGCATGAACACCGCCGCCACCGCCGACGAACCGCCGTACGCCTGGGTGGTGGTGTGGGCCAGCTTTTTCTGCCTGGCGGTCATCTTCGGTGTTTCCTATTCCTTTGCCGCGCTGTTCCCGTCGTTCACGGCCGAGTTCAACGCGCAGCGCGCCGACGTGTCGCTGGTGTTCGGGCTGTCGGGGCTGATCTATTTCGTGCTGGGCGCCGGCGCCGGCATGCTGGCCGACCGCTATGGGCCGCGCGTGGTCACCGGCAGCGGCATGCTGATGATCGCCGCGGGCCTGCTGGCCAGCAGCTGGGCCACCACGCTGCCCCAGGTGGTTCTGGGCTTCGGCGTGGGGGTGGGCGTGGGCATCGGGCTGGTCTACGTGCCGGCCATCAGCTGCGTGCAGCCCTGGTTCAGCAAGCGAAGGGGCCTGGCAGCGGGCCTGGCCAGCGCCGGCATCGGCGCAGGCACGCTGGTGGGGCCGCTGCTGGTGACGGCGGCGGTTGATGGCCTGGGCTGGCGCGCCGCATTGCGCACCATGGCGTTGGCCGTGTTGCTGCTGGGCCTGGGCGCCACGCAGCTGCTGCGCCGCGCGCCGGCCGCCACCGCCGCGGGCACGCAGGCGGTGCCGGGGCACACGCTGGCGCAGGCCTTGCGCACGCCGGCCTTTGCCTGGCTGTATGCGATGACGGTGCTGGCCGGGCCCAGCATGTTCATTCCCTTCGCGCACATCTCGGCCGCGGCGCGCGATCTGGGCGTGGGCAGCGCGCAGGCCGTGGGCCTGGTGGGCTTGATCGGCGTGGGCAGCCTGCTGGGCCGCTTCGGCATCGGTGCGCTGGCCGACCGGCTGGGCCGGCCTTTCACGCTGGTGCTGGCCCAGGCAGCATTGGGCGCCGCCTATCTGCTGTGGGCTTTTGCCAGCGGCTACACCACCATGGTGGTGCTGGCCCTGGCCCTGGGCCTGAGCTACGGCGGCATCGTGTCGCTGATGCCGGCCCTGTGCATGGACTTCTTCGGCGCGCGGGCCGTGTCTTCGGTGGTGGGCGTGCTGTACACCGGCGCGGCGCTGGGCAACCTGGCCGGGCCTTATGTGGCGGGCTGGGTGTTTGACAGCACCGGCAACTACGCTGCCGTGGTGTGGGGCTGCATGCTGTTGTCGGCGCTGGGCACGCTGGCTGCCTGGCAGACCGGGCGGCACCGGCCGGGCGCTGCACCCGGCTGACCAGGCGCGGCTCAGGGCGCCGCGCCGGTGGTGGCTTTCAGCGCAACTTCACCTGCGTGGCCGCGCCGCGCAGCGTCTGCTTGCTCTGCGTCTTGGCGCCGGCCACCTGCACCTCCATGCGCTGGATGCGTTTGAAGCGGCTGTTCAGCAGGATGTCCAGCACCGCCAGCTGCTCGGGCGCCGCGCAGGTGAATTCGTAGCTGGCGTCCAGGTCGGCATGGGCGTCTTCCTTCACGCCGGGCTTGGCCGGTTCCAGCACCGGGGCGCTGACCTCGCTGGCCGACAGCGTGCACCTCGCGGCAGCGCCGGGCTTCAGCCAGTCCTGCGGCTGCTTCAATTGCGCCAGCGCCGCCTGCGCCGCCTGGCGCTGCGCGTCGGTGCGCGGGCGGTGTTCAAAACCCAGCAGGCTGTCCAGCGGAAATTCGAATTGCACGCTCAGCTTGTTGCCTTGCACGGCCACGTTGGCCTGCACCTTGCCGTGCACGTGGGCGCCGTGTCCGGCTTGCGCCAGGGCTGTGGACTGCACCAGACAGGCCACGGCGCAGCAGGCGGCAGCGCGCACCAGGCTCTTCAGCCGTTCGGATGATGGAGTGGTTGGCTTCATGCGGTTCCTTGCAAGATGAATGTGCGTGGGCCGGTTCAGCGCGCCGCTTCCAGCGCAGCGACGATGGCGTTGGCGTTGTGCGTGAACATCTTCAGGTAGGTATCGGCTTCGGTGCCAGGGGCCGACAGCGCGTCGGAATACAGCCGCCCGCCCACGCCCACGCCGGCTTCTTGCGCCATGCGCTGCAGCAGGCGCGGGTCGCTGATGTTTTCCACGAACACGGCGTTGGCGCGCTGTTTGCGCAGCACACCGATCAGCCGCGCCACGTCGGCCGCCGTGGCTTCGCTGTCGCTGCTGCGGCCGCGCACGGGCAGGAATTCAACGCCATAGGCGGCGCCGAAGTAGGCAAAGGCGTCGTGCGGGCTGACGACGCGGCGGCGCTCGGCGGGCACGCCGGCCATGCGCTGCCGCACCTGGTTGTCCAGCGCCTGCATCTGCTGCTGGTACTGCGCCGCGCGCGCCGCAATGGCAGCCGCCTGCGCAGGCCGCGCGGTGCTGAAGGCGTCGCGCAGTGCGGCCACGTAGCGCTGCGCCTGCGCCAGGTCTTGCCACGCATGGGGGTCGGGCCCGGGGCCCATGCGGCGCGGCGTGATGCCGCGGCCCAGTTCCAGCACCGGCCCCTTGTAGCCGCTGGCCTGCACCAGGCGCTGCAGCCAGCCTTCAAAACCCAGGCCGTTGACGACCACCAGTTCGGCCTGCACCACCATCTGCGCGTGCGCCGGGCGGGGGCTGAAGACGTGGGCGTCGGCATTGGCATCGACCAGTGTGCTGACGGCCACGGCGTCGCCGCCCACCACGCGGGCCATGTCGGCCAGGATGGAAAAGCTGGCCACCACGCGCAGCGGTGGCAGGGCGGCTGCAGCGCCTGCACCGGCCGCGGTTTGGGCCAGCACCGCACCCGGCACTGCGCAGGCGGCCAGCCACAGCGCGCAGTGGCGCCGCGAAAACATGGGTCGAATCACGGTTGCTGTCATGGTCAGGCCACCCGGTGTTGGTGCTGGCGCAAGCGCCGCCACAACAGGCCGTCACGGGCCCCGGCGAAGATCGACAGCAGGTACAGCGCACCGGCCACCAGCACGATGGCCGGCCCGCTGGGCCACTGGGCGTGGAACGACATCAGCAGGCCCACCACACCCGACAGCAGCGCCAGCAGCACGGCAGCCAGCAGCTGCCCTTCCACCTGCGCGGCCCAGAAGCGTGCTGCGGTGGCCGGCAGCATCATCAGGCCCACGGCCATCAGCGTGCCCAGCGCCTGGAAGCCGGCCACCAGGTTGGCCACGGCCAGCACCATGAACACGGCATGCACCGCGGCGCCCGGGCCACCCACGCTCTTCAGGAAACCGGGGTCCACACATTCCACCACCAGCGGCCGCGCCAGCGCGGCGAGTGCCAGCAGCGTGACGCTGGCCACGCCGGCCATCAGCAGCAGGGCGGCGTCGTCCACCGCCAGCACGCTGCCAAACAGCACGTGCAGCAGGTCCACGCTGCTGCCGCGCACTGAAATCAGCAGCACGCCCAGCGCCAGCGCAATCAAGTAGAAGGCGGCCACGCTGGCGTCTTCACGCTGCTGCGTGTGGCGGCTGACCCAGCCCGCGGCCAGTGCCACCGACATCGCGGCCACGAAGCCACCAATGCTCATGGCCGTGAGCGAAAAGCCGGCCCACAGGAAACCCACCGCCACGCCGGGCAGCAACGCGTGCGCCATGGCGTCGCCCATCAGCGACATGCGGCGCATCACCAGCACCGCGCCGATGGGGGCGCTGCCCAGCGCCAGCGCCACCGTGGCCACCAGCGCACGGCGCATGAAACCGAAGTCGGCAAAAGGCTGCACGAGCAACTCGTACAGGCTCATGCGGCGGCTTTGCCGGCGTGTGTGGCGGGCGCGGGGTGCTCGTGTTTGCCGTGTGCGGAGCTGTGAACGTGGCCGTGCCCGTGATCGTGCGCGTGGGAATGGTCGTGCAGGTGCACGGCCTCGATCGTGTGCCCGTCCGCAAGCACGAGGCCGTCGCCGGCCACGGTGCACGAAGGCGCCGACTCGTCCCAGGCTTCGGCCATCTGCCGCGCCATGAACAGGTGGCGCGCGTCCAGCACCTGCGCCGTCGGTCCCCAGGCCACACATCGGCGCGCCAGCAGCAGCGCCTGGTCGAAGTGCTGGCGCACCTGGTCCAGGTCATGCAGCACGGCAATCACCGTGCGCTTCTGTTCGTGCCAGCGGTGCACCAGCGCCAGCAAGTCGGCGGTGGTGCGCGCGTCAATGGCGTTGAAGGGTTCGTCCAGCAAGATGACCGGCGCGTCCTGCAGCAACACGCGGGCGAACAGCGCGCGCTGGAACTGGCCGGCGCTGAGCTCGCTGATGACGCGTCTTTCAAAACCCACCAGGCCCACCGCCGCCAGCGCCTGCTGCACGGCCTGCTTGTGCGACGCACCCAGCCCGCGCAGGCTGCCCAGGTGCCGCCAGTGGCCCAGCGCCACCAGGTCTTGCACGCTGATGGGGAAGCTGCGGTCCACCTCGTGGTGCTGCGGCAGCCAGGCGATGCGGCCTTTCAGGTTGGCTGGCAGGTCCACCTGGCCTTGAGCCAACGGCAGCTGGCCCATGATGGCGGCCAGCAAGCTGCTCTTGCCCGCGCCATTGGGGCCCACCACGGCGGTCAGGCTGCCCGGCACGAAGCGGCCCGAAACGTGGTGCACCGCCGGGTGGCCGCGGTAGGCCACGGTGACGTCGCGCAGCGTGATGGCCGGCGCCAAGTGGTGGGCAACGGGCAGTTCGCTCTGCACGGCCTGCAGGTGCGGGAGGTCGTGCGCGCGCTGATGTGCGTTTGGGTGCACGTGGGCTTGGGGCTGTGCGCTCATGGCGTGGGGTGGTGCAAAGGCGTTGCGGTCAAGCCGTCACGCCGACAGGGCCCAGGCCACGCCCAGCCACAGCAGTGCCACGGCGGCAGCGGCCACGAGCACGCGGTTCAGGGCACTGGTGTTCAGCATGGTGGTCAGCGACCCTTCAACCGTGTTTGTGGTCGTGGCCAGGGGGGTGGGCGTGCGGCGCGGCGGCCGTCGCGCGCGTTGCCGGGCCACGGCGGCGTGCCGCGGTTTCCGGGCAGTCGCTGCAGCGGCCGTACAGCACCAGGTCGTGGTCGGCCACGGTAAAGCCCGGTGGCGCCAGCGCCGCCAGGTCGCCGGGGCAGCCGTGCACGTCAAACACCTTTTGGCACTGCTGGCACTGGAAGTGGTGGTGGTGTTGCAGCCCCGCCGTTTCAAACCGCGGGTTGTCTCCGGGCAGGTTCACGCTGCGCAACGCACCCTCGTCCACCAGCGCCTTCAGGTTGCGGTAGACCGTGGCGATGCCCAGCCCCGGCACCTGGGCCTGCGCAGCTTCCAGCACTTCCTGCGGCAGCAAAGGCCGTGCGGCGAGGGTCAGTGCCTCGCGGATGGCGGCGCGTTGTCGGGTGTTTCTTTCCATGGTGCGGCAGGGGCCGGGCTCGAGCGTCGGGGGGCAGCGTGGCGCGGGTGGCCACAGCAAAGCAGGGCCACAATGATAATGCGATCTCAAGTTCGTGTCTTGAGCCCCCCCATCCGCCTGCTGACCAACCATGCCTGAAACCGTCGTTCTGCTGCGCGGTGTCAACGTCGGCAAGGCCCCGCGCGTGCCGATGGTGAAGATCCAGGCACTGCTGGCTTGACCGGGCAGGCCCGGCCGGTGCGCTGTCGCTTCGCGTGCTGCGCAGGCCAGCGCCACGTGTACTTCAGGCGGCCCCGATCTCTGCCTCAGCCTCGATCTCCACGAGGTAACCATCCCCCACCAGCGCCCCTACCTGCAGCAGCGTGTTGGCCGGCCTGATGGTGCCAAACACGCGCCCGTGTTCACGCGACACCGCTTCCCAGTCAGCCACATCTTTCAGGTAGACCCGCGTGCGCACCACGTCTTCCAGCCGGCCGCCCAGCGAAGACAGTGCAGCGGCGATCTTGTCCAGGATCCACGTCGCTTGCGCACCGGCGTCACCACGCCCCACCAGCTGGCCCGCGCCGTGCGTGGCGGTGGTGCCCGACACCAGGATGCGGTTGCCCGTGCGCAACGCGCGTGAATAGCCGGCCAGCGGTTCCCACACGCTGCCGCTGCTGATGCGCCAGCGGTCGGCATAACCCGGCACCGCCTGCTTGTCGTAGACCTTGGGCAAGGCATCCAGGTGGTGGCTCAGGTCGCCGCTGGCGGTCAGAAAAGGCGGCTTGCGGTATTCGTCGCCGCAGTCGCCGGGGATGCGCCGTGTGGCGGCGAAGGCGGTGTCCAGCAGCGCGTGGTCTTCATCGCTCAGCGCGAAGCCGAAGACGCGGGCGTTGTCGGCGCGGTGTTCGCGTTCCAGCAGGCGAGCGCCCACGATTACCGCGGCCACGGCCCCTTGTTCCAGCACCCAGCGCACGGCCACGTTGGCAATTGACACACCGTGGCGCTGTGCCACCGTGTGCGCCGCGCGCAGCACGCCTTGCAGCGCCGCCCAGCCGCCCACGGCGTTGATGAAGCGCTGGTACTTCATCTTTGACCAGTCGCCGATCTCGCCCGTGGGCGCAGGCTCGGGCGCGCCCATCCAGCGTTCGCTCAGGAAGCCGCCGCCAAGGGTGCCATAACACAACAGTTTCACGCCACGCTGCAGGCACAGCGCCTGCATGTCTTCGGTGGCGCGGCGGTCCAGCAGCGAGCAGCAGACCTGGTTGCTGGCAATCGGCAGCCCCTCGGCCAGCAGCACGCGCAGGTGCGCGGTGCCAAAGTTGGTCAGGCCGATGTGGCCGATCAAACCCTCTTCACGCAGCCGCGCCAGTTCGTGCACCGCGTCCAGCCAGCCCGGGTGTTCAAAAGTCCACCAGTGGAATTGCAGCAGGTCGATGCGGTGCGTGCGCAGGCGCTGCAGCGAACGTTCCACGCCCGCGCGCACCACCTCGGGCGTCATGGGGCCGGGCGGCGGGCACCATTTGGTGAAGGCGCGCACGCTGCGCGACGCGCTGGCACCAGCGCCGCCGGCCAGCAGTTCGCCGGTGATGACCTCGGCCGAGCCATAGTGGTCGGCCATGTCGAAGGCGTCAAAACCTGCTGCGGCATAACGGGCCAGGTCGGCGGCGGCTGCCACAGGGTCCAGCAGCGTGCCGCCACGCTCCTGGTCGGCCACCTGCCACAGGCCGGTCACCAGGCGCGGTATCTCCAGGCCCGGGGCCAGCTGCGTGCGGTCGGGCCTCGTGGTCATGGCGCTGTCCGGCTCAGCGCGCGGGCAACCGTGCCTGCACGGCCTGCACGTCTTCGGTGCTCATCTGGCCCACGGTGGTGACTTCGCCGTTCACCAGCTTCCAAGTGCGGAATGGGCCGACGATGTCACCGTTCTTGTCGAACTGCACGGCACCGATGACACCCACGTAGCGCACCGGCTTCTTGTCCTTGATGAGCTGCAGCGCGCGCGCAAAACCGGCCGGGCCGGCGTTCACCACTTCGCCCCCAGGCTCGGTGACCTTGCGGATGCTGTCGCGGATGGCCGCGGCTTCGAACTTGCCCGCATGTGCAATGGCCAGGCCCAGGATGGCCGCGGCGTCAAAGGCGCGGTCGGCAGCCGGCGCGCCGGCGTCAAAACCGCCGCTCATGGCCGGATAGGCCTGCGCGAAGAATTCGGTGGACGCGGTTTTGGTGGTGCCCGAACTGGTGCCGATGGCGTTGTTCAGGAACTGCGGGCCCACGCCTTTGATGAAGTCGGCCGCGTTCATGCCGTCGTTGAACAAGAAGCGTTGCGGGCCGCCCTGCTGCACCCAGGTGCGGATGATGGTGGTGCCGTCGCCGGGGTAGCCGATGAAGTACAGCGCCGGTGCGTCGGCCTTCATCGCGCTGGTCACCTCGGCGGCATAGCTGGGCTGCTGCGGGTTGTAGGGTGTGACGCTGCGGATCTTGCCACCCAGCGCTTCATAAGCACGGCGGAATTCGGCCAGCATGTTGACGCCGAAGTCGTTGTTCACGTGGATGATGGCGATGTCTTTCAGCCCTTGGTCCAGCGCGTACTTGGCCGCTGCAGTGCCCTGCAGCGCGTCGCTGGTGATGGTGCGGAAGAACCAGCCGTTGGTCTTTCCTTCCACGCCCAGCTTGGTCAGCGTGGGTGACGTCGACGCGGGGGAGATCTGCACCACGCCGGCCGGCCCGGTGACGCTGGTGATGATGGGAATGGACACCGAACTGATGATGCCGCCGATGATGGCCGGCACCTTTTTCAGGTCCACCAGCTGGCGCGCCTGGTCCACCGCCACCGACCCCTGGCTTTGCGCGTCGCGCAGGTCAATGCCCAGCTTGCAGCCAGCAATGCCCGCTGCGCCGCCGGCCTTGTTCAGTTCGTTGAAGGCCAGTTCCACCGACTTTGACGCTGCCTGGCCAAAGCGGCCCGCGGCGCCAGTGAGCGACACCACCATGCCCACCGTGTGCGTGCAGGCGGGCGCCTGGGCTTGCGCTGCCAGGGGCGCCAGCAGGGCCGCGGCGGCGGCCAGGGGCAGGAGCAGGCCTGCGGTGGTGCGGGTGGGTTGCATGGCAAGGGTCCTCATGGGTGGGGTGGGTGGCTCACTCTGGCGAATGCAGAGGGGAGGGCAAGCAAGAGAAAAGCAGACCTTCAACTCTTGTTCAGGTTGTACTTCATGATGCGGCCGTGTCGCCCGGCCTTGTCGCGTTCCAGGGCATAGGTGTCGCCGTCGGGCCCGGGGTGCGCCTTCAACAGCGGCGCCAGCAGTGCGTGGTCCTGCTCTTCCAGCTTCAGCGCAAACACGGCCAGCGTGTCGTGCAGGTGGTCGGCATAGCGTGAACCCACGATGGCTGCCGCCACGCCCGGCTGGTCCAGCACCCAGCGCGTGGCCACCGTGGCGATGCTGCAGCCGTGGCGCTGGCCAATGGCCCGCAGCACGCGCAGCAATTGCTGGAACGCGGCCCAGCCGCCGAAGTCGTCGATCACCAGCTTGTACTTGATCAGCGAACGGTTGGTCAGCTCCGCACCCGGCTCGGCCGCGCCCAGCCAGCGTTCACTGAAAAAGCCGCCCGCCAGCGTGCCGTAGCACAGCAGCTGCATGCCGCGCTGCAGGCCCAGCGGCACCAGCTGCCGCGCGGGCCGGCGGTCCAGCAGCGAGTACTGCACCTGCATGCTGACCAGCGGCACGCCGGCGTCCAGCATCGCTGCGGTGGTGGCGGTGTCGAAGTTGGTGCCGCCCAGGTGGGCGACCAGGCCTTCGCGTTGCAGTTCGGCCAGCGCCTGCGCCGCGGCCACGCAGCCGGGCACGCCGGTGTTCCACCAGTGGAACTGCACCAGATCCAGCCGCTCGGTGTTCAGCCGCTGCAGCGAACGCTGGAGGATGGCGCGCAGGTAGGCGGTGTCCACGCGCTGCAGGTCGTCGTAGTCGGGCACGCACTTGGTGTGCACCTGCAGCGGCGGCAGGCTTGCTGCGCGCTGGCGGGCGTTGAACGCGCCGTACAGCGCTTCCACGCCAGCGTAAATGTCGGCACCGTCCACCGTGTTCAGGCCGGCTTCAACAAAACGCCGGATCTCGGCAATGGCGCGTTCGCGGTCCACCGCGCCGTGGTCACCGGCCAGTTGCCAGCCGCCGCGCACGATGCGCGGGATGCGGTAGCCCGGTGCCAGTTCGGCGGTTTCCATGGCCGTCATGGCAGCGGCACGGCGGTGGTCATCGCGTGGCTGAAGCGCCGCAGGCCCAGCCGCGTGATGCGAAAGCGCGTGGGGCAGTGCGGGTCGGGGCAGGCCACTTCGGCGTCGGTGCTCATCCAGTCGTTGTGGTGCGTGGGCCGCTGCTTGGCCGGCAGCAGCGGCAGCAGCGCGGCCAGTGAATACATCGAAAACGGTTGGCCAGGCGGAAAGTGCAGCAGCTCGCCGCGCACTTCAAACCAGTCGCCCACGGTGGCGTTGCACAAGATTCGCTGGCCGGCGCGTTCGGGCGGCACCACCACCTCGACGCGCAGGTCGTAAAGCTCGAAGCTGTCGTCGCCACCGGCTGTGGGTGTGCTCATCCGCTATCCTCGCCCGGCCATGTCTGCCGCCACTGAAGTTGAAGCTTCAAGTATTTTGTTGAAGGCCACGGAGGTTACCAAAGCCTTCGGCGGCCACCGCGCCGTGGACGGCATTTCGCTGGCCGTTCGGCGCGGCAGCATCACCGGCCTGGTGGGCCCCAACGGTGCCGGCAAGACGACGCTGTTCAACTGCCTGGCCGGTGCGCTGAAGCCCAGCAGCGGCCGTGTGCAACTGCACGGCCGCGACATCACCGGCCTGGGCCCTGAACACGTCTTCGCCGCCGGCATGGCGCGCACCTTCCAGATACCCCGCCCGTTCACGGCCATGAGCGTGCTGGAAAACGTGATGCTCAGCCCGCGCGGCCAGCTGGGTGAACGTTTCTGGGCCAACTGGCTGCAGCCGCGCGCGGTGGCCGCGCAAGAGCTGCGCACACGCGAAGCGGCGCTGCACTGGCTGGACTTCGTGGGCCTTTCCCGGTTGGCGCATGAACCGGCGCGTGTGCTGTCGGGCGGCCAGCGCAAGCTGCTGGAACTGGCACGCGTGATGGTGGCGCAGCCGCAGCTGGTGCTGCTGGACGAGCCGGCGGCCGGCGTCAACCCGGCGCTGCTGGCGCTGATTGCAGAACGCATCCAGACGCTGAACGCGCAAGGCGTGAGCTTCCTTCTGATCGAACACAACATGGACCTGGTGCAGAGCCTGTGCCAGCCGGTGTTGGTGATGGCGCAAGGCCGCCTGCTGGCCGAGGGCGACGCGCGCACCGTGCTGCAGGACCCGCGGGTCGTCGAGGCCTACCTGGGCAGCGCCGCATGAGCGCGGCCGTGCTGCAGGTGCAGGCGCTGCAGGCCGGCTACGAGCCCGGCCTGCCCATCGTGCGCGGCGCTTCGCTGGCGTTGGCCGGGGGCGAGATCGTCGCCCTACTGGGGCCCAATGGCGCTGGCAAGAGCACGCTGGTGAAGGCCATTGCCGGGCTGGTGCCCATCAGCGGCGGCCGCGTGCTGCTGGCCGACGCGGCCGGCGTGCCGCAGGACATCGCCACCATGGCCGCGCACCAGTTGGTGCACCGCGGGCTGGCCTATGTGCCGCAGACTGAAAACGTGTTCGCCGGCCTGACCGTGGCCGAAAACCTGGAACTGGCCGCGGCGCTGATGCACGGCGTGAACAGCCGCGCACAGCGCAGCGAAAGGCTGGCACCGGTGTACGCCATGTTCCCCGACCTGCAGCGCCAGCGCGCGCTGGCCGCCGGGCGTCTGTCGGGCGGCCAGCGGCAGATGCTGGCGGTGGCGCGCGCGCTGATTGCGAAGCCGCGCGTGCTGATGCTGGACGAACCCTCGGCCGGCCTGAGCCCCAAGCTGGTGGCGCAGGTTTTCGACAAGCTGGCCGAGGTGCGCGCCAGTGGCGTGACGCTGCTTCTGGTGGAACAGAACGTGAAGGCCGCGCTGGCGCTGGCCGACCGCGCGGTGGTGCTGGTGGAAGGGCGTGAACGCCTGGAAGCCGCCGCAGCCGGCCTGGCCAACGACCCACGCCTGGCGGCGCTGTACCTGGGCCGGCACGAGGAAGCAGAAACTGCTGCGCCCGTGGCGGGCGTACCAACGGCCGGTTCACGGGCGGGCGTACAACCGGCCGCCTCACCGGCCAGGGGCCACTGACATGCTTCAAGTGCTGGCCGACGGCCTGATCATCGGTTCCATCATCTCGCTGGGCGCCATCGGGCTGACACTCACGTTCTCGATCCTGCGCTTTTCCAACTTCGGCCACGGCGAATTCCTGGCCTGGGGCTCTTACCTGGCGCTGTCGGCGTTGGCCGTGTTTGCCGCCATCGGCTGGGCCGACGGCCCCAAACCCATCGCGCCTTTCAGCTTCGGCTGGCCGCTGCTGCTGGCGCTGGTGGGCGCAGCGGTGTTGACGGCGCTGATAGCGCTGGCGCTGGACGCGCTGCTGTTCAAGCGGCTGCGGCTGCAGGGCAGTATCACGCTGGTCATCGCCAGCTTTGGTGCTGCCCTGGCGCTGCGCAACCTGCTGCTGTTCTTCTACGGCGGTGTGCCGCGCTACTACTCGCAGGAACTGCAGATCGCCTGGCCGCTGCTGCCGCGTTCGGTGGCCGGTGGCTTGCGCATCACGCCCGACCAGTTGTTCGTGATGGGCCTGACGGCCTGCACCGTGCTGGCACTGCACCTGTTCTTGAAGCACAGCACGCTGGGACGCGCCATGCGCGCCACCGCCGACAACCCGCAGCTGGCGCGCGTGGCCGGAATCGACCCCGAAGGCATGTTGCGCACCACCTGGCTGCTGGGCGGCGTGCTGGCCGCACTGGCCGGCGTGTTTGCCGGCTTGACGGTGCAGCTGCGCCCCACGCTGGGGCTGGACCTGTTGCTGCCGCTGTTTGCGGCCGTGGTGCTGGGCGGCATCGGCTCGGTGTGGGGCGCGGTGGTGGGCGGGCTGGTGGTGGGACTGGCCGAAAGCGCCGCGGTGGCCTGGGTGGGTGCCGAATGGCGCGCGGCGGCGGCCTTTGTGGTGCTGATTGCGATGCTGCTGGTGCGGCCCAACGGCCTGTTTGGCGAAAAACCATGAGCCTGGACTTTGCCGGTCTGCTGTCCTACGGCAGCTTCTTCCTCGTCTTTGCCACGGTGTTTGCCGTCATCGTGCTGGGCCTGAACCTGCAGTGGGGTTTCACGGGTCTCTTCAACGTGGGCGTGGCGGGTTTTGTGGCCATCGGCGCCTACACCTCGGCGCTGCTGACCACGCCGCCCACTGACGGCCGCCTGGGCGGCCTGGACTGGCCGGTGGCGCTGGGCTGGCTGGGGGCGATGCTCACGTCGGGCGCCGCCGGTGCCTTCGTGGGCCTGCTGACGCTGCGCCTGCGCGACGACTACCTGGCCATCACCACCTTCGGCATCGCGGTGGTCATCCAGCTGGTGGCGCTGAATGCGCAAAAGCTGACCGGCGGGCCCTTCGGCGTGCAGTTCATTCCCAAGCCGCTTCAGGGCTGGCTGGGTACCGGCACGGTGTGGACACTGGCCTACCTGGCGCTGGCGCTGGCCGTGCTGGCGTTGGCTTACCTGGCTCTGCAGCGGCTGGTGCAAGGGCCCTGGGGCCGCGCGCTGCGTGGCATACGCGAAGACGAAGCGGCGGCGGCTTCACTGGGCAAGTCGCCCTTTGCTCTGAAGCTGCAGTCGTTTGTTTTGGGCAGCATGCTGATGGGCCTGGGCGGCGCGATGCAGGCGCACTTCGTGGGCTACATCGCGCCCGAAGACTTTCTGCCCATCCTGACGTTCCAGCTGTGGGCCATGCTCATCGTTGGCGGTTCGGGCAACAACCGCGGCGCGGTGCTGGGCGCCTACGTGGTGTGGGGCTTCTGGGCCGGCGCCGGCAGCTTGATGCGGCTGTGGATTCCGCAGTCTGAACAGGCGCGCGGTGCGGCGCTGCAGGTGGTGCTGATCGGTGCGCTGATCGCTTTGATGCTGGTGTTGCGGCCGCGTGGACTGCTGGGCGAACAGCTGGCCGTGTCGCGCCAGGCGGGCCGCGGCTGAAGCTCCATGCTTTTGGTCTGTTAGGCGCGCGCCGCCACACAAAGCGGTGCGATTGTGTTGTCAGCGGGCTGCACTTTGCGGGTGTGGGGCTGCATCTGGGCGTGCGCCAGTCAACCAGAGCCTTAACGCGGCGATGATTCGGGGTTACCTCCAAAAACCAAGGACATCCCATGGCAACGACCACCACCCCGAAGACCCGCAAGCCCCGCAAGACCACGGAACTGGCGCAAGCCACCGACCACCTGAACACCGCCGCCAAGGAAGTGGGCACTGCCGTTGCGCACAAGTTCACCGCCGTCGGTGAAGCCATGGCCGCCCGTCTGGGCAAGGTCAAGAAAAGCGCCATGAAGCAACGCGACAACGCCCAGCAAGGCATCAGCGGCCTGGTGAAAGCGGCCCAGGCGCAGTTGAAAAAGGCCGAGGCGCAATTGCTCAAGGCCGGTTCATCTGCGCGCAAGCAGGTGCTGGCGGCCGAGAAGAAGCTGCAGGCCACGCAGCGCAGCGCCAGCAAGGAACTGGCCCGCTTGCAGACCGCTGCCGAGCGCAAGGCCCAGGCCTTGAAGAAGGCAATGGAAAAAGAAGCCAAGGCGCTGAAGAAGTCAGCCGGCGCCAAGTTCAAGCCTGAGCCGGCAGCAAAGCCCGCGGCCAAGAGGGCTGCCGCCAAGCCAGCGGCCAAGGCTGCGGCAAAGCCGGTGGCGAAGCGCGCCGCCAAAGCGGCCGCCAAGCCTGCTGCAATGCCTGCCGCCAAGAAGGCGCCTGTGAAGGCTGCTGGCCGCAAGGCTGCGAAGAAGGCCGCCAAGTAAGAACCGGCCCAGCTTCGGCTGGGCCCGCTGCCGGACTGGCCTATCGCGGCTGGCCCGGCGCCGCCGCTTTTCCAAGTCGGCTTGCCGGCAGCGTTCAGGCCATCTGGCTCAGGGCAGGAAGACCACAGAGGGCAGTGCGCTGAACAGCACCGCCGCCGTCGCCAGGGCGGAAGCCCCTTGCGCAAAGCGGCAGGTCCAGCCCGAGAGGCTGCCCTTTGCGTGTTCAGCTTTCAGCCGAAGGCAGTGCACGCCCACGGCCAGCAGCGCGACCGCAGTGGCACCCCAGGCCAGCACGTTGGCAGCCCACTGGTGCGGCCAGATCTCGCCGGCAGCCCAGACCACCATGAAGTGTGCAAACCAGATTACGAAAGCCGTGACGACAGGCCGCCCGGTCGACTGCTGCTTCGCCGTCACAGGCCGCCCCAAGGCAGCAACCGCGGCAGCAGCAGGCCGGCCGCACCTTCTGATGCGGCGAACATGAACAGGATGCGCAGCGCTTCCAAGGTCTTGTTGGCCGGGCCTGGCGCCAGGCCGCGCACCCAGCGTGCCAGGTAGTACAGGGCTGACAGGATGACCGCCAGCACGATGGTGCCGTGCCACGCCAGCATGGCGTAGATCGTCGCGCCTTGCCCACTGGCGTCGCCGCGCAGCCCGGCGTGCCACCAGTCCAGGCCGTCCACCGCCATCGCGGCCACCAGGCACACCATGCTCAGCGTCATCGCCCCGGCGCTGAGCCCGCTGCCGCGCTTCGCCCTCGCCATCAACGGCCGGGCCGCGTAGGCCAGGCCCGCCGACGCCCCCAGCAGCAGCAAACCAGGCACCAGCGCACGCTGCGGCGCGGCGACCTTCCACCAGTCGGGGTGGGCGCCGAACAGGTAGAGGTACGAAAACAGTGCCATCAGGTAGATCATCCCGAGCACGATGACCAGCAGCACCGCGGCCCACCAGCCGTGCGATTGCGGGCCGGCCACATAGGTGGGCAGCATGATTCCGCCGCCCGCGTCGACCTGCTTTTGCGGCAGGTGGCGGTCGTTGGCCCAAACCCAGCGCATCAGGCACAAGATGGTGAGCACGCCGCAGACTGCGCTCAGCGTCACGGCCTTCACCGTCAGCAGCAGGAAAAAGCCCGCAGTGAAGATCGCCGCCAGCAGCGGCCACCAGGAAGGGCCCGGCATGATCTGCACGTATTGCGGCTCTGCGCGCGAGCTGCTGGTGATGAGCGTCTCCCGCGCGCCGGTGGCGGTGCCGGGCAGAAAGTAGCGCCCCGCTTCCACGTCTTCACGCAGCCGGGCATCGGCCCACAGCGGTTCCAGGTCATGGACCACGGGAATCGACCGCACTGCGTAGTTGCCGGTGGCCAGCCATTCCAGCGTGCCGCCGTTGTAGACGTTGCGGGCGTTCTGCTCACCCTCGTTTTTGCGGCCGTAGCAGCGGATGGCATCGATCAAGAACAGCAGCACCCCGGCGGCCATGATGAAAGCGCCCACCGTCGAGACCAGGTTCGGCAGGTCCCAGGCGCGGCCCGGCAGGTAGGTGTCGACGCGCCTGGGCATGCCCATCAGCCCGCTCAGGTGCATGGGCAGGAAGCACACGTGCACACCGACGAACATCAGCCAGAAGACCCAGCGCCCGACCTTCTCCGACAGCTGCCGGCCGTTGATCATCGGCGTCCAGTAGTAGAAGCCGGCGAACAGCGGGAACACCATGCTGCCGATCAGCACGTAGTGAAAGTGCGCGACGACGAAGTAGGTGTCGTGCGCCTGGCCATCGAAAGCGACCATGCCCACCATCACGCCCGTCAGCCCGCCCATCACGAAGATGAGGATGCCGCCGACGAGAAACAGCGATGGCACGTTGCGCTGCACCTTGCCCGAAGCGAGCGTGGCGATCCACGCAAACACCTGCGCCCCCGCTGGAATGGCCACCGCCATCGACGCGGCCGAGAAGTAGCCGGCCGACAGCCCCGGCAAGCCCACCGTGAACATGTGATGGGCCCAGACCCCGAAGCTGATAAAGCCGGTGGCGATCATCGCCAGCACCACGATTTCGTGGCCGACCAGCGGCTTGCCCGCCACGGTGACGATCATCGTCGACACCATCGCCGAGGCCGGGATGAAGATGATGTAGACGTCGGGGTGGCCGAAGAACCAGAACAGGTGCTGGTACAGCAGCGGG
>JAYSXE010000102.1:0-1728 GCA_043717565.1 Burkholderiales bacterium | reverse complement strand
TCACCAGGCCGCTGCCCGCGCGCCCTGGCGTGCAGCCCTCAGGCTGAGCATGACGGTGGCCATCAGCCTGTTGATGGCCCTGCCGGGGCCTGCCCTGGCGCAGCCCGCCAGGGCAGGCGCGGCACTGCGCGTGGCCAGCGCCTTCGATCCGCAGACCATGGACCCGCACGCGCTGGCCCTGCTCTACCACTCGCGGGTGGCCTACCAGGTCTACGACGCGCTGGTCAACCGCGACCAGCAGTTCAAGCTGGAGCCCGCATTGGCTCTGAGCTGGCAGCTGCAAAGCCCCACCAGCTGGCGCTTCAAGCTGCGCCCCGACGTGGTCTTCCACGACGGCGCGGCCTTCAGCGCCGACGACGTGGTTTTCTCCATCGAGCGCGCCATGGGCCCGACCTCGCAGCGCAGCTTCACGCTCAAGCACATTGCTGCGGTGAAGAAAATCGACGCGCTGACGGTGGACTTCCAGCTCAGCACGCCCGACGCGGTGTTGCCCGAAAAGCTGCTGCTGGTGGCGATGATGAGCCAGGCCTGGTGCAAGCAACATGGCGCTGAAAAGGCGCAAGATTTCAACGGCAAGCAAGAGACCTACACGGTGCGCAACGCCAATGGCACCGGCCCGTTCAGGCTGGTCAAATACGCGCCCGACACCCGCGTGCAACTGGCCCGGTTCGAGCGCTGGTGGGGCCAGTCCGACAAGCGCAATGGCAACCTGGCCGAGGTCAGCTTCGTCAACATCAAGAGCGACGCGACCCGGCTGGCCGCACTGGCCTCGGGCGAGGTCGATCTGGTGCTGGACCCGCCGTTCCAGGATGTCGAGAGGTTGAAGCAGGACACCGCGATCAAGGTCAGCACCGCCACCGACCTGGGCACGCAATACTTCACCTTCGACCAGTTCCGCGACGAGTTGCTGCACGGCGACGTGAAGGACCGCAACCCGTTCAAGGACCTGCGGGTGCGCCGCGCCGTGGCCCATGCGCTGAACGTGGACCTGATCGTGCAGAAGGTGCTGCGCGGCCAGGGCACACCCACCGGCAGCTTCATCTCGCCAATGGTCGAGGGCTACCTGGCCGAGCTGGACAAGCGCCTGCCCCATGACCCGGCCAGGTCGCGCGCACTGCTGACTGAGGCCGGCTACCCGCAGGGCTTCGGCGTCACGCTGGACTGCGTGAACGTGGCCTGGCGCGAAGGCGTGTGCCAGGCCGCTGCGGCCATGCTCACGCAGGTGGGCATCCGCACCACGCTGCGCAGCTCGCCGACCAACCAGTTCTTCCCCAAGCTCAGCCAGGGCACGGCCAGCTTCATCGAGTTCGGCTGGACGCCGACCACCGATCCCTGGAGCACGCTGAACGGCCTGTTCCACAGCTTCGAGCCCCAAGGTGCGGGCACCTTCAACGCCGGGCGCTACAGCAACCCCAAGCTCGACGCGCTGATCGACGGCGTGCGGATCGAGACCGATCTGGTCAAACGCCGCGCACTGGTGGGCGTGGCCTTGAGGCTGATCACCGAGGACCTGCCCTACATCCCGCTCTACCGCCGCAAGCTCAACTGGGCCATGGCCAAGAAAGTGCAACTGGTGCAATGGCCCAATGACACGGTGGAACTTCGCTGGGCAAAGATACCCTGATCGAACGGCTTGGGGCTCGTTGCGGCCGTTGGAGTTGTTGCTCGGCAGCTGACACTCATCGGTTGGCGGGTGAGCGGCGGGGCGGGCTGCCCTGTTCTGCTGCG
>JAYSXE010000101.1:0-8745 GCA_043717565.1 Burkholderiales bacterium | reverse complement strand
CTGCACGCCTGCCACGAATACCGGCCCGAACTGGCGATGGTGGACTCGGCCAAGGGCATCACCAACTTCCATTCGCCCAACGACATCATCGTCGACGCGTCGATGCCCGCGATGATCCGCAACGGCGGCAAGATGTGGGGTGCCGACGGCCGGCTGAAGGACGTGAAGGCGGTGATGCCCGAGTCCACCTTCGCCCGCATCTACCAGGAGATCATCAACTTCTGCAAATGGCACGGCGCCTTCGACCCCAGGACCATGGGTACGGTGCCCAACGTGGGCCTGATGGCGCAGCAGGCCGAAGAGTACGGCTCGCACGACAAGACCTTCGAGATGGCCGAAGACGGCGTGGCCAACATCACCGACATCAACACCGGCGAGGTGCTGATGAGCCAGGACGTGGAAGCTGGCGACATCTGGCGCATGTGCCAGTGCAAGGACGCCGCCATCCGCGACTGGGTGAAGCTGGCCGTGAACCGGGCGCGCAATTCCGGCATGCCGGTGGTGTTCTGGCTGGACCAGTACCGCCCGCACGAGGCGCAGCTGATCACCAAGGTGAAGATGTACCTGCACGAGCACAACACGGCAGGCCTGGACATCCAGATCATGAGCCAGGTGCGCGCGATGCGCTACACGCTGGAGCGCGTGGCGCGCGGGCTGGACACCATCAGCGCCACCGGCAACATCCTGCGCGACTACCTGACCGACCTGTTCCCCATCATGGAACTGGGCACCAGCGCCAAGATGCTGAGCGTGGTGCCGCTGATGGCCGGCGGAGGCATGTACGAAACCGGTGCCGGCGGCTCGGCACCCAAGCACGTGCAGCAGCTGGTGGAAGAAAACCACCTGCGCTGGGACAGCCTGGGCGAGTTTCTGGCGCTGGCCGTGAGCCTGGAAGACCTCGGCCTGAAGACCGGCAACGCCAAGGCCAAGATGCTGGCGCGCACGCTGGACGCGGCCACCGGCAAACTGTTGGACAACAACAAGAACCCGTCACCCAAGACCGGCCAACTGGACAACCGCGGCAGCCAGTACTACCTGGCGCTGTACTGGGCACAGGCGCTGGCCGAACAGACCGAAGACGCCGCGTTGCAGTCTCACTTCGCCCCCATCGCCAAGGCCCTGGCTGACGGCGAGAAGGCCATCGTGAAGGAACTGACCGAAGTGCAGGGCAAGCCTGTGGACATTGGCGGCTACTACCTGCTGGACGAAGCCAAGGCCAACGCCGTGATGCGGCCCAGCGCCACGCTCAACGGCATCCTGGCCACCGCGCAGGGCTGACCAGCGCCCGACCGCAAGGCCTGCGCCGCCGCAGGCCCTTGCCCCGGCGGCAGCTGCCCGGCCGCCGCCCCGCTCAGGGGTAGCCCAGTGCGGGCTGGCCAAAACCCTCGGCGGCGCGCCAGCCCGGCGGCTTCAAGAACAGGTTTTTCACCATGCCGCCGGGGTCGTAGGCGGGCCAGCTTTGCCCCGGGTGCAGCGACAGCCACTGCGCGCGGATCTGCGCACCGCTTTGGTAGTGCGGCACCTTGTTGAGGTAGGCGCTCAGCGACTGCCCGCGCCAGCCGCGGTCAGCGATCTGCGGCCACAAGCGGTCGGCATGGGCCACATTCCATGCCGGATCTATGCTCCATGCGGTTTGGCCCACCACGTCGCCAAAGATGAACAGGCGGCCGTCCCGAATGTGCCAGGCTGTGGGGTCCGTGCCCAGCTTGACCGCAAAGGCCGCACCGCTGGCACAAAAACCGCCGTACTGCGGCTCGTAGCGGGCCGGCGCGGCGGCAAACAACGCCTTGTGCTCGGCACTGGCGAAGTAATAACTGCGCTCGGGCAGTTCGACCACATGCTGTGCCGACCCACGCACCGGCTGGCCGCGCGTGAAATAGGCCACCGGGTCGTGGCCGAGCAGCATCACCGGCCGGCCGGCGGCGTCGGGCACGGTGGCATAGGGTGTGCCGCAGCCCGACAGCAATGCCAGCACAAAGATCAACGCACCCAACCCGCATCGGTTCATGACAGCTCCTTGGCGTGCTACGCCCAAGTCTCACCCAACACCTTGGCCTGCTGCAGCACCAGTTCCACCGCCGCGTCCTGCTGATCGGGCGGATATTTGTACTTGCGCAAGATGCGTTTGACCATCAGCCGCAGCTTGGCCTGCACACTCTCGCGCGCCGACCAATCGACCGTTAGATTCTTGCGCAGGTTCTCGGCCAGCTCGTGGGCGATCTTCTTCAGCGTCTCGTCGGTCAGTTCGCGGACGGCGGATTCGTTGTTGGCCAGCGCGTCGTAGAACCGCACCTCGTCTTCGCTCAGGCCCAGCTGTTCGCCGCGCGCCGCCGCCTCGCGAAACTTCTTGGCCATCTGCACCAGCTCTTCCATCACCTGCGCGGCTTCAATGGACCGGTTCTGGTAGCGCTGCACCACGTCGGTCAGCATGTCCGAAAACTTCTTGTTCTGCACCACGTTGCCGGCAAAGCGTGACTTGATCTCGCCTTCCAGCAACCGCTCCAGCAATTCCACCGCCAGGTTGCGTTCAGGCAGGTTGCGCACCTCGGCCAGGAAGGCGTCGTCCAGGATGCCGATGTTGGGTTTGTCCAGCCCCACGGCGTCGAAGATGTCGACCACCTCTTCGGACACCACAGCCGAGCTGATGATCTGGCGGATGGCCAGCTCGCGTTGCTCGTCTGTCTTCTTCTGCGCGCTGATCTCGCGCTTGGTCAGGATGACCTTCACGGCCTGGAAGAAGGCCACCTCTTCGCGCACCGCCTTGGCCTCGTCGAGCGTGCAGCACAGGGTGAAGGCCTTGCTCATCGCCAGCGCCAAATCGGCGAAGCGCTTCTTGCCGTCTTTGATGCCCAACACGAAGTTGGCGGCGCCGGCCAAGGTCTTGTGGCCGCCGGTCAGAAAGCCGCTGTAGTCAAAGGCGTGCAACATGCCGCGCAGCGCGTCCAGCTTCTCGGCCAGCACGCTGTAGGCTTCAAACGCGTCCACCGTGGGCCGCCCCCGGCCCTTGCTGGCGGTGTACTCCTTCAGCGCCGTCTTCAGCTCGTTGGCAATGCCGATGTAGTCCACCACCAGGCCGCCCTGCTTGTCTTTGAACACCCGGTTCACGCGGGCGATGGCCTGCATCAGGTTGTGGCCCTTCATGGGCTTGTCGATGTACAGAGTGTGCACGCAGGGCGCGTCGAAGCCGGTCAGCCACATGTCGCGCACGATCACCAGGCGCAGCGGGTCATCGGGCTTCTTGAAGCGCTGCTCCAGGCGCTTCTTGACCTGGGCGCTGTAGATGTGCGGGCGCAACAGCGCCTTGTCGCTGGCCGAGCCGGTCATCACGATCTTGATGGCGCCCAGCTCCGGGTCGGCGCTGTGCCAGTCAGGACGCAGTTTGGTGATCTCGTTGTAAAGGTGGACACAGATGTCGCGGCTCATGCCCACCACCATGGCCTTGCCGGTCTGCGCTTGTCCTGTTTGACCATTCGCGCGCTCTTCAAAGTGCGCCACCAGATCGGCCGCCACGCTGGCGATGCGCGGCTCGGCGCCCACCACCTTCTCCAGCGCGGCCCAGCGGCTCTTGAGCTTGGCTTGCTGGCTCTCTTCTTCGTCTTCGGCCAGCTCGTCCACCTCGTCGTCGATGGTGGCCAGCTCGTCGGCCTTCAGTCCCAGCTTGGTTAGCCGGCTCTCGTAGTAGATGGCCACGGTGGCGCCATCTTCCTTGGCCTGCTGCATGTCGTAGACGCTGATGTAGTCGCCGAACACGGCCCGGGTGTCGCGGTCCTCGCCCGACACCGGCGTGCCGGTGAAGGCCACAAACGTGGCGTGGGGCAGTGCGTCGCGCAGGTGCTGGGCGTAGCCGACTTGGTAGCGGTCCACCGTTGGTGCAAATTCGGCTTTGTGCGCCGCGGGCTGGCCGGTGCCGGTCGTCAGCACCGTGGCAGTTGCGGAACCTGCGGGCCGCTGCTTCACCGTCTTCAACTTGGCCTCAAAGCCGTATTGCGTGCGGTGCGCTTCGTCGGCGATGACGACGATGTTGTGGCGGCTGGAGAGCAGCGGAAACGCATCCTCGTCCTCGCCCGGCATGAACTTCTGGATCGTTGCAAACACGATGCCGCCCGAAGGCCGGTTGCCCAACAGCGCCCGCAGCTCTTGCCGCGTGCTGGCCTGCACCGGTTGTTCGCGCAGCAGGTCTTGCGCCAGCGAGAACACGCCAAACAACTGCCCGTCCAGGTCGTTGCGGTCGGTGATGACCACGATGGTCGGGTTCTCCATCAGCGGCTCTTGCATCACGCGCGCAGCAAAACACGTCATGGTGATGCTCTTGCCGCTGCCCTGCGTGTGCCACACCACGCCGCCCTTGCCGCGCACGCTGGGCAGGCCATCCACGCGCGACGCCGCAATCACCTGTGCGATGGCCGCCCGCACCGCGTGGAACTGGTGGTAGCCGGCGATCTTCTTGACCAGGCCGCTGTTGTTGCCAAACTCGTCCTCAAACAGCACGAAGAAGCGCAGGTAGTCCAGCAAGTAGGCCGGCGCCAGCACACCGCGCACCAGCGTCTGCAGTTCGTTGAACGGCCCCAGCGGGTCGAGCTCAACACCGTCAATCGTGCGCCAAGCCATGAAACGCTCACTGTCGCTGGACAGCGAACCCAGCAGCGCATCCGTGCCGTCCGAAATCACCAGCACCTCGTTGTACTGAAAGGCGTCTGCAATCTGTTCCTTGTAGGTCTGGATCTGATGAAAAGCCTTCCACACGTCGGCGTTGGGGTCGGCCGGGTTCTTCAGCTCGATCAGCACCAGCGGCAGGCCGTTGACGAACAGGATGATGTCGGGCCGGCGTGTGTGGTGCGGCCCTTGAACAGAAAACTGGTTCACCGCCAACCACCCGTTGCGTGCCGGCGCGGCCCAGTCCACCAGGCGGACGAAGTCACCCCGCGTTTCGCCATCACGCTGGTACTGCACCGGAACGCCGGTAACCAGCAGCCGGTGGAACTGCCGGTTCGCCGCCAGCAGCACCGGCGTGCCCAGGTCCACCACCTGCTTGACGGCATCGTCGCGCGCCGCCTGCGGCACATTCGGGTTCAGCGCTGCCACGGCCTGCCGCAGCCGGTTCAACAACAGCACCTCGCGGTAGCTGCTGCGCTCGGGGGTGCTGCCGTCCGGCGCCAGCTCGGGGCCATGGCGGTGCTGGTAGCCCACGTCGGTCAACCAGCCCAGGGCCTCTTGTTCGAGCTGGTCTTCGGTCATCGCGCCGCCTGCGGCTGCTGCACTGGGGCCGGCTGAGGCTGCAGCACGGCATTCAAAGCCAGGTTGATGTAGTAGTTGCCGCGGCCCTGCCTGTGCTTGCGCACGAAGCCGCCTTCGGCCAACGCGTCAAGGTACTTGGTGGCTGTGACCCGCGAGACACCCAAGTCCCGCTGCACGAACTCGATCTTGGTGTAGGGGTGCGTGAACAGGTTGTTGATCAAGTCCTGGCTGTAGAACTTGAAGCCACTGCGGATGCGGTGCTTGTAGTCGAACAGCGCCACCTTGATGGCGTGGATGGTGGTGATGGTTTGGCCGGCGGTGGCCTCCACCGCCTCCAGCATGTACAGCACCCATTCCTCCCAACTGTCTTGCTCGCGCACCGTCTGCAACAGGCGGTAGTAGTCGGCCTTGGTGCGCACGATGTGGCTGCTGAGGTAGAGCACGGGGATGTCGAGCAGGCCCTCCTTCACCAAGTACAGCACATTGACGATGCGCCCCGTGCGGCCGTTGCCGTCATAAAACGGGTGGATGCTCTCAAACTGGTGATGGATCAGCGCCATCTTGATCAACGGGTCGGCTGAGAACAGCTCGGGTGTGTTGATGAAGCGTTCCAGGCCGCTCATCAACCGGGCGATCTCCGCCGGGTCTTGCGGCGGCGTGTACACCGTCTGCCCGGCGCCGTCTTTCAGCGCCGTGCCGGGCAGCTTTCGAAAACCGGCGTTGTTGCGCTCCAGTTCGCCCTGAATCTGGATGATGTGGTTGGCGGTGAGCAAGCCGCTGGCGCGCACCTGCTCGAAGCCCACGCGCAGCGCCTGGCGGTAGCGCAGCACCTCCTTGGCGGCCGGGTTGGCAAAGGCCTCGGGCAGCACGTCGTCCTTGAAGAGTTCGTCGTGCGTGGTCACGATGTTCTCGATCGCGGAGCTGTCCTTCGCCTCTTGCAGCCCCAGGGTGTTGATCAGGATGCCCTGGTTGGGGATGGACGCCGCAATGCCCTTCAGCTCGGCCAGCGCCCGGCTGCTTCTGGCCAGCTGCTTGAGAATGGCCGGCGTGTCAAAGCGCGCCGGGTTCAGCTGGTCCAGCGGAGGAAGCGGGGCGAGCGTGGGCAACATGGGCGTTGGCTGGTCGGGCCGGGATGGTTCAACGTATATAGAAAACGAGATTTTCTATGCATGTCGGTTGGCTTGTATATAGAAATCGCGGTTTCTTTGACAGGTCGGGCGCTGCAATGAAAGAAGGCTTTAATGTGCGGCCAAGCTGCCAGGGCGGCGCGCAGCCGTCAGCGCCGAGAGCGTGTGGCCTGCGGCACCGCCGCCGGGGTCGGCCCTTCAGGCGGCCTCCTCAGCCATGGCTTCGGCCTGCGGCAGGCGCAGTTGGCCGGAGATCAGGCGGGGGAGGAGGGTGTCGCGGAGGGTGGCGAGGGTTTGGACTTGAAAGACATTGGCCTTCATGCGCTGCAGCATTGGATCGATGACTCGCGTGTACTCAGCAGCCACCGGCGCCGACGGAATCATCGAAGGGTACGCGGCAATGTCACGCCAACCGATGCGAGGCATCTTTGCGCCGTTTGATAGGCGATCTGCATAGTCGATCAGCGCGGTGCTCGAGAGTTGCATTGCGGTGAATCCGTAGTAGTCGCGCTGCTTGGACTGGCAAACCAAGATATCCGTCGAGCACACGCCATCAAACGGGGCTACTACCCGCCTGCTCGCCTGCGGCGCGTGGTCCGGCACCGCCTGGGCAGCAGCCCCACCCCACCCGGCGGGCATCGACTGGCAACCGGTGGGCAGCATCGATTTCGCCCGCACCGAGACCACGGTGGCGCAGTTCAGGCGTTATGCGCAGGCCACCCAAACCGTGACGCAGGCCGAACGCCGAGGGGGTGGTGAGGTCTACGAAAACGGCTGGGTCAAGAAAGCGGGATGGACCTGGCGCTCACCGTTCGGTGGCACCGGTGCAGCGGCGGACGATGAACCCGCCGTGCACCCGACGTTCCATGAAGCTCAAGCCTTCTGCCGCTGGGCGGGCGCACGGCTGCCCAGCGATGCCGAATGGCTGGCCGCCGCCTACACCGAGCAGCGCGAGCAGCCACCACCACCGTTTGCGCGTGGCAAGACCTACGCCTACCCCAGCGGCGATACGCCGCAAGGCGCCCAGTGTCTGGGCGACTGCGGTGCGCAGGCGCAACTGCGCGCAATTCGCCACGGTGCCCGGCTGTGGCGCGGTGACGGGCATGCCCGGGTGTCGGCCACGCCCGCCGGCGTCAACGGCCTGCACGACATGGGCGGCAACGTGTGGGAATGGGTCGACGAGCCTGCAGCCGCTTCGCGCGACACGCCACGGCGCACGCGGGGCGGATCGTGGTGGTACGGTGCAGCGTCCATGCAAGCCAACCACCTGCAGAGCAAACCGCCAGACACCGCGGTGGTCTACATCGGCTTTCGCTGCGCGCGCGGCAGCTGAACGGCACTTGCCGGAAAAGGTGCCGCAGCCGTCTACTTGCGCCAGAACTGCGGCGTGAACAGCACCAGCACGCTCAGCAGTTCCAGCCGGCCCAGCAGCATGGCGAAGGTGCAGACCCAGGTCTGGAAGTCCGTGAGGCCCTGGTAATTGCTTGCCGGCCCCACCTGCCCCAGGCCGGGGCCGGTGTTGTTGATGCAGGCGATGGCCGCAGTGAAGGCGCTGATGACGTCCATGCCGCTGAGCAGCAGCAGCATGCCCACGCTGGTGAGCACGAAGCCATAGATCAGCATGAAGGCCAGCACCGACTGCATCACCTGCGCCGGCACCACCGTGCCGCCGAAGGTGACCGGCACCACGGCCCGCGGGTGCACGATGTGCGTCAGTTCGCGCAGCGCCTGCTTCTGCAGCAGCAGCGAGCGCACCAGCTTGATGCCGCCGCCCGTGCTGCCGGCGCAGGTGGCAAAGCAGCACAAGGCCAGCATCACCACCGGCGCAAACATCGGCCATTGCGCGTAGTCGACCGTGGCAAAGCCGGTGGTGGTGGCCACCGACACCACGCTGAAGGCGGCATGGCGCAACGCTTCCAGGAACGTCGGGTAGACACCGTTCACTGCCAGGAAGGCCGCGATCAGCAACACCGAGCCCACCATCAGCACCCCGTAGGCCTGCGCCTCGGTGTCGCGCAGCAGCACACCCAGCGAACGCCGGCGCCAGACCAGGAAGTAGAGCGAGAAGTTCACCCCCGCCACCAGCATGAAGAACACCGCCACGGCTTCGATCAGCGGTGAATTGAAGGCCCCGAAACTGGCGTCGTAGGCGGCGAAGCCGCCCAGCCCCATGGTGCTGCACATGTGCATGAAGGCGTCGGCCCAACCCATGCCCGCCCAGCGGAAGGCCAGCATGCACACGGTGGCGATGCTGAAGTACACCACCCACAGGCCGCGCGCCGTTTCGGCGATGCGCGGCGTGAGCTTCTGGTCCTTCATCGGGCCGGCGGTTTCCGACTTGTACAGCTGTGTCGCACCCACGCCCAGCAGCGGCAGGATGGCC
>JAYSXE010000011.1:0-4570 GCA_043717565.1 Burkholderiales bacterium | reverse complement strand
ACACCAGCAGGCGCGCCAACGCGGCGTGCAGCAGCTTCGCGCGCAGGTGTTGCCGCACAACACCGCCATGCGCGCACTGCTGCTGAGAACGGGGTATGCGCTGCGCAGCGGCGAGACCTTTGCATGCCTGTACGACAACAAAGGCGTCAGCAACAGCGTCAACAGCGACGCTAACCGCAGCGACAACAGCGGTACCGACAACGACGCCGACACCTTCACCTGCGCGCTGGCGCCCGCTGCACGCCGGTTGGGCCCGTCCCCGAGGCCCGACCAACGCCCCAACCGCCAGCCCACCCTGCGGCATCGGAGCCCGCTGCTGCAGCGCCTGTCTGCGGGGCTGGAACGGTTGTGGCTTTCAGCAGCCGGCTTGCGCACTGGCATGGGTCGCTTCGACACCCAGAACTCCACCGGAGCTACCGCATGAAGACCGTTCACACCGAACCCCGGTTCACGCTGGTGCTGGGCAGCGGCGGCGTCAAGAGCATTGCGGGCCTGGGCGTGATGCAGGTGCTGGAAGCAGAAGGCCTGCGGCCCAGCGCCGTGGTGGGCTGCAGCGCCGGCGCGATCTTTGGCGCGCTGGTGGCGGCCGGCCACCGCGCGCAGCCGGCCATCGAAAAAGCCACCGCACTGTGGTCGCGGGAAGTCACCGCCCAGCGCCGCCACCGAGCGCTGCTGCAGATGGCGCTGCCCCGGCTGGCCGGCTTTGACGAACACTTTGCGCTGCGTGACGACAGCCTGATCGTGCAGCGCCTGCAAGACGCCTTTGGCCAGCAGCAGATCGAATCGTTGCCGGTGCCGCTACGTGTGCAGGCCACGTGCGCCCGCAGCGGTGACGGCGTGGTGCTCAGCCGGGGCCCGCTGGTCACCGCGCTGCGCGCCAGCCTGGCGCTGCCTTTTTTGTTCACGCCGCAGCGCATCGGGCAGCAGTTGCTGGTGGACGGCAGCCTGTCAGACCCGCTGCCCATCAGCGCCGCACCACCAGGTGAAGTGGTGCTGGCGCTGGGCTTCAAGGTGCCGCACCCACAACGGGTGGACTCTGCAACCCGCATGGCCACGCGCGTCACCGCCACGTTGTCCAACAACCTGTTGCAGGGGCGCCTGGCCACTGCCGACACGGCACGGCTGGTGCTGATGATGCCCACGCTGGACCGCCGCGTGGGCCTGTTCGACACCGCTGCCATGCCCTACCTGCTGGACCTGGGCCGGCGGGCCGCGCTGGAGGCGCTGCCGCGTTTGCGCCAATTGCTGCTTGAAAAACAGCCGCCATCGCAGCCAGCACTACAGCCGGGAGTGCAGCCGGGACTGCAGCCACCCCTGCAGCCGCCACTGCCGCCGTCGCCAGCGCAGCACCCCCAGCACCTGCACACCCCCAGTTTGCAGTGGGCCCGTGCATGAGAGACCGGTAACCCGACCCCTACACTCACCAGCACCATGATCCTGCCGCACCGCTGGGCCACGCTGCAGCCGCATCTGGACGAGGCGCTGGATGCCGACGAGCCCGCGCGCGCCGCGCTGCTGCAGCGCCTGCAGGCCCAGGACCCCGCCCTGGCGGCCGAGCTTGCAGGCCTGCTGCAGGGCCAGCAGCCGGGCCAGGGCCAGCAGTTCCTGCAGGGTGCGGCGGCGGCCGACCTGTTCGCGGCACCGCTTGCCGGGCAACGGCTGGGCGCCTGGCGCCTGCTGCACCCCATTGGCGAAGGCGGCATGGGCAGCGTGTGGCTGGCGCGGCGCGACGACGGCCATTTCGAAGGCCAGGCCGCCGTGAAGCTGCTGAACCTGAGCCTGGCCGCCGGCAGCGCTGCCGAACGGTTCCGGCGCGAGGGCCACATTCTGGCGCGGCTGGCGCACCCCCACATCGCGCGCCTGTTCGACGCCGGCGTCTCCGGCAGCGGCCAGCCCTTCCTGGTGCTGGAACACGTGCAGGGCCTGCCCATCGACCAGCATTGCCATGCGCGTCGGCTGGACGTGCCGCAACGGCTGCGCCTGTTCATCACGCTGCTGGACGCCGTGGCCCACGCGCACCGGCACCTGGTGGTGCACCGCGACATCAAACCGGCCAACGTGCTGGTCACGGAGGCGGGGGAACCCAAGCTGCTGGACTTCGGCATCGCCAAGCTGCTGGCAGCGGAAGACACCGAAGCCGCAACCGGTGCCAGCAGCGGCCTGGCCTGGCCGGCCGCGCCGCCCACGCTGCGCGCCGACACGCTGCTGACACCGGGCTATGCCGCGCCTGAACAGGTGCTGAACCAGGCGGTCACCACCGCCACCGACGTGTACGCGCTGGGTATCCTGCTGTACGTGCTGCTGGCCGGCCAGCACCCGCAGCTGCGCCCGGGCGTGGGCTGGTCAGAAGCGCTGCGCAGCGGCACCGAAACACCGCTGCCCCGGCTGTCCACGCAACTGGCGCCTCTGGGCCTGCCCGGCCTGCCGCCCGCGCGCCTGCGCCGGCAATTGCAGGGCGACCTGGACAACATCGTCGCGCAGGCGCTGCACCGCGACCCGCAGGCCCGCTACGCCACCGCCACCGAACTGGCCGCCGACCTCCTGCGGCACCTGCAGCAGCGCCCGGTGCGCGCGCGCCCGCCCAGTCTGGCCTACCAGTGGAGCCGCTTTGCCCGCCGTCAGCGCCTGCCGCTGGGGCTGGTGGGTGCGGGCCTGGTGGCCTCGGCCGTGCTGGGCACGCAGGCCTGGCAGCAGCACCAGCAAGCAAAGTTGAACCAGGCCCGCGCCACCAGCGTGGACGGCCTGCTGCAAAGCCTGTTTGCCGGCATGGGGCCCGACCTGGCAGCGCAGCGGCAGTTCAGCGCCCGTGAACTGCTGGACCGCGCCAGCACCTTTCTCGAAAGCGGCCAGGCGCTGGATACCGACACGCGCAGTGGCGCGCAACAGCGCATGGCGCAGCTGTACCACGACATCGGCGCCTACGAACCCGCCATCGCTCAACGCCGCGCAGCGGTGGCCGCCGCACGCCCGGGGCCCGACACCCTGGCCGGCAGCCGGGCGCTGGCGATGGCGTTGTGGCAGCTGGCCGACAGCCAGGTGAAGGCGCAGCTGTACGACGACACCCAGGCCACGCTGCAACAACTGCGCAGCGTGCTGGCCGAACGACTGCCCACCGACGCCACCATGGCTGGCCGCGCGGCGCTGATCCAGGGTGAAGTGGCGCTGAACCGCGGCCAGGTGCCGCAGGCCGAAGCCCACTATCGCAAGGCGGTGGAAACCTTCGACGCCGCCGGCACCACCGACCCGGAGCTGCTGTCCTGGGCCGCGCACGGCCACGGCAACGCCGCCCGCTACAACGGCAACATGGACACCGCGCGCCGCAGCCTGCAGCGGGCGCTGCCGCTGATGGAAGCGCGCGGGCCCGCGGCCACGGTGGAGCGCTTGAACGCGCAGATGCAACTGGGCGCCGTGGAAAGCTGGGCCGGGCGCCCGCGCGAAGCGGTGGACATGCTCGGCCGCGCGCATGCTGAACTGCTGCCGCGGCTGGGCCCGCACCACCAGTTGACCGTGACCGCCGTCAACGAACTGGCCTGGGCGCACATCCGCCTGGGGCAGTTTGAAGCAGCGCGCCAGCGCCTGCAGCAGCTGCGCGGCGGCAGCGGGCCCGACAACGCCTGGCGCACCCCGCACGCCGATTTGCTGGAATCGCGCATCCAGCTCTACAGCGGCCACGCCGCTGATGCCGAAGCCCCGCTGCGGCGGCTGCTGGCCGACACCGAACGGCGCGAGGGCAGCACCACCAGCCGTACCGAACAGGTGCGGCGCATCCTGGGTGAAGCGCTGCTGCGCGCCGGCCAGACGACCGCCGCACTGGACGTTCTGAACACCACGCGGCAGCGGCAGGAACACCTCAGCTCGCCCACGCACACCAGCGTGGCCACCACGCGCGTGCTGTTGGGCTGTGCCGAAGCGCGGCTGGGCCGGCTGGACGCCGCGCGTGAACACTGGGTGGCGGCCAAACAGGCGCTGGCCGCCACGCTGGGCGCTGAACACCCTTTCACGCAGGCCGCCGACAGCTACCTGGCGCTGGCCACGCCAGGCGCAACGGCCGCGCAACGCCAGACCTTGGCCGACACGATGGCCCGCCAGGTGGGCTGGCAAGACGGTGCGGCGGTGCTGCAGCGCTGGCTGCGCGACCCGCCACAGCCCATGCCCTGGTCAGAACTGCCGGTGGTGCTGTAGGCCGCCCCGCAACGTTTTTTATCCGGCTGCCCTGGCTGCAGCACGCACGCTTTCAACCCCCGCCACGGCCTGTGGCGCTGACCACCGAAAGAACGCCATGCACCCCAACGACATCACCGCCTGCAGTTCCACCCTCAGCATTCAAACGCTTCACCGGCCCGTGGACGTCAAGGCCCATCGCATGAGGGGGCCGGCCCGGCTGCTGCGGCTGGCATCGCTGCCGGCCCGTGCGGCCAGTCTTGGCGCCGGCTTTCTGCTCGCAACCGCTGCCACTGCGCAAGTCGCGACGGCGCCGCTGGCGTGCCACCGCGCCACGGTCACGGTGTTTGCCACCTGCACCGCCGCCGACACGCTGAAGTGCCCGCCGGGTGGCGGGCCGGGCATGTTG
>JAYSXE010000002.1:0-4667 GCA_043717565.1 Burkholderiales bacterium | reverse complement strand
CCCAGTTAGACCCGGTCCCACTCGGCATCCAGGCGTGAACATTCCTCGTCGAAGCGGCGGCCGGGATTGTAATTGCCATAGCCCAGCGCGTACGCCGGCGAGTAGTCGTCGTACGACAGCCCGGACACGTAGCTGGGCTCGCGGTTGAAGCGTGAAGACCAGTACATGTCTTCATCAGCAGGGTTGACTGCTTGGGCAACACCTTCGCCCGCACCACCACCCAACGCTGCACCTACAGCGGCACCTGCGATCATTCCGGGCGGCCCGCCGACGGCGCCCAGGATGGCGCCACCAATCGCGCCGGTGCTGGCACCCAGCCCACTGCCGAGGTTGTGCTCAACAAGCTCGTCCCGAGATTTCGGATTCACGACTTCCGCAGTGCCGCGAGCAGTCATCCCACCAGCGACTGCACCGATGGCCGCACCCGCGGCCATGCCAGCAGGGCCAGCGATACTGCCAACGACGGCTCCCGCGGTTGCGCCGACGCCGACGCCACCACCGGTGGCCAGGTTGTGATTTTGCAGATCGTCATTTGCCTTCGGGTTCACCACTTCGCCGACGCCTTCGCCGCCGATGCCGCCAGCTGCAGCGCCCATCGCAGCGCCGACCACCGTGCCCAGCGGCCCAGCCACGACAGTGCCTACTGTGGCGCCCGCCAACACCCCGGCTGCGGCGCCCAAAGACGTCGCCACCGGGTGATCGTCACTGGTGCCGTTGGGCGTGGGGTTGACTTGTTCTGCAATCTCCCGGCCCGCCAGAGCGCCGCCGATAGCGCCCACGAGGGCACCAATCACGGTACCGGCGGGACCTGCCACTGCAGTTCCTGCCAGCGCACCCGTGATGGCACCTGACCCGGCACCAACGCTGGTTCCTACAGGGTGAGACGTTTCTTCGTCGCTTGCTGCGACATTGCGATCGTTGATCTGGTTTGTCATTTTGGTCTCTCGGGTTGGGGTTGTTGGATGAGGACCCGTTCGTGCGAATCCGGTGGCAATGTTTGTATTGCTGCCAAACCAGCGCTGTAGGACGCGACCGCATCGAAAAGTAAGCCCCATGCGGATGCCAGGGTGATGAGCTCTGATGCGCGGCGTGCCGTGAATTCGAAGCCCAGGTTCCCACAGCAGCGTGCCACTGTCCTACAGCGGCGCGGACTGACCGCCGATCCCTCGCGGCGGTACAGGTCTTCTAAGATGCGACGGGTAGCTTGTGCACCGAACCAGCCGTGTTGGGCTCGGAGAAGCAGCCAAAGGGTCCGCAGGATGCGCGGGAAGCCTCCGGGTTGCGCGTTTTCATCCATGAACCTGCAACGGAAGTTTTATGCATCCACATCCCGCGCGCCTGACCAGCCCGTCCCAGCCAGGTCGTGGGCGAGCAGCGCTTGGGCTGCTGGCCGCTGTCGCGGTGCTGTTGCTGACGTGTGCCTGTGCCATCGAACCCACGGTGCACCGATCTGCTGCCAACCTGCAGCGGCCCGCAGTGCTGTCCGCTTCAGCGGTGACGTCAGCAGTCAAGGTGCAGGGCCGGAGTGGGCGCATGAACCAGACCCAGCGCGACGCACTGTTGCGCCGCATCGGGGGGCAGGGCCAGGCCAACCTGCTGAATCGCCATCTGCAGGTGATGGCTGAATTTGACGAAGTCGACCTCTACGCACACAACGAGACCCGGCTGCTGATCGACGGCCCTGCTGCCTACGCTTCCATGTTCCAAGCCATCGAGCAGGCGCGCGGGAGCATCCTGCTGCAGAGCTACATCATCGAAGACTCCGCCATCTCGCAGCGGCTTGCGGCGGTGTTGAAGCGCAAAAAGGCGGATGGTGTTGCGGTTGCGGTGCTGTACGACGCTGTGGGCTCCATCGGCACGCCCGAGGGCTTCTTCGATGACTTGCGTGCCAGTGGCATCTTCACGTGTGCTTTCAATCCCGTGAACCCGCTGAAGCGGCTGGGCTATTGGGACATCACCCACCGTGATCATCGCAAGATACTCGCTGTGGACCGTCAGGTTGGATTCACTGGCGGGATGAACATCAGCGCCGTCTACACCTCCGGGTCGTTTGGGGGCTCACGCCAGCGCCGGGTTGACGACCCCAAGCGTGTCGGTTGGCGCGATACGCAGGTGCGCATTGCAGGTCCCGCAGTCGCCCCGTTGGAAGATCTGGTGCGGGCCACCTGGCAGCAACAGGGGTGCGAAGGGCCGCTGCCGCCCCTGCCGCAAGTTGCCTCAGGAAGTCCCCGGCAGCAGGCCACCGCTGGCGGTGACGTGGTGCGTATCGTGGCGTCGTCTCCTGACGTCGACGACGGGCGAATCTATGCGATGTTGCTGAATGCCATCGACACGGCAAGCGTGAGCATTCATCTGACGATGGCTTACTTCGCTCCCGGCCCCGACATGGTCGACGCGCTGTGTGATGCCGCAGCACGGGGCGTTGCCGTGCGCTTGATCCTGCCGTCCGTCAGTGACTTCAAACCCGTGCTCTATGCTGGGCAGAGCTACTACGACCAGTTGCTTGAATCAGGTGTGCAGCTGTACGAGCTGGACGATGCCGTCCTGCACGCGAAGACGGCCGTCATCGACGGTGTGGTGTCTACCGTCGGTTCCAGCAACATGGACTGGCGCAGCCTGGCCGCCAACAACGAAGTCAATGCGGTGATCTTCGGCCAGGCTTTCGGGCAGGCGATGACCCGCATGTTCGAAGCCGATCTCGCCCGCTCGACCCGCATCACGGCTGAGCGCTGGGCTGAGCGCCCGGTGTGGCAGCGCACCAAGGAGCGGCTGGCGCGGTTGTGGGAGCGGCTGTGGTGAGACGAACAGCTTCACCGACCCGCTCGAACTCAGCCGCCTGACCGGCTTCGTGTTCGACTGGCTCCAGGGTCAACGGGCGGCGGCCAAGAAACACCGTCGCAGCCGCCACTGCGAAAAGCGGTTCATCCGCAACACCTTGGCCCGCCTGCCGCCGGTCGACCGAACCCACCGCACCCACCGCAACGACCCACTGGGGGCGACGAGCAGGGCCTTGGCTGACCCACGGGCTGACCCACGGGCTGACCTTCGCGTCAGCGGCTGGGCTGTTCGAAGGGCAGTTGCTGCTTGACCAGGAGGACGGTGCAGGGTGCTTCCATGGCCACCTTGATCGGGACGGTGGCCACGAAACGCTGCATCTGCAGGCCGTGGGTCGCGGCGCCCATCACCATAGCGCTCACGTGGTTCCCCTTTGCGTAGCGCACCAGGGCCTGCGCCACATCGCTGGACTCCAGCACGTGGTAAGAAGTCTGATGCCCGATCAGGTCCAGGCCCTTGGCCCACTGCATCATCACGTTCAGGTGGCGCCGGTGGATCTGCGATTCGCTGCGGTCGCCTTCGGTGTAGCTGGTTTCACTGGGCGAGATCACCGTCACGCAGGCCAGCCGCGCACCCGGGCGCACGCCAAGCGAATGGGTCACCGCCTGGCGCAGTGCGTGCATCGTGCCGTCGCTCACCTCATGGTGGGGTGGCACCGCCACCATCACGATTGGAATTTCCTGGATGTGGTGGGTGGGCATCAGGCTGGGCTGGTAGTGCTTGCCCGCCGCCATGAGCCAGCGCTTGAGATGCTCTTTGAAGCCGGTGCCACGGGTGCGCTGGCCACGCGCCGTGACCGTGACGTGGTCTGTGTGCGACAGGTCGAACGCGAGATGGGCTGCCGAGGGATAGCGGTGCGCCGCTTCATGTTCCAGGCAGCGCAGGATCACTTCTTGCAGCCACTCGGGCAAGTCGCCGCGCAAGGCGCGCGGCGGCTTGGGGTCCATCCACAAGCGCAGGCGCAAACCACTGTCGGTGGTGGGTGAGCCAAAGGGCAGCTCACCGGTGGCCAGTTCATACAGCATGACGCCGATGGCGAAGATGTCGCTGCGCGGATCGCCGCGCACACCCACCACCTGTTCGGGCGAAATCCAGACCGGCGAGCCCACCGCCTTGCGCAGTTCTTCGGCCAGCAAGTCGGGGTAGTGCGCGTGGCAGGAAAGACCGAAGTCCAGCAACACCGCCTTGCCGTCCGGCTGGATGATGACGTTGGCCGGTTTGAGGTCCAGGTGGCAGGTGTCTTGCTTGTGCAGGCTGTGGACCGCGTGTGCCACGGCCGCGCCCAGCTTGGCCAGCGTCTCGTGCGTCAGTGGACCGGCAGTTGCGTCCGATTCGGGCAGCCAGTGCTCCAGTGTCTGGCCCTGCACATGCTCCATGACCAGATAGGGCGTGTCTTGCAGGTCGCCCGCCGCCACAAACCGTGGCACGTGCGGACCGCTGAGCAACGGCAGCAACTGGTGTTCCACCTCGAAACTGAGGATCGTCTCGGCGCCGTCTTCGGCGGTCATTCGCGGCACCTTCATCACCATCGGGAAGCCGGGGTCACGCGCGCCGTCGGCGCAGCGCACGCTGTAGATGTGGGCCATGGCACCGGAGTGGATGCACGGCCCGATGACAAACCCGTCCAGCACCGATTCGGGCTTCAACAAACTCATCGGCCGGCTTCCAGACGTTGGGCAAGGTAGTCGGGCAAACCGGCCCGTCGCACCGATGCAGCAGCGGCCATATGGTCATAGGGTACGCGGTGGAAGGTCAGGCGCGCCTGCTTCAGGTCAAACAGGGCGTACATGGCGCTGGTCAGCCCGTCGCGCGGTTGCCCGACCGACCCGACG
>JAYSXE010000001.1:0-2133 GCA_043717565.1 Burkholderiales bacterium | reverse complement strand
ACGTTCAAGGCGTGCAACGGCAATTGCTGGGTCTGCTCAATCAGGCGGGACAGTTCATTGCCACTGGCCTGCTGCGTTATGGGCAGAACACATTTGAGTGGGTGGCCAGCCTGTTCATCATGTTGTACGTGGCGTTTTTCCTGCTGCGCGATGGTGCTGCGATCGCCAGCACGCTGCGTGAATCAGTGCCGCTGACAGGGGCGCATCAGCGCCAGTTGTGGCGCAAATTCAGCACGGCCATCCGCGCCACCGTCAAGGGCAATCTGCTTGTCGCGTTGTTGCAAGGCTGCCTTGGCGGGGCAGCGTTCTGGTTCTTGGGGGTGCCGGGCGCCCTGGTGTGGACAGTGCTGATGGCTTTCCTGTCGCTGCTGCCGGCGGTGGGCGCTGCGTTGGTCTGGGGCCCGGTGGCTGTGTACTTGATGGCCAATGGTCAACTGGCCAGCGGGCTGGGCCTGACAGCCTGGGGTGTGCTGGTGATCGGGCTGGTGGACAACGTGCTGCGCCCATTGCTGGTGGGCAAGGACACGCGGCTGCCCGACTGGGTGGTGCTGCTGGCCACACTGGGCGGCATGGCTGTCTTCGGGATCAATGGGTTCGTGATCGGGCCGGTGATTGCAGCCATGTTCTTCGCCGTCTGGCAAATCATGCTGCTGGACCGGTGGGGCGCACCGTCTGAAACCGACGACGAGACCGTTTGAAGATCAGGACGCATTGAGACTGGAGTTGCTGGGCGCTCAGGACACCTGAACGCAACTCGACACCACATCTCGGATGCCGTGGCCGCAGGTCGAAGCCCCGCTGGCGCCGGTGTTCGATTGAACGTCGGATCGTCAGATCGGAAACGCCGGCTGTGAGCCGGGCACACCAGCCGATGTCTCTTCGGACAAGAGATTCCCGATCAGCCTGTCCTTCACGTCGTGGAAGTTGCGCATCGAGTACAGGTGCAGGTAGATCGCCTCAAGTTCGTCAGTCTGCGTGAGTGACTGCAACCGATCCGGTGACAACCCACGAAGTTTTCGCCGGCTCACGGTCTGAAAGCCGGTCAACGACAGCTTGCCGCCAGCAGGCGTGGTGATCTGCGCCTGCATTGGCTCCAGCAGCCCCAGGGCAAGCAGCTCGCGCGCAAAGACCTGCGTGCGCATGAATTGCGCCTGGTACTCCTTCAGGAACCCCAGCACCTGTTCGACATAGGCCGATGGCGAGCCGTCGGAGGCGAAGAACTTCTGCCCGCGCCCTTCGGTGTTCAGGCCCGGGTAGGCTTCGTCGATGCACAGCGTCAGGGTCTTGCCGTCGGCGCTGGAGGCAAAGACGAACGGGTAGCGCCGAATGAACGCCGGAACGTACTTCGCTGTCCACTGCCCTTGCGCAGACAGGTAGAGGTTCTGATCGCCCTTCACCCCGAGCACGACCGCCGGCATCACGTGCTCACCAGAGCCTGTGAACACCACCGCGTACTCCACCGCGGCGCGGGTGATCTCCACCGCCATCAGCGGCACGGCGTTGACGCCGGCGCTGAAGGCGTAGGAGTGCCCGACCTCCACCGAATGCCGGCTGTGGCGCGCCGGCGTGATCGGCACAGCCGTCTGGTACAGCAGCAACTGCTTTTGCATCGGATTCCTGCTCCCCAGGTGCTCAGTGGCTTTGCACTCGGTGCGTCGTCGGCAGCACGATATTCATCTTCGCGGTCGGCGAAGCGCTGAGATCCCGTGCGCCCAGCTCGTTGACAAAGCGGCTCCTCCAGCCCAGCGTCATGGCTTTGGCTTGCGCCGGCTCGGGCGCCACCGTCACCGACCGCCGCGCCAGCTGCGCCCAGTCGATCAGCACCATGGGCCCAGCATCGTCCACGTGGTGGCCCACCGGACGGTGGCTCCAGGCGTCGAAGGTTGGCGAGGCCCGCGTGCCCGCAGACAGCATGTCGCCCATCACGCCGTGGCTGTCGTGGCCGATCCCCGCCGCATGCCCGTACTCGTGGATCAGCGCCGACAGCAGATCCATGCGACCTGCGGCCACGCCGCCCACTGCCGTGCGGACACCGTCACCGAACAGCCGGAATTCGCCATCCGACCGCGCCGTGCGGTCAACGTACCAACCCCAACCGGCCGCGTCGGCGTCCACCGTGATGACACCCCGCTG